>NZ_JAIZ01000437.1 GCF_000710465.2 Kitasatospora sp. MBT63 | reverse complement strand
GACGGCAAGGTGCTGTGGGGCGTCGGCATCGACTCCAACAGCATGGGTGCCGCCGTCAACGCCGTCGTCTCCGCTGCCAACCGGGCGAGACGTCCCGATCCGACGGCCTGTCCGGAAACCGGTCAGGCCGAACCGGCGGACCGCACCGGCCGGCACCTCTTCCCGTGGCACATCGCGCTGCCGGAACTGCTGCGGCAGCGCGGCAGATCCGGTCGGCACGCGGCCCCGGGAGCATCCCGGTGGCAGGCGCAGCCGCCGCATCCGGTCCCCGACCGCCGGAGGACGTCATGACCTCCCGCCATCCCGGATTCCACCGTCTCCCGCTGCGCGAACGGGCCCGGGTACTCGCCGAGGCGGCCCGGCTCAGCAGACACGAGTGCGAGCTCCTGGCGAGTGAGGCACCGCTTGCGCTGTCCACGGCCGACCTCATGATCGAGAACGCGGTGGGGGTCTTCGCGCTGCCCTACGGGGTCGCCGTCAACTTCACGGTCAACGGCCGTGACCGGCTCGTCCCCATGGTGACCGAGGAGCCGTCGGTGGTGGCTGCCGCCTCGAACGCGGCGCGGCTCACCCGGGCGTGCGGCGGTGTCTCCGCCGAGGCGGACCCCTCGCTGATGACCGGTCAGATCCACGTCCTGGAGGTGCCCGACGCCGAGGCGTCGGCGGCACGTGTGCACGACAACGCAGGCCGGCTGGTGGCGGCCGCCCGCCGGCTGCAGCCACGGATGGTGGCGCGCGGCGGCGGCGCGTGCGCGATCAGCGCCGAGGCCCTGCCGGACGGGAGCCTGCTCGTCCACGTCGTGGCCGACGTGGGCGACGCGATGGGGGCGAACGCCGTGAACACCCTGGTCGAGGCGCTCACTCCCGAGGTGCTGGCGGTGACCGGCGGGGTGCCCGGTATCCGGATCCTCTCGAACCTGGCGGACCGGCGGCTGGCCAGGGCACGCGTCTCGATCCCCGACGCGCTGCTGGCCACGGCCGAGCACTCCGGCGCGCAGATCGCCGGCCGCATCGTCGCGGCCTCGTCCCTGGCGGAGATGAGCCCGCACCGCGCGACCACCCACAACAAGGGCATCATGAACGGCATCGACGCCGTCGCCCTCGCCACCGGCCAGGACTGGCGCGCGATCGAAGCCGGTGCCCACGCCCATGCGGCGCGTACGGGCCGGTACCGGCCGATCGCCGTCTGGGAACACGAGGACGGGCGGCTGAACGGCACCTTCGAGGCACCGCTCGCGGTGGGTACGGTCGGTGAGCGGATCCGGGCCAACCCGCGCGCGACCCTGTCGCTGAGGCTGCTCGAGGTCTCCGGCGCGCGGGAACTGGCGGCCGTGATGGCCGCCGTCGGACTCGCCCAGAATCTCGCCGCCCTACGGGCCCTGGCCGGAGAGGGAATCCAGCGAGGTCACATGGCCCTTCATCATCGCTGTCGTGACTCCGGCCCCGGTACACCGCCGTGAGGGCCCGCAGCGTCCAGCACGTGCCCGGGAAGGTCATCCTGCTCGGAGAGCACGCGGTCCTGTGCGGCCACCCCGCGATCGCGACCGCCGTGCCGCGCCGGTTGACGTTGGTCGCCGAACTCGGCCAGGACGCTCACGACCTGCCTGGCGACCGGTCACTGCGGCAGGCGCTCGTGACCACGGCGGTGTCCTTCGGCCTCGACCCGTGCCGGGTCGCCGTCCACACGGAGTCCCGACTGCCCCCGGGCGGCGGGCTGGGCAGCTCTGCCGCACTCAGCGTCGCGCTCGTGCGCGCCGTCGCGGCCCTGTCCTGCACGGAACTCACCGACACCGAAGTGATGCGGTTGGCCACCGAGGTGGAACACGCCTTCCACCGCAGGTCCTCGGGGCTCGACATCCGAGCCGTCGTCCACACCGGGCCGATCTGGTTCGAGCCCGGAGCCGAGCCCCTGGTTCTGCCACTCGACGTACGAGAACCGTTCGACCTGGTCATCGCCCAGTCCGGCCAGCGTCGTTCCACCGCGGCGCAGGTCGACGCGGTCGGTCACCGGCCCGCGCAGAGCAACTCTTCCCCCGGGCCCATGGCACGGCTGGGCGAGCTGACCCGCAGAGCCCGTGCCGCACTCGCCGACGGCGAGGTGGCGGACCTGGGAGACGCCATGAATTCGGCCCACCTGGAGCTGAGGGACCTGGGTATGTCGACACCGACGCTGGACCGCATGGTGGCGATCGCCCGAGAGGCGGGGGCTGCCGGAGCCAAACTCACCGGCGCCGGACACGGAGGGGCGATGATCGCCGTCGCCGGGGCGCGCGGGCCCCGGATCTGCACGGCGCTGCGGGACTCCGGGTTCGAGGTCTTCCTCACTCGCATGAACCGGAGTGAACCGGAGGACGCGACGAACCATCGAAATTGACGCCGGAACACATGGCCGCAAGGGAATCCGGCCGGCCAGGAATTCATGCCCGCCCACCATCCTGACGGATTCAGGAGGGTGGTCGATCTCGACATTAGATTGAGCAGACCGCCCCGCACACCACGAGGTTGCCGTATGACAGACACGCTGTTCCTCTCCCCCGCCCCCGCGCCTCCGGTGACCGTCCCCGTCCTGCTCGAACACGCCCGCGCCGCCTACACACCCGCCTTGCGGGAGGCGATCGGCACCCTGACACCTCCGTTGGACGTCATCGCCGGCTACCACCTCGGCTGGAACGACCTCTGCGGCAACGCCACCTCCGACCACGGGGGAAAGGCGGTCCGGCCGGCGCTGACACTACTGGGAACCCTCGCCGCGGGAGCGGACGCGCATCTCGGGGTGCCCGGGGCCGTGGCGGTCGACCTGATCCACAACTTCTCGCTCCTGCACGACGACTTCATGGACGGCGACGAGCTGCGCCGTGACCGCCCGACCGCCTGGACCGTCTTCGGTGCCGCTCAGGCGGTCCTGACCGGCGACGCACTTCTCGCCCTGGCCACCCGCGTCATCGTGCAGGCTCCGTCCTGCGGCGCCACGTCCCGGGACACGGCCCGGGCGCTGGAGCGGCTCGCCAGCGCCAACTATCAGCTGGTCAACGGGCAGGCCCGCGACCTCGCCTACGAGCAACGCGACGTCATCAGCCTTCAGGAGTGCCTGCAGATGGAGGACGGGAAGACCGGCGCGCTGCTGGCCTGCGCGTGCTCGATCGGTGCGGTCCTGGCAGGCGCCGACGATGCAACCGCTGACGCGCTCGACCGCTTCGGCCACCACCTCGGACTCGCATTCCAGGCCGTGGACGATCTTCTCGGGATCTGGGGTGATCCCGCCGTCACCGGCAAGCCGCGCTGGAACGACCTCATCCGGCGCAAGAAGTCCCTGCCGGTCTGCGCCGCTCTCAACGACGCCGGCGCGGCATCGCGCCAACTCGCCCACCGCCTCGCCGGGGGGCACGGCGACGCCGACGGCGAGCAGCGGCTCGCATCCCTCGCCGCACTCATCGAGACGGCCGGCGGTCGGGCGTGGGCCGAGAGCGAGGCCCGCCGCCAGCACCGGAGCGCCCTTGCCGCGCTCGACGAGATCGCCGCACCGGAGCCGGTCCGCCGCCATTTCACCGCACTCGCCGACTTCGTCGTCCAGCGCACGAGGTGACCGGCCCGTCGACACGGCCGACGGGCCGGCAGGGCCGCACCCTCCGAAGTATCGGCGGCCGGCGCCTCTGCGACTAGAGTTCCGGATGGACCAGGCCGTCGGACATGCGAGAAAGCCCCATGACCGTA
>NZ_JAIZ01000436.1 GCF_000710465.2 Kitasatospora sp. MBT63 | reverse complement strand
GCGGCGGCCAGCTCGGCGCGGGCCTCGGCGGCGGCGGCCTCCCGGACCCGGGCCGCGGACTGCTCGGCGGCGCTGCGGGCCTGGACGAGCGCCGCGGTGGCCGCCTTCTCGGCGTCCGAGGCGTGCAGGGCGGCGCGGGCCGGGTCCGGCTCCTGCGAACTGGGGTCGATCCAGCCGGCCTCCACGGCGGCCTGGGTCTCCTGCTCGACCTCGGCGAGGCGCTGGCGCAGGTGCTCCGCCTCGCTGCGGGCCTTCTGGGCGGCGGTCGCGGCGGCGGTCGCCTCGGCCTGCGCGGTGGAACCGTCCTCCTGGAGCTCGCCGGCCCGCAGCTCCTCCTGGTCGGCCCTGGTCTCGGCGGCGAGCGCGGCCGACTCCAGGGCCCGGGCCAGCGCACCGGCGGCCTGGGCGCGGGCGGCGAGGGCGGGTGCGGCGTCCAGCTCGGCCTCGCGGATCGCGACCGAGACCCGGGCCACCCGGTCGGCGGCGGCGCGCTGGCGCAGCACCGCCTCGGCGGCCTGCCAGGCGGAGTGCAGGGTACGGGCCTCGGTCAGCTCGCGGCGCAGTCCGGCGGCCTCGACGGTGGCGGCGGCCAGCCCCAGGGTGGCGTGCCGGTGGGTCAGCTCGGCGGTGATCAGCGAGTGCCGGGTGCGGTCCGCCTCGGCGGCGGTGACGGCGCCGGCGGCGGAGGCCACCTCGATCGCCAGGTCGTGCACCCGGTCCCGTTCGACGCCGGCCCGGGCGCCGAGCGCCTGGGCGAGCCGGCGGGTGCGGCGTTCGGCCGCGCGGTGCGTCTCGCGGACGCCTTCGCGGGCGGCCGTGGCCTCGACGATCCGCTGCAGCAGGTCGACCGAGCCGGCCGTGAAGTCCCGCTCGGCGGTGAGTTCGGCGCGGCGGCCCAGCTTGGCGGCGAACCCGTGCACCAGGTCGGCCAGGCCGTCGGTGTCGCGGGTGTCGGTGACGGCCCGCAGCAGCAGGTCGGTGAAGTCGGAGTCGTGCTTGACCGCGAACAGGCCGGCCGCCTCGCCCTCGTCCGCGTTCATCTCGCGCTGGTAGCGGAAGAGTTCGGGGTCCAGGCCGAGCTCGCCGAGGTGCTCGTTCCACCGGTCGTGGATGTCCTCGAAGACCAGGTCCAGGTGCGGATGGGTCTTGCCGGCCTCGGTGAGCGAGTCGCGGAACCCCTTCATGGTGCGGCGCCGGCCTCGGGCCTTGGTGTCCGGGCCGAGGCTCGGGCGCTCGGCCACCGGGAGGGAGTCGAGGGTGAGGCCGGGGCCGGGACGGAACGAGTACCAGGTCTCGGCGAACTTCCGCGGGTCGGAGGAGACCTGCCGCCCGCGCCACTCGCTGACCTTGCCGACCACGATCAGCTCACCGGTGACGGTGTGCTGCCACTCCAGGGCGACGTGCCCGCAGTCGTCCGCGAGCAGGAACTTGCGCAGCACGCCGGAGCTGGCGCCGCCGAGGGTGTTGCGGTGGCCGGGGAGCATCACCGAGAAGATCAGCTTGAGCAGGACGGACTTGCCGCCGCCGTTCTCCAGGAACAGCACGCCGGCGGGCGCCGGACGGCGCTGGGGGCCCTCCGGTTCCTCGCCGAACAGGCCGATCTGCTGCGGCCGGGGCTCGGCCACCGGCTCGCCGACACCGCGCAGGTCGAGCACCGTGTCGGCGTAGCGCGCACCGGCCGGTCCGATCGAGTACAGGCGGACCCGGTTGAGCTCGTACATGTGCGGCGGTTCTCCAGTGGGCGGGGGCGGGTAGCAGGGGCGCGGGCGCGCGGCCGGGCGGGCCGGGCCGGGGTCAGAGGGAGTGGAAGGGCAGGCCCGCGTCGGCGACCAGGTCGTCGGAGGTGTCCGGCGGGAGGAGGGTCGGGGTGCCGTCGGTCACCGGGACCACGCCCAGGTCGGTCAGCTCCGCCATCGCGGCGCTGGCGGCCAGGTCACGGACCTGGAGCTGGTAGCGGGCGGTGGTGCGGTACGTGCCGCCGGCGTCGTCCGAGGTCTTCTGCAGGAAGCCGGAGTCGACCAGGAACAGCACCGCCTTGGAGACGATGCCGATGGTGGAGCCGGACAGTCGGCGGGCGTCCTTGGTGGCGCCGGTCGCCGAACGGCGGGCCCACACCCGCCAGGCCGCCTCCAGCCCGGGCGCGTCGCTGGCCGGGTCGGAGTTGGCGCCCTCCGCCTCGGCCCGCTCCTCCAGGCGGCGGCACGCCTGGCGGACGAACGCGTCCACGCCGTTGACGGTGACCCGGCCGAGGTAGCCCTCGTCGGCGAGGTCCTCCGGGCGCGGGAAGGCGAGGGCGGCGACCGCCAGGTGGGCCAGGCCGTGCAGGAACCGGTCGGTGGACTCGGAGGCGGCACGGCGCGAGTAGTCGCCCATCCGGACCGCGAAGACCGAGTCCTCGGCGGCGGCGACGGCCATGCCGGCCCGGGGCGACACCTCCAGGACCACCAGGCCCATGCCGGTCGCGACGGCGTCCGCGAGGCGGGCGAAGCCCGGGTCCTCGCGGTGGCGGCGGACCAGCTCGGCGTACTCGGCGTCGCGGGCGGGCAGCAGCTTCGCCTGGAGGCCGAAGGAGACCAGGCGGGCGGCGTCGGTGACATCGGCCGGCGTGAGGGCGGCCGGGGCGGCCGGCTCGCTCTCGGAGGGCCAGGCCGTGTCGTGGGGGGTCATCACGGGCGGGGCTCCTTGGTGCGGGACGGACGGTACTCGGCGCGGACGGGGCGCACCCCTCCGAGGGGCGAACGACGGGCAGGCCGCTTCCCAGGGGCGCTGGGGGCACCCCCGGCCGGAGGCTGGGGGCGGAACTGCGCGAAACGGGAGGCTACGGAGCCGCACCGAGGTGCGTACGACACTCGGCACCCCGGAGCGGGGAGCACGGATGTGGTCGCCTCAGGACGGATGTCCGGTGCGGGTGGGGGTGGCTGTTCGCGCAGTTCCCCGCGCCCCTGGGTGAGTGCCATCCGGGGACGGAGGGCAGGTGCGGCCGGCGGGGGTGGCTGTTCGCGCAGTTCCCCGCGCCCCTGGGAAAGCAGTCCCCCGCGCCCCGGGGAAGGGGGTGTGGGCATCAGGTGGCCTCCTTGCGGTCGGCGGCCATGCCGGCTGCGTCGAGGAGGGCGCTGCCCACGATGAGGTCGGCGCCGCCGAATTCGGGGTCGTCGAGGCGGGTGCCGTCGTCGACGGCGAACAGGAGGCGTTCCTCGCCCTGGCGGTAGGCGGTGCCGACCGGCGGGCTGGCGGCGTGGACGGCGAGCAGGGCGACCAGGTACGGGAGGTCGGGGTCCTGGCGGCGGGCGTCGGCGAGCAGGCCGGAGAGCCGGCGGGGGGCGTCGGCGGGGAGGTCGAGCAGTTCGAGGGCGGATTCGAGCTGGGCCTCGGAGAAGCGGCTGTCGTCCGGGGTGGCGACCAGGTCGGGTTCGGGGAGCTCGGCGCCCAGGTGTTCGCGTTCGACGGGCGGGGTGAGCAGCAGGTCGACCAGGTCGGTGACGCGGACCGAGACGGGCGTGCGCAGTCCGGCGCCGCGGGCGAAGAAGGCGTCGGTGGGCCCGGTGGCCCGGCCGACGGGGAGTTCCAGGAGCGGGGCGAGCAGGTGCCCGTACAGGTCGATGCCGCTGCGGGCGCCGGGCGTGGCGAAGGCCTGCCGGTCCTGTTCGGCGCGGAACAGCGGGCCGGCCTCGAGGAGGCGGGTCTGCAGCTGGGTGTGGCGGCGGATGCAGTCCTTGACGATGTCGACCAGTTCGGCGGCGCGGCGCTTGTGCTCGGGCTCCTCGGTCTCGTCGCGGGCCTTGCGGATGTTGGTGAGGATCGCGTTCTCGTGGCGGTAGCGGTCGGCGATGTGGTCGAGCGCCTCGTCGATCAGGTCGGGGACGGTCTCCATCCAGTCGACCGCGCGGACGTTGCGCCGGGTGGCCTCCAGGGCGCGGCGCAGTGTCTCGGCGTACTGGACGGTGCGGTAGCGGGCCTGCTCGGCGGCGAGCTGGGCGTCGGCGAGGCGGCCGCGGCGGATCAGTACCTCGAGTTTGACCTCGGCGGCGATCTGGGCGGAGGTGACGTCGGTGTCGAGGGCGCCGACCAGGACGTTGACGGCCTCGTCGGTGGTGCGCAGGTAGACGCCGCCGTCGGGGCCGGGTACTTCCTCGATCAGTTTGAAGTCGTAGTCGCGCCGGACGTAGCCGCCGTCCGGGTCGAAGGTGCCGTAGACGGCGCGGAAGCCGCGGTCGACGCTGCCGACGTTGATCAGAGACTCGAGCACCCAGCGGGCGACCCGCTCGTGCTCGGCGGCGGCCCGGCGCGGGTTCTGCGCCGCGATCCGGGGCAGCAGGCGGCCGAGCACTATGTCCCGGTCGGCGCCGGTGTCGAAGTCCATGTTGAGGGTGACGAGGTCGATGGCGGCGAGGCCGACCTCGGCCATGCTGTACGAGCCGTACTCGCCGGCCAGGTTGACCTTCCGGCTGTCGAGGTCGTGCAGCGGCGCGGTGCAGGCCAGCGCCTTGAGCCTGCGGGCGAGGCCCTCGTCGGCGGCGGGTCCGGGCGCGGGCCGGGCGGCTGCGGCGGCGGGCCGGAGCAGCTGGTCTGCGGGCTGGTCTGCGATGGCGGTCACGGTGGACAAGATTAGAGGTTCGCACCGACACATCCGAAACGAGCGCTGATGTGCCGGTTCCGCCCTGCCCGAAGCCGTGTTGAACGTGTTCAATTTTGTGTCTAGAGTCGGTTCCGCGCAGGTCGGGACCGGATCCCGGGCTGCCGCTCGACATGGGGGCGTGCGAAATGACCGACAACCCGGACAGGATCCGCCGGAGCGTCCGGTGCTGGCTGTGGATCTTCATCGTCTGCCTGGCGCTGAGCGGACTGACCGCTTTCCCGCTGGAGTCGGAGACCCGCTGGGCGGCCGACCTGATCGGCGGCAGCGCGGTGGGCGACCACTTCCCGGCCCTGGCCGGCTGGAGCGAACGGGTCCGCGAGGGCGTGGCCGACACCAACCAGCGCTACCCGTTCCTGGCGTACGGGACCGACTGGCTGGCCTTCGCCCACCTGGTGATCGCGGTGGCTTTCTGGGGTCCGCTGCGGGACCCGGTGCGCAACGTCTGGGTGATCCGCTGGGCGATGATCGCCTGCGCCGGGGTCATCCCGCTGGCGCTGATCTGCGGTCCGCTCCGCGGCATCCCGCTGTACTGGCGATTCGTCGACATGTCGTTCGGGGTGATCGGTGTGATCCCGCTGCTGATCGTGGACCGCGGGATCCGGCGGCTGGAGTGGGCCGAGGCGGTCCGCACCCGCCCGCTCGACCTGACCGCCTGACCGGCCGCTCCGCCCGCCCGGCCCGCCCGCGGACGCCCGGTGCCGGGTGGCGTCGGGTGGCACCGGACGGCGGGTGCGCAGGGGAGGGCGTGCGCCACGGCGCGCGCCCTCCGGCGTCCGGACCCGCTGGTACCCCCGCGGAAACGATCAGGCCCTACGATCACCCTCAGGAGCTGCTGGGAGGCGGGAACTGGCGTGGCCGAGACGGTGATCGATCTCAACGCGGACCTCGGTGAGGGGTTCGGGCGGTGGACCCTGACGGACGACGAGGCGCTGCTGTCGGTGGTGACCAGCGCCAACGTCGCCTGCGGCTTCCACGCCGGGGATCCCTCGACCATGCGCCGGGTGTGCGCGCTGGCCGCCGAGCGCGGGGTGCGGATCGGCGCCCAGGTGTCGTACCGCGATCTGGCCGGTTTCGGGCGCCGCGCGATGGACGTGCCGCCGGAGGAACTGGCCGACGAGATCGCGTACCAGATCGGCGCACTCCAGGTGTTCGCCCGCGCGGCCGGCTCCCGGGTCTCGTACGTCAAACCGCACGGCGCCCTCTACAACCGGGTGGTGCAGGACAACGAGCAGGCCGAGGCCGTGGTCTCCGGCGTCCTGCGGGCGGGGGCGGTCTGCGACGGTCCGCTGCCGGTGCTGGGGTTGCCGGGCTCGCGGCTGCTCGCCGTGGCGGAAGGGGTCGGACTGCCCGTGGTGACCGAGGCCTTCGCCGACCGGGCGTACACCTGGGCGGGCACCCTGGTGCCCCGGCGCGACCCGGAGGCCGTGGTGCACGACCCGGAGGCGGTGATCGCACGGGCGGTGAGCATCGCGCGGGACGGCGAGGTCACGGCGGTCGGCGGCGAACTGGTGGACGTCGAGGCGCGTTCGCTGTGCGTGCACGGGGACACCCCCGGCGCCGCGCAGCTGGCCTGGCGGGTGCGCGGGGCACTGGCCTCGGCCGGGGTGCGGGTGGAGGCGTTCGTCTGATGGCCGGTCATCCGGCCGTCCGGCCGGTCGGCGAGGACGCGCTGCTGGTGGAGGTCGGGTCGGCCGAACAGGTCGCCGCGCTGTACGCCCTGCTGACCGCCCGCCGGGCCGATCTGCCGCCGATCACGGAGATCGTCCCGGCGGCCCGGACCGTCCTGCTGGACGGGGTCGCCGACCGGGCCGCGCTGGCCCGGCTGCTGACGGGCTGGGAGCTCCCCGAACACCCGCCCGCGGCAGGTCCGTCGGTGGAGCTGGCGACCCGCTACGACGGCGCCGACCTGGCGGAGGTCGCGGCGCTGTGGGGGGTGTCGCCCGAGGCGGCGGTCCGGATCCACAGCGAGCCCGAGTACCGGGTGGCGTTCTGCGGCTTCGCCCCCGGCTTCGGCTACCTGACCGGCCTCCCGGAGCGGTGGCAGGTGCCCCGGCGGGCCACCCCGCGAAGCTCCGTCCCGGCGGGCTCGGTCGCCCTGGCCGGGACGTACACCGGCGTGTATCCCCGCTCCTCCCCCGGCGGCTGGCAGTTGCTCGGCCGGACCGAGGCCGTGCTGTGGGACCTCGGACGGGAGCCGGCGGCGCTGCTCGCACCGGGCGTCCGGGTGCGGTTCACCCCGGTGGTGGGGCATGGCTGAACGGGCGGCGGCGGCCCGGCCCGCGGCCGTACCGGAGGACGTACGGGCCGGGGCCGGACTCGAGGTGGTGCGGCCCGGCCCGCTGACCACCGTTCAGGACCTGGGCCGGCGCGGCGTCGCGCACCTCGGGGTGCCGCGCGCCGGGGCGCTCGACGAGCCCGCCCTGCGCGCCGCCAATCGGCTGGTCGGCAACCCCGACGGCGCGGCGGCGCTGGAGACCACCCTCGGCGGGGTCGCGTTGCGGGCCCTCGCGCCGGTCCTGGTGGCCGTCACCGGAGCGCCGGCGCCGGTGACCGTCGACGGCCGGCCGGCGGGCTGGGGCACCGCCGTACGGGTCCCGGCCGGCGCGGTGGTCGAGGTCGGCGCGGCCACCCACGGGGTGCGCGGCTACCTGGCGGTGGCGGGCGGCCTCGCGGTACCGCCGGTGCTGGGCAGCCGTTCGGCCGACCTGCTGTCTGGGCTCGGGCCCGCACCGCTGGCGGCCGGG
>NZ_JAIZ01000435.1 GCF_000710465.2 Kitasatospora sp. MBT63 | reverse complement strand
GTCGGCGATGGCCGGGAGTGCCTGCGGCGGGTGCGCCGGCGGCCCGGCCCCCTCCTGCCAGGGGTCGAGGAAGCGTCCGCAGCGCCGGAGGACGGCGAGGAAGTAGTCCGCCAGCCGCTCGCTCGGCAGCCGCCGGAGCGGCTCCGCCCGTTCGGCGAGCAGCCCGGCGCCGAACGGGCGCACCAGAGGAGCCCGGCCGTAGCGCCCCGGCCCGGTGCCGGTGAGCAGGTGGTGGGCGGCCAGCTCGTCCAACGCCCGGCGGGCGGCCGGGGTGTCGGTGCCGAGCAGCGCGGCGCTCGTGAGGGCGTCGACCCGGTCGCCGGGGTGCGCGGCCAGGGCTGCGAGCAGGTCGGCGGCCGGTGCGGAGAGCCGACGGTGCGTCAGGTGCAGCCGGCTGTGGACACCGAACGCGCTGTCCGTGCTCAGGGCTGTCAACCGCGCCTGTTCGTCGGCGAGTTCGTCCGCGAATGCGGACAGCGACCAGCCCGGCTGGGTGGCCAGCCGGGCTGCCGCGATCCGCAGCGCGAGCGGCAGCCCGTCGCACAGCCGGACGAGGCGGGCGGCGGCCCGCGGATCACCGTGCACCCGTTCGGGAGTCAGGGCACGTTCCAGGAGGAGCAGGGCGTCGTCCTGCGGCAGTTCGGCCAGCTGCAGCACGACGGCCCCGTCGAGGGCGGGCAGGTCCTGCAGGGGCCCCCGGCCGGTGACGACCGCCACGCAGCCGGGGTCCTGAGGCAGCAGATCGACCACCTGGTCGGCGCTGTCGGCGTCGTCCAGGACCACCAGCAGCCGCCGGCCGGCGGTGCGTTCGCGGAACAGCCGGGCCCGGTCGGCGCGGTCCGCGGGAACGGCCCCGGCGGGGACGTCGAGCGCGTGCAGGAAATCGGCGAGGACGTCCTCGGGGCGGGCCGGGCCGGACTCGGTGAGGCCGCGCAGGTCGGCGTAGAGCAGGCCGTCGGGGAAACGGGCGGCGGCCCGGTGCGCCCACGTGACGGCCAGCGCGCTCTTGCCGACGCCGGCCGGCCCGGTCACCAGGACCGGGCCCCCGGCGGTGCGCTCGGGGAGGCCGGCCCGGTCCAGCCGGTCGAGTTCCGCCCGCCGCCCGGCGAACCCGGCCGTCCGGCGCGGTAGCCGGTCGGGGATGCGCACGATGGGCCCGGCCGGGGCCGCGGCTGCGGCCGGCCGCTCCGGGCCGTCGTCGGCCAGCACCTCGGCAAGTGCGGCCCGCAGGGCCGGGCCGGGCCGGATGCCCAGTTCGCGGTCCAGCCGCCGACGGGTCCGGTGGTACACGGTGAGCGCGTCCGCCGGCCGTCCGGCCCGGTGCAGACAGAGCATCAGCAGCGCCACCAGTTCCTCCCGCAGCCCGTCCGTCCGCACATGCTGCTCCAGCACGGCGACGGCGGCCGCCCCGGTGCCCCGGCGCAGCTGCAGCGCGGCCCAGCGGAGCAGCACGTCGGTGCGGGTCCGGTTCAGGTGGTCCACCAGAGCGGTGCGCAGCGGGGTGTCGGGGAGGTCGGCCAGGGCTTCGCCGCGCCACAGCCGCAGGCCCTCCTCCAGCAGGGCCACGGCCCCGGCGTCGTCGACCGGGCCGGCTGCGTCGGCGTGTCCCGCGGTACGGGCCGCCAGCGCCTCCAGACGCAGCGCGTCCACGTCGTCCGCCGACCCGGTCAGCAGGTAGCCGCCGGCCCGGGTGTGGAGGCCGAACGGGGTGTCGACGAGGACTTTGCGCAGGGCGGCGACGTGCCCCTGCACCGCGGCCCGCGCACTGGTCGGCGGCCGGTCGCCCCACAGCACCTCGCAGAGCCGCTCCACCGGCACGACACGTCCGAGTTCCAGCGCCAGCAGCGCCAGCACCGCCCGGCGCTGGGCCCCCGACACGGTGGTGAAGCCGACCGGTTCGGTCCGCAGTTCCACCGGACCGAGCAGCCGGATCCGCACCCCGCACCCCCTCCGTCCACACCCCCGGCGCCACAGGTCGGCGCCGGGGGACGCAGTGTAGTGTGCGTACTTGTCCGGGATGTGTCATCGTCCGGCCCCGCCGGTCGACGCGGCGGGCACGGGAGCGACCGGCGGGGGCCACGGCGGGCGGACGTGTCGCGGGAGGCCGGTCAGGACCCGGCACGGGGGAGAGGCGCGTGCACATCGATCTGCTGGGGCCGATGGTCGTACGACGGCCGGACGGCGCCGTCGTGACGCCCTCGGCACTGAAACGGCGGGCGCTGCTCAGCGCCCTTGCCATGAAACTCAACCGGACCGTGGCCACCGGCGAACTGATCGAACTGGTCTGGGACGGCGCCGCGCCGCCCACCGCGCGGGCAGCCCTGCAGGGACACGTCGCCGCACTGCGCCGACTGCTGGACGGGCCGGGGTTCGCCCTGGAGACCCGCAGCTCCGGATACCTGCTGGCCGGTGACCCCGAGCGGGTCGACGCCCTGCGCTTCGCCCGCCTCTGCGAGGAGACGGCGGCACTGCCGGGCGAGCCGGTCGGCCCCGCCGCGGCGGCCCGGGAATGCCCCGTGCCGAAGCTGCGGACCGCGCTGGACCTGTGGCGCGGGCCCGCGCTCGCCGACTGCGGCTCGGTCCGGCTGCGCGAACGGGAGCTCCCGCACCTCACCGGCCTGCGGCTGGACGCGCTGGAACGGCTGGCCGAGACCCTGCTGCGGGCCGGCCGGGGCGGCGAGGCCGTCGCCCCGCTGACCGGGGCCGCCGACGCCCACCAGTCCCGGCGGACCCTGGCCGCCCTGCTGGTGCGTTGCCTGCAGCAGGACGGGCAGCACATGGAGGCGCGGGAGCGGTTCGACCGCATGCCGGTCCGCCCCGCCGGGCCGCCCGGGGCCGGGCCGCACGGCGCGGGAACGCCGCCGGTCGCCCGGCCCCTCGTGCCCGACCGCCGCTTCTGCGGCCGCAGCCTCGAACTCGCCCGCCTGGACGAGGCGCTGCCCGCTGCCCGGACCGGCCGCCCGGTCCTGGTCACGGGCCCGGCGGGGGCGGGCAAGACCGCCCTGGTCCGGTACTGGGCCGCGCAGCGGGCCGGGAACTTCCCGGACGGCGTCCTGGA
Organism: Kitasatospora sp. MBT63; assembly: GCF_000710465.2. Taxonomy (GTDB): domain Bacteria; phylum Actinomycetota; class Actinomycetes; order Streptomycetales; family Streptomycetaceae; genus Kitasatospora. The sequence continues at coordinate 1,777 of NZ_JAIZ01000435.1, read as the reverse complement.
CGCCGCCCTGGGCGGGTTCGACCCGGGCGGGCCACGGGAACCGGCGGACGTCCTGGGCGGTTTCCTCACCGCGCTCGGCGTCGCGCCGGACGACCTCCCCGCGTCGACGGCCGAACGCTCCCGCCGCTACCGCGAACTCGTCGCCGGCCGGCGGATGGTGGTCCTGCTGGACGACGCGGCCTCCCGGGAGCAGATCCTCCCCCTCCTGCCCGACCCGCCGCCGCCCGGCGCCGAAGGCGCGGAGCGGACCCCGGTCACCGTCGTCACCAGCCGCAGCCGACTGCACCGCCTGCTGGTCCACGAGGGCGGCGTCCCGGTGCCGTTGGGTGCCCTCACCCACGAGGACGCCGTCACGCTGCTCGCCCGTGCCTGGGGGCCGGACCGGGTCGAGGACGACCCGGGCGCGGTCGCCGAACTCGTCGAACACTGCGAGCGCCTGCCGCTGGCCGTGCGCCTGGCCGCCACCCGGCTGGCCGCCCGGCCGGACTGGTCGGCGGGCGCTCTCGCCCACGAACTCGCCGACCCGGAGGCGGGGTTGACGGTCCTCTCGGGGGTCGGTGCCGGCCCGGCGGGTGCCCCGGCCGGCCTGGTCGCCGCCCTGGACCGGACCCACCGGACGCTGGCTCCCCCCGCGGCCCGGCTGTTCGCACTGCTGGGCCTGCACCCCGGAAAGGTGATCGACACCGGAGCCGCGGCCGCCCTCGCCGGCACCCCGCGCACCGCCACCCGCACCCTGCTGGCCGAACTGGACGCGGTCCACCTGCTGGACGAGGCGGCCCCCGGCCGCTACAGCAGGCGCGAATCGGTGCGCCGCTACGCCGCCCGGTACGCCGCCGAGCTCGGCCGGGACGAACGGTCCGCCGCCCTCGACCGGCTGATGGACCACTACCTGGACGTCACCGCCGAGTGGACGGCCGCGTGCACGGCGGACGGCGGGCCGGCGTCGATCAGGGGCGCCTTCGAGGAGGAGGAGGGCAGCCTGCGCGCCCTCGTGCTCCTCGGTGAGCGCAACGGCCCGGCCCCCGGTACCTGGTGGCTCGCCCACCGCACCGCCCTGCTCCACGAGGAGACCGACCACGACCGGTGCCACTGGCGGACCGTCGCCGAGGCCGGACTGCGCGCGGCCCGGGCCGGGAACGACGACGCGGCCGTCGCCCGGCTCGGCACGGACCTTGCCGTCCTCCACACCGTGCGGGCGGCCCACCACGCGGCTGCCGTCCAACTGGACCTCGCGATCGAGGCGGCCGACCGGGCCGGGGACGAGGTCCTGCGCCACGACTGCCGCAGCCGGGTGGCCGCCGCGCTGCTGCGCACCGGGCAGCACTGCCGGGCGCTGCCCATGCTCGTCGACCTGGTGGAGGCCGCCCGGACCCCGGCCACCGCCCACCTGCTGGTGCCCGCGCTGACCGGCCTCGCCGACGCCCTGGTCCTGTCCGGGCAACCGGGTCCGGCCCTGGCCCGTGCCGACGAGGCCGTCCGAGCCGCCGCCACCCGATCCGAGGACGCCGCGGCCGTCCTGGCGCTCCACAGCCGCGCCCGGGCCCTGCACGTGCTCGGTCGGCGCGACGCGGCGATCTCCTCCGCCCGGCTCTCGGTCGCCCTGGGCCGGACCGCCGGCGTTCCCGCGGCCGAGAAGCGCGCCCACGAACTGCTCGCGGACCTGATGGGCGTGATCGGCCGGGGCATCGAGGGACCCGTGCCCCCTCGGCGGGCCGCAGCACCGACCGCGGCCCGCTGAGCCGGTCCGCCCCAGCCGCCCCCCCCCGCCCCAGCCGCC
>NZ_JAIZ01000434.1:7298-10242 GCF_000710465.2 Kitasatospora sp. MBT63 | reverse complement strand
CGGCCGGGCGGTCCGGCGCGGGCAACCCGGGCGCCTCGCTGCGCAGCGGCAGGTACAGCGTGAAGGTGGAGCCGCCGTGCAGCTCGCTCTCCACGTGGATCTCGCCGCCGAGCAGCCGGGCGATCTCGCGGCTGATCGACAGGCCGAGGCCGGTGCCGCCGTACTTGCGGCTGGTACCGCCGTCGGCCTGCTTGAACGCCTCGAAGATCTCCCGCAGCTTGTTGCCGGGGATGCCGATGCCGGTGTCGGAGACCGAGAAGGCGATCAGTGCCTCGTCCGGGTCGCCGATCGCCTCGGCCTCCAGCAGCAGCTCCCGCACGTGCTGCGGGACCTCCGCGCCGACCGGTCGGATCAGCAGCTCGACGGCGCCGGCGTCGGTGAACTTGACCGCGTTGGAGAGCAGGTTGCGCAGCACCTGCTGGAGCCGCTGCTCGTCGGTGTGCAGGGTGGCCGGCAGCTCCGGGGCCACCCGGACCGCGAAGTCCAGGTTCTTGTCGGCGGCCAGTGGCCGGAACGCCGCCTCGACGTAGTCCACCAGCTGGACCAGCGCGATCTTGGCCGGGCGGACGTCCATCTTGCCCGCCTCGACCTTGGACAGGTCGAGGATGTCGTTGATCAGCTGGAGCAGGTCGGACCCGGCACCGTGGATGGTCTCGGCGAACTCGACCTGCTTGGCGGAGAGGTTGCCCTCGTTGTTGTCGGAGAGCAGCTTGGCCAGGATCAGCAGCGAGTTGAGCGGGGTGCGCAGCTCGTGCGACATGTTGGCGAGGAACTCGCTCTTGTACCGCGAGGCGAGGGCCAGCTGCTCGGCGCGCTCCTCCAGGATCTGCCGGGCCTCCTCGATCTCGCTGTTCTTGATCTCGATGTCGCGGTTCTGCTGGGCGAGCTGCTCGGCCTTCTCCTGCAGCTCCTCGTTGGTGCGCTCCAGCTCCTCCTGCCGGGCCTCCAACTCGGCCGAACGCATGGAGAGTTCGGCGGTGAGCCGCTGGGACTCCAGCAGCAGGCCCTCGGTCTTGGTGTTGACCGAGATGGTGTTGACGGTGACGCCGATCAGGTCCGCGATCTGGTTGAGGAAGTCCAGCGCGACCGCGGTGAACGAGCTGAAGGTGGCCAGCTCGATCACCCCGAGCAGCCGGTCCTCGAACAGCACCGGCAGCACCACCAGGTGCGAGGGCGAGGCCTCGCCGAGCCCGGAGGCGATCTTCAGGTACCCCGGCGGGGTCTCCTTGACGATGATCGAGCGCTTCTCCACCGCAGCCTGACCGATCAGGCCCTCGCCGGGCCGGAAGGTGGTCGGCATCGAGCGCCGGTTGTAGCCGTAGCTGCCCAGCAGCCGCAGCACGGTGTCGTTCTCGTCGTCGTCCTCGGTGATCAGCTCCGCGGTGCGGCCGGCCGGCTGGGAGAGGAAGAACGCGCCGTGCTGGGCCGACACCACCGGCGTCAGCTCGTTCATGATCAGCGAGGCGACGGCCTCCAGGTCCCGGCGGCCCTGCAGCAGACCGGACATCCGGGCCAGGTTGGTCTTCAGCCAGTCCTGTTCCTTGTTGGTCCTGGTCGTCTCGCGCAGGTTGGCGATCATCTGGTTCAGGTTGTCCTTGAGCTCGTCGAGCTCGCCGGACGCGTCCACGTCGATCCGCAGGCTGAGATCGCCCCTGGTCACGGCGGTCGCCGCCTGGGCGATCGCCCGCACCTGCCGGGTCAGGTTGTTGGCCAGCTCGTTCACCGACTCGGTGAGGTCCTGCCAGGTACCGGCCACCCCGGGCACCCGGGCCTGGCCGCCGAGGCGCCCGTCGGTACCCACCTCGCGGGCCACCCGGGTCACCTCGTCCGCGAACGCGCCCAGCTGGTCCACCATCGTGTTGATGCTGGTCTTCAGCTCCAGGATCTCGCCCCGGGCGTCCACGTCGATCTTCTGCGACAGGTCGCCGCGGGCCACCGCGGTGATCACCAGGGCGATGTTGCGGACCTGCCCGGTGAGGTTGTTCGCCATCAGGTTGACGTTGTCGGTCAGGTCCTTCCAGATCCCCGCCACGCCCGGAACATTGGCCTGGCCTCCCAGGATGCCGTCGGTGCCGACCTCGCGGGCCACCCGGGTCACCTCGACGGCGAACGCCGACAGCTGGTCGACCATCGTGTTCAGGGTGCCCGCCAGCGCGGCCACCTCGCCCTGCGCCTCGATGGTGATCTTCTTGGACAGATCACCGTTGGCCACCGCGGAGGCGACCTCGGCGATCGTCCGCACCTGACTGGTCAGGTTGGACGCCATGAAGTTGACGTTGTCGGTCAGATCGCGCCAGATACCCGACACCCCGCGCACCCGCGCCTGACCACCCAGGATGCCCTCGGTGCCCACCTCGCGGGCCACCCGGGTCACCTCGTCCGCGAACGCCGACAGCTGGTCCACCATCGTGTTGACGGTGGTCACCAGCTCCCGGATCTCACCCTTGGCGTCGACGGTGATCTTCTTGGAGACGTCACCGCGGGCCACCGCGGTCGTCACCTCTGCGATGTTGCGGACCTGACTCGTCAGGTTGTTCGCCATCAGGTTGACGCTGTTGGTCAGGTCCTTCCAGGTCCCCGACACCCCCGGCACACTCGCCTGACCGCCCAGGATCCCCTCGGTACCGACGTCCCGCGCCACCCGGGTCACCTCGTCGGCGAACGCGCCCAGCTGGTCCACCATCGTGTTGATGGTGTTCTTCAACTCCAGGATCTCGCCCTGCGCGTCCACCTGGATCTTCTGCGACAGGTCGCCCTTGGCCACCGCCGTCGTCACCTGCGCGATGTTGCGCACCTGGTTGGTCAGGTTGTTGGCCATCGAGTTGACGTTCTCGGTCAGGTCCTTCCAGACCCCCGCCACCCCGGGCACCTGCGCCTGACCGCCCAGGATGCCCTCCGTCCCCACCGCACGGGCCATTCTGGTCACCTGCTCGGCGAAACCGGA
>NZ_JAIZ01000434.1:2201-7244 GCF_000710465.2 Kitasatospora sp. MBT63 | reverse complement strand
CATCGTGTTGATGGTGTTCTTCAACTCCAGGATCTCGCCCCGGGCATCGACCTCGATCTTGCGCGACAGATCGCCCTTGGCCACCGCCGTGGTCACCTCGGCGATGTTGCGCACCTGCGCCGTCAGGTTGTTGGCCATGAAGTTCACCGAATCGGTGAGATCACGCCACACCCCGGCGACCCCCGGCACCTGCGCCTGACCGCCCAGCCGCCCCTCGGTACCCACGTCCCGCGCCACCCGGGTCACCTGCGCGGCGAACGAGTTGAGCTGGTCCACCATGGTGTTCACGGTGTTCTTCAGCTCCAGCATCTCGCCGGCCACGTCCACCGTGACCTTGCGCGACAGATCGCCCTTGGCCACCGCCGTGGTCACCTCGGCGATGTTGCGCACCTGCGCCGTCAGCCGGCCGGCCATCGTGTTGACCGAGTCGGCCAGGTCCTTCCAGCTGCCCGAGACGCTGCGCACCCGCGCCTGACCGCCCAGCTTGCCCTCGGTACCCACCTCGATGGCGACCCGGGTCACCTCGTCGGTGAACTCCGACAACTGGTCCACCAGGCCGTTCACCGTCCGGCCGACCTTCAGGAACTCCCCGCGCAGCGGATAGCTCGCCCCGGTGGTGTGGACCGACCGCAGCTCCATCCGCTGGTCCAGGTCGCCCTCCGCGATCGAGGTGAGCACCCGGCCCACCTCCGCCATCGGCCGGGCCAGATCGTCGATCAGCGCGTTGCAGTTGTCGACCGCCGCCATCCAGGCGCCCTCGCCGACCCCCATCTCCAGCCGCTCCGACAGCCGCCCCTCCCGGCCCACCGCCCGGCGCACGCGCGCCAGCTCACCGGTGAGGTGCTGGTTGCGCTCGGCGACCTCGTTGAACACCGCCGCGATCTCCGCCAGCACACCGTCACCGGGAAACGTCAGCCGCCGCCGGAAGTTGCCGTCCCGCATCGCGGTCAGCGCCGCCAGCACCCGCCGCAGCTCCGCCGGCTCGGCCCCCCGGTTCGCATTGGCCCGGCGCCCGGCGACGCCGCGCGCCGCCGAGGCGGCACGGCCACCGCGCTCGGCAGCCGAAGTCGTACCGGTAACGTCCTTGGTCGCCGAACTCAACGGGGCCCTCCCACATCGTGACTGCTCAGTACCGCACTCGCGGGCACCGGGCCCGCCTCTCGGACACCGCAGCGGGGCTGCGCACCGCCACCGGCACCGCCTCGACCGTACTCCGCCGAACCGACGCCGCGGACTCCCCAGTCTGTCAGCCCCGGAGGCAGGTGTCCGGCCGGTTGCACAGGGTCGTTGCCGTCCTTGCGCAAATGTGGTGGGCAGAATCACCCTCCGGTGCCTGTTTCGGCTCCCCACCCCCACGGGGTACCAAGCGGAAAGTAGGCTGGACCGCTGCACCCGGACCTCGGAGCGCGCACCGACCACCCGCCGGCCACCGCCACCACCGAGGCCGGGACAGCACACACACCGGCGCCGCACGGCCGGACCGCACGACGACGAACCGACCCGCCCGACACCGAACACCGGGCCGACGGCCGGACCAGAGCAGAGGAGACGTGGCAGTGGTCACCGCACGCGCAGCCGCCACCTTCGAACCGGTCGGCCGGTCAGCCGCCGCCGCCCGCGGCTTCGTACGTGAGGCCCTGCTCGGCTGGGGCCTGCCGGAGATCGTCGACGACGCCGTCGTCCTGGTCAGCGAACTGGTCACCAACGCCGTCGTGCACGCCGGCACCTCCGCCGAGGTCTGCTGCCTGCGCGAGGAGGACACCTTGCGGATCGAGGTGACCGACCGTCACCCCGAACGCGGCCTGCCCGCCTTCGCCAACGTCCCCGTCTCCGCCGCCGTCCCCGCCTCCGACCACTACGCCGACCCCGACGGCGAAGGCGGCCGCGGACTGCTGATGTGCTCCGCCCTCTCCGAGACCTGGGGCGTCGAGTACGCCGCCGGCCGCAAGACCGTCTGGTTCCGCCTCGCCCTGCCCGAACACTTCCGCGGCACCCGCTACGCCCTCCCGAGCATCCCCGGCACCGAACTGCCCGACAGCGACGGCCCGGTCCGCGTCGCCGTGGTGCGGATCGACGACGACGCCGTGGTCCGCGCCTGGAACGCCGACGCCGAAGCCCTCTTCCTGCACACCGCCGACCAGGTCATCGGCCGGCCCTGGTCCGACTACGCCTGCTGGCCGCCCTCCGGCGGCACCGGCCTGCGCCTGGCCGACACCCTGCGGATGGCCCGCTGGGAGGGCGGCTTCGACATCCGCCGCCCCGACGGCACCCTGCTCGACGTGTACGCCCTCCAGGTCCGCCTGCGCGACTCCCACGGCACCCCGTCCGCCCTGTGCCTGCTGGTCCGCGAGGAGGACCGCGCCGTCCTGCGCTCCCCCGGCGGCGCCGCCGACACCCCGCCCGCCGTCGAACCGCTCGACCTGCTCGTCGGCGCCGTCGCCCCCGACGACCTCGGCGGCCTCCTCCAGCGCATCGTCGACCGCGCCCGCGACCTGCTCGACGCCGACGCCGCCTACCTGCTGCTCACCACCGAGGACGAGACCGAGTTCGAGGTCCGCGCCGCCACCGGACTCGCCGCCGCCGCACGCCGGTTCGTCCGGATGCCGATCGAGTCCGGCGCCACCCGCTTCGACTCGGACCGGCTGCCCGCCGTCCACGAGGACCTCTCGGTCCGGCCGGGCGCCGCCCCGCTGCTCACCGGCACCGGCATGCGCTCGCTGATCACCGTGCCGCTCAAGGTCGAGGGCCGGCTCACCGGCTCGCTCGGCGTCGCCGCCACCACCCCCGGCCGCTACGACAACGAGGACGCGCTGCGCCTGCAGTTCGCCGCCGACCGGATCGCGCTGGCCCTGGAGAGCGCCCGGCTCGGCGAACTCGAACGCCGCCGCCGCGGCTCGCTGTCCTTCCTGGTCGAGGCCTCCGAACTGCTGGCCGGCACCCTGGAGCACGAGCAGACCCTCGCGCTGATGGCCCAGATGGCCGTCCCCACCCTCGCCACCTGGTGCGCCGTCTACACCGCCGGCGAACAGAACGGCGCCGCCGACCTCGCCTACGTCCTGCACGAGAACGAGGACCGGATCGACCCGCTGCGCGCCCTGCTCGACAAGACCCCCGCACCGGCCGCCGAATCCTCCCCCGGCAGCACCCGCTACTGGACCGCGCCCACCGAGACCGCCCGCACCCTCGGCGTGACGGCCGACCCCGAGCTGCACGGCATGATCGGCGAGACCGTGGTGCTGCCACTGGCCGCCCGCAACCGGGTGATCGGCCTGCTGGTCCTCGGCGTCCCCGCGGGCACCCGGTTCCGCCAGGAGATCCTGGAACTCGGCGAGGACCTCTCCCGCCGGGCCGCCCTCGCGATGGACAACGCCCGGCTCTACTCCGAGCGCACCGCCACCAGCCAGGCCTTCCAACGCGCCCTGCTGCCCCCGGAGTTGCCCAAGATCCCGGGCGTCGAGGTGGAGGTCTTCTACCAGGCGGCCGGCGAGGGCAACGAGGTCGGCGGCGACTTCTACGACATCTTCCCGATCCGCGAGGGGACCTACGGCTTCGCCATCGGCGACGTCTGCGGCACCGGCCCGGAGGCCGCCTCGGTCACCGGCCTCGCCCGCAACTCGCTGCGGCTGCTGGCCCGCGAGGGTCTCAGCGCACCCCAGGTGCTCGACCGGCTGAACGCGGCCATCCTCGACGAGGGCCCGCGCTCCCGCTTCCTGACCCTGCTCTACGGCGAGCTCACCCCGCGCCCCGACGGCAGCACCCTGCTCTCCCTGGTCTGCGCCGGACACCCGCTCCCGCTGCGGCTGCGCACCGACGGCCAGGTGGATGCCGCCGCCACCCCGCAGCCGCTGCTCGGCGTGATGGACGAACTCGACCTGACGGCCGAGGAGTTGGTCCTGGAGCCGGGCGAGGTGCTGCTCTGTGTGACGGACGGCGTCACCGAGCGCCGGGAGGGCAGCCGGATGCTCGGCGACGACGGCCTGGCGGAGGTGCTGACCGGCTGCACCGGCCTGACGGCGGGCGCGGTGGCGGCCCGGGTCCAGCGCGCGGTCGAGCGGTTCGCGCCGGAGCCGCCCTCCGACGACATGGCCATCCTGACCCTGCGGGTGCCGCTTCCGGCCCAGCGCCAGGCCTGACGGGGCGTCCACCCTCGGGCCGATCGATCGGACTCGATCAGCAACTGTCCAACCGTCGCCGTCCTACAGCTGACGACTGTACAAATTGTGGAATTCACAAGGGTACAAGCCGCGTCGACTGGGTACACCGCAAGCACCGGGGGATTCCCCCCGGAGGGGCCCTCGACCAGCACCTGACCTGCTGGTTCATCACTCGGCCGCGGCCGCCCGCACGCCACTTCCGTGCGGCTTCCGGCGCGGTCTCGCGCACCCACCTCCAGCACCACCCCCACCTTCACCTGACATCTGCCGATCATCGGCGCCCAGAAGTGAAAGGAGCCTCCGGTGAGCAATGAAGCCTCCGGGGCGAACGCCCGATCCGCAGGAGACGACGCGGGTCCTCTCGGTTACCTGGCCCTCGGTCTGACCCTGCTCGCAACCGGCCTGCTGTCCACCGGCATCTTCAGTGGCGCCGGCCTCAAGGACGCAGCCTCCGTCGCCCACCTGGTGGGCGGGCTGACTCTGTTCATCGCCGGCCTCTGGCAGTTCCGCGGCGGCGACCGGTTCACCGGCACGGCGTTCACCGGCCTCGGCGCCTTCTGGGCGGCCTGGTCGGAGGGCGCCGGGGCGAGCAAGGACGCCGTGGGGCTGTTCCTGCTGCTCTGGGCCGCGCTGGCGCTCACGCTGACCCTCGCCGCCTGGCAGGGCGGGCTGTTCAGCCGGGTCGTCTACGGCCTGCTGACCGTCTCGCTGGTCCTCAACGCCATCGCGACGTTCGGCTCCAGCGACGGCCTCGGCAAGGCGGCCGGCTGGGTCGCCGCCGTGTCGGGCCTCGGCGCCTGGTACTGGGCCACCGCCACACTCGCCAACAGCGGGTGGGGCCGGGCCCTGCTGCCCCTCAAGTAGCCCTCCGGGGCACGGCGGGCCGGGG
>NZ_JAIZ01000434.1:0-2108 GCF_000710465.2 Kitasatospora sp. MBT63 | reverse complement strand
CCGGCCGTACCCGCGGCTCCGCCGGGCCGCCGGCGGGCCGCGGGTACGCCGGGCTCGATCGAGCAGCGGCCGGCCACCGGCTTTCGGCAAGGGAGCATGACGCGGCGTCACAGTTGCATCACACCGGAGCCCGGCCGGCACCGCCGCGCCGACCTGCTGAAAGACTCGGTCCATGACGGCTCTCCCGACGACGGCCCGGGTCCGGCGGTACGGCATCCGCCGCTCGACGACCGCGCTCACGCTGACCGCCCTGCTGGCCGGGCCGGCCCTCACCGCCTGCAGCGGGACCGGCCCGCAGGCCGCTCCGGCCGGGCACACCACGGTGGTCCTCACCCCTGCCCGCCCGCTCGACGACGACCAGCTCCGGCAGGCCGCCGACCTGCTCGCCGCCCGGGCCGGCAAGGCCGGGCTGCGGGACGTCCGGACCGAGGTCACCGCAGGCACCGTCACCCTCTCCGCCGCAGGTCATGTCGGGGACCGGCTCGCCCCGCTCGGCCGTCGGGCCGCCGTCGAGCTCCGCCAGGTACTGGCCGCGGCCCCGGTCGGGACCTCGGGCGCAGACGGCGGCCCGGGCGCCCTGCTGATGGGCACCGTCCCCGTCGACCTGCTGCAGCAGTTCGACGCGCTCTCCTGCCCGGGAACCGCCTCCCCCGACGACCCCCGCCCGCTGGCCTCCGCCTCCACCCCGACCGTGGCCTGCGGGCACGAGGCGGAACAGGGCACCCGCTACCGGTTCGCGCTGGCACCGGTAGCGGTGCCCGGCACCGACATCGCCGACGCCCGCAGCGCCTTCGACAAGCAGTCCGGCTCCGGCTGGCAGGTCCAGCTGACGTTCAACAGCTCCGGTACGGACGCCTTCGCCCGCAGCACCGAACAGCTCGCCGCCGAACAGGCCCCGGCCAACCAGTTCGCCATCGTGCTGGACGGCGAGGTGCTGTCCCACCCGTACGTCGCCGGCACCATCACCGGCGGCCAAGCCGTCATCTCCGGCACCTTCACCCAGGACCAGGCCGAGACCCTCGCGGCGTCGCTCGCCACCGGAATGCTGCCGGTGGCGTTCAGCCCGTCGACGCCGCAGGAGACCGACAGCTGAGCCACGGCGGGCTGTCGGCGGCAGGCCGCTCTGCCGGCCCGGCCGTCCCGACCGGATCGGTCAGCGGCCCGAGCGCGTCCACTCCGGGACCTTGCCGTCCGCTCCGGCAGAAGGCCGGCCGGCCGGCCCGTTCGGGCCCTGACGCCAGCCGGAGCACGCGTGCTGGACCAGGTACACCACCAGCAGCAGGCCCACGGCGACCAGGCCGTCCGCCCAGAAGTGGTTGGCGGTCACCACCACCACGGCGGCCGTCAGGACCGGGTGCAGCACCGCCAGCCACCGCCACGGCCCGCGGCCCACCACCACGACGGCCACCCCCACGATCACGCACCAGGCCACGTGGACCGACGGCATCGCCGACAGCTGGGCCGGCACCACCCCCGCGACCGCGCCCCCGTACACCGACTGCCCGTACTGGGCCGCGACGTCGACGAAGCCGCTGTCCGGCAGCATCCGGGGCGGGGCGACCGGGATGAACTGGACCAGCAGACATGCGGCCGTGGTCAGCACCACGGTCGTCCGCACCCACGCGTACCGGTCCCGGTGCCGCAGGAAGAGCCACAGCAGCAGCACCAGCATGACGCCGAAGTGCATGGTGGCGTAGTAGTAGTTGGCGGCCTGCATCAGCCAGGGATGCGGCTCCACCGCCCGCTGCCACGCCACCTCGTCCGGCAGGCCGAAGGCCAGCTCGGTCCGGTGGATCCACTCCGCCCGGGCCAGCGCGTGGTCGGTGCTCATCAGCGAGAGGTGCCCCACCAGCTGCCACAGCGTGAACAGCGCCAGCAGCGTACCCGCCTCCCGGAACACCGCCGTCACCGTCGGCCCACGGCCGGCCCGCCGAACGGCGTACGCCGCGCCGAACAGCACCCCGGACACAGCGGCCGAGGTCTGCCAGGTGAGGGTCAGGTTCTGCATTGGCGAAGATTAACGCAGATAGCCCCCCTCCCGAAGGGAGGGGGGCTATCTTTTTAAAATTTGTTCGGCGGCGTCCTACTCTCCCACAGGGTCCCCCCTG
>NZ_JAIZ01000433.1:5719-8495 GCF_000710465.2 Kitasatospora sp. MBT63 | reverse complement strand
GGGCTGCGGGTCGGTGGTCGTCTGCTTGCTCACGTCCTGCATTCGGTGCGGTGACGGGAGCGGATGGGTGCGACTTCCGGGTTCACTCCGCGGGGTGAACCCCCGGCAGGATCGGCCAGGTTGGCGGCATCGGGCGTCAACCCGGCTCCGGGCCGCGGGTGTTCACGGCAGGGTGCGGGCCCGCTCGGTGATGTTGCGGGCCATGCCGCCGAACACGAAGGAGTGGAACGGCGCCACCGACCACCAGTACGCGTGCCCGGCCAGCCCGTGCGGATGGAACAGCGCCCGCTGCCGGTAGATGGTGCCGCCGTTGCCGTCGCTGTCGACCCGCAGTTCCAGCCAGGCCAGGCCCGGCAGCCTCATCTCGGCGCGCAGCCGCAGCAGTTCGACCGGTTCGATCTCCTCCACCCGCCAGAAGTCCAGCGAGTCGCCGACCCGCAGCCGGGCCGGGTCGCGGCGGCCGCGGCGCAGGCCGACCCCGCCGACCAGCCGGTCCAGCCAGCCCCGGACCGCCCAGGCCAGCGGGAAGGAGTACCAGCCGTTGTCGCCGCCGATGCCCTCCACCACCTGCCACACGGCCTGCGGGCTGGCCGCCACCTCGCGCTCCTTGACGTCCTCGTACAGGCTGCCGCCGGCCCAGTCCGGGTCGGTGGGCAGCGGGTCGCTGGGGGCGCCGGCCAGCGAGGCGGAGGACCAGCGGGTGGTGACCTCGGCGTCCTGGATCCGTTTCAGGGCGAGCCGCACCGCGCGGTCGAAGCCGATCAGCCCGCCCGGCGGGTCCGGTACCAGCGCCGCGATGTCGTGCTCCCGGCAGACCACCTCGTGCCGCAGCGACTCCACCAGCGGACGGGCGATCGAGTTCGGGACCGGTGTGACCAGGCCGACCCAGTGGCTGGACAGCCGCGGGGTGAGCACCGGGACCGGCACGATCAGCCGCCGGGGCAGTCCGGCGATCCCGGCGTAGCGCAGCATCATCTCGCGGTAGGTCAGCACGTCGGGGCCGCCGATGTCGAAGGAGCGGTTGACCTCCGGCGGCAGGGCGGCGGCGCCGACCAGGTAGCGCAGCACGTCGCGGACGGCGATCGGTTGGATCCTGGTGTCCACCCAGTTCGGCGTCACCATGACGGGCAGCCGTTCGGTGAGGTAGCGCAGCATCTCGAAGGAGGCGGAGCCGGAGCCGAGGATGACGGCGGCGCGCAGTTCGGCGGTGGGGACGCCGCTCTCCCGCAGGATCCGGCCGACCTCGGCCCGTGAGCGCAGGTGGGGCGACAGGGCGTGCTCGGGTACGCCGGGAGGGATCAGCCCGCCCAGGTACACGATGCGGCGTACCCCGGCCCGGGCGGCCGCCGCCCCGAAGGCCCGGGCGGAGGTGCGGTCGCGCCGCTCGAAGGAGCCGCCGGTGCCGAGCGAGTGCACCAGGAAGTACGCCACCTCGACGCCGGCGAACACCCCGGCCAGCGTCTCGGGACGGGTGACGTCCGCCTTGACCGTCTCCACCTCGGCCCGCCAGGGGTAGTCGCGGATCCGGCCCGGGTCCCGGACCAGGCAGCGGACCCGGTGGCCGGCCGCGAGCAGCTCCGGCACCAGCCGGCCGCCGATGTAGCCGGTGGCGCCGGTGACCAGGCAGAGCGCCCGGGCGTCGGACCCGCCCTCGGGCGGGGCGTCGGTGTGGTCGGTCATCTCGTCTCCCGTCTCGTCCTGCGGCGGCCTCCCGCGGGAGGCCGCGGTGCGGGCACCGGAGGGCTCAGAACGCGTACCGCACCCGCAGCCAGGGCGCGTGCCGCTCGATCAGGCCGCGCAGCCGGGCCAGCGCCTCGGCCTTGCGGCCCACCCGGTAGCGGACGTTGTCGGCGCCGTTCTCGGAGCGCTTGGGCTCCTGGAGGTCCGGGCGCCAGAGCACCTGCTCGGCCGCGGGGTGCCAGCCCAGGTTGACGTGGTGCAGCTGCTGGTTGTGGGTGAGCAGGATGATCTCGGCGGCGGCCTGCGCCTTGACGGCGGGCGGCAGGATGTCGTCCATCCGGCTCAGCAGCTCGGCCCAGTCCCGCTCCCAGCCCTCCCGAAGGACGACCGGGGACAGGTTGAAGTGCACCTCGTACCCAGCCTCTCGGAAGTCCGCGGCGGCGGCCAGCCGGTCGGGCACCGGCGCGGCCCGGACGTCCAGCAGCCGGGCGTCGGCGGGCGGCATCACCGAGAACCGGATCCGGGTGCGGCCGCGCGGGTCCAGCGCCAGCAGGTCGCGGTTGACCCACTTGGTGGCGAACGAGGCCTTGCCGGTGGGCCAGTGCCGGAAGGCCCGGATCAGGTCGGCGGTGTTGTCGCAGACCAGGGCGTCCACCGCACAGTCGTTGTTCTCGCCGATGTCGTACACCCAGGCGGTCGGGTCGCACTGGTTGGGCTCGGGCTTGCGGCCCTGGCGGGCGAGGTGGCGGCCCAGGTAGCCGATGATCCGGTCGATGTTGGTGAAGACGGTGACCGGGTTGGCGTAGCCCTTGCGGCGCGGGACGTAGCAGTAGGCGCAGGCGAGCGCGCAGCCGTTGGCCGAGCTCGGGGCGATCCAGTCCGCGGAGCGGCCGTTGGGCCGGGCGGTCAGCGACTTCTTGACGCCGAGCACCAGCACCTCGCGCTTGATCCGGGCCCAGCGCTCCACGTTGCCGGCGTTGCCGTGCAGGTGCGGGATCTGCCAGTGCGAGGCGACCTCGGTGACCCGGGCGCCGGGGAAGCGCTCCAGGACCTGGCGGCCGCGCGGGGAGGCGGCGGCGGCCGGTTCGGCGTAGAT
>NZ_JAIZ01000433.1:0-5596 GCF_000710465.2 Kitasatospora sp. MBT63 | reverse complement strand
GGGCCGGTGGGCGGGTCGGCCGGCACGGCTGGCCTCCTCGGTGTGGTGGGCGGCGTGGTGGTCGCGGGCGGGTGGACGGGTGGTCCGGTGGTGATTCGGTGCCGTACGGGAATCGGATCGGTCCGATCCGGCCGAATCCGGGCGGGGCCGGGCGGTCCGGGTCCATGATCGGATCATGGGTTCGCCGGTTCGGACCAATCCGCCGCCGCGACGGCTCCGAACACCCGTTGCCGAGGCACCCCAGGTCCGGGACGCCGCGGCGGTCCGTCCCGTTCCCAGGAGGTCACCCATGCCAGCCGTCCGCCCGACCGGCCCGAGGGTCCGTCCGCCGCACCCGGCGGCCGGGTGCCGGGGGGTGGCCCGGTGAACACCGTCGTCCACCTCTCCGGCCCGCACCGCCGCGGCCCGGACCTGCAGGAACTGGTCGCCAAGGTGGCCTTCGGCGACCAGGACGCGTTCGGCCGGCTGTACGACGCGGTGGCCGGCCCGGTGCTCGGCCTGGTCCGCCGGGTGCTGCGGGACCCGGCGCAGTCCGAGGAGGTCGCCCAGGAGGTGATGCTGGAGGTGTGGCGCACCGCCGCCCGCTACCGGCCGGAACTCGGCGAGGTGATGCCGTGGGTGATGACCATGGCGCACCGCCGGGCCGTCGACAGGGTCCGGGCCGCCCAGGCCGCCGCCGACCGCGACCGCAAGGCCGCCGCGCAGTCGCACGCCCCCGCCTTCGACGAGGTCGCCGAACAGGTCGAGGGCCGGCTCGAACGCGAACAGGTGCGGCGCTGCCTTCAGGGCCTCACCGAACTGCAGCGCGAGTCGGTCACCATGGCCTACTACCGCGGCTACTCCTACCGCGAGGTGGCCGACCTGCTCGGCTCGCCGCTCGGCACCGTCAAGACACGCATGCGGGACGCCCTGATCCGGCTCCGCGACTGCCTGGGGGTGGGATCGTGACAACCGCTGCCGACCTGCACACGCTCACCGGGGCCTACGCCGCCCACGCCCTCGGCGACACCGAGCGCCAGGCCTTCGAACGCCACCTGGCCCAGTGCCCGGCCTGCACCCAGGAGGTCCGGGAGTTCACCGCCACCCTGGCCAGGCTCGGCTCCGCCGAGGCCGTCGTCCCGCCCGCCGAACTGCGCGCCCGGGTGATGGCCGGGATCGGCACCGTCCGCCAGCTCGCCCCCGCCTCCTCGACCGGCGATGGCCCCGACGGCCCCGGCGCCCGCACCGGCGGGCGTCTCGGCCACCGGCTGTACCGGCTCGCGCTGGCCGCCTCCGTCGCGGCCGCCGCCTCGCTCGGCGTCCTCGCGTACCAGCAGCACGACCAGGCCGAGCAGGCCCGCGCCCGGACCGCGGCGCTGGCCCAGCAACAGGCCGCGTTCGGCTCGCTGCTCACTGCGCCCGACGCCCGCACCAGCACCGCGACGGCCGGCTCCGGGGTGGGCACGGTGGTCTGGTCGCAGAGCCGCGGCCAGGCCGGGTTCCTCGCCTCCGGCCTGCCGAAGCTGCCCGCCGACCGGACGTACCAGCTCTGGTACAACGACGCCGGCACCATGCGCCCGGCGGGGCTGCTGCCCGCCTCGACCGGCACGGTGCTGCTCACCGGCCCGATCGGCGGCGCCGCCGGGGTCGGCGTCACCGTGGAGCCGGCCGGCGGCTCGCCGCACCCCACCGCGGCCCCGACGATGCTGCTCGCCTTCACCTGACGGGCTGCCCCGCCCCCCGGGGCCGTCCCGCCGATCCGCCCACCAATCCGCCCGGCCCGCTGCTCCGAATGGCTGGTGACACGCACGTGACGGGCCCGGCCGCACCACCGGCCGGGCCCGCGGAGGACAGGGGCCCACCGTGACCATGCCGGAGACCGTCCGCACCGCCGGAATCCCCGACGCCCGCCGCAGCGGCGGCGCCGGGCGCCGGATCGCCGTGGTCGGCAGCGGGGTGGCGGGACTGACCGCCGCGTACCGACTCACCCGGGACGGCGCCCAGGTGCACCTCTTCGAGGCCGACGACCGGCTCGGCGGCCACGCCCACACCCAGCGGGCCACCGGCGCGGACGGCCGGACCGTCGACCTGGACACCGGCTTCCTGGTGCACAACCGCCGCACCTACCCGCACCTGGTGGAACTCTTCGACGAACTCGGCGTGCAGACCCGCGAGAGCGAGATGAGCATGTCCGTGCGGTGCGACGGCTGCGGCCTGGAGTACGCCGGGGCCAAGGGCCCGGCCGGACTGCTCGCCCGGCCAGGCACCCCGCTGCGCGGCCGTTACCTGCGGATGCTCGCCGAGGTCCCGCGCTTCCACCGCCGGGCCCGCCGGCTGCTGGCCGACCCGCAGGCCGGCGACCCGACCCTGCGCCAGTTCCTCGGCGCCGCGGGCTTCTCCGCGTACTTCGTCAGCCACTTCATGACCCCGGTGGTCTCCGCCGTCTGGTCCTGCGCCCCCGACCTGGCCGGCGACTACCCCGCCCGGTACCTGTTCGCCTTCCTGGACAACCACGGCATGCTCGACGTCACCGGCTCACCGGCCTGGCGCACCGTGGTCGGCGGCTCCCGCCAGTACGTGGAGCGGATCGCCGCCCACCTCGGCACCGTCCACACCGGGGCACCCGTCCGGGCGGTGTTCCGGCACCCCGACGGCGTCCAGGTGATCACCGCCGACGGCCGCCGCACCGAGGCCGACGCCGTCGTCGTCGCCACCCACCCCGACCAGGCGCTCGCCCTGCTCGCCAACCCGGGCCCGGCCGAACGCGAGGTGCTCGGCGCGTTCCGCTACTCCCGCAACCCCACCGTGCTGCACCGCGACACCTCCCACCTGCCGAACGCCCCCCGCGCCCGGGCCTCCTGGAACTACCGGATGCCCGACTGCACCGGCCGCTCCGACCAGGTCCAGGTCAGCTACCACCTCAACCGCCTGCTCGGGCTCGACACCGCCGAGGACTACCTGGTCACCCTGAACGAGGACCCCGCCCGTCCGGTCCCCGCCGAACACGTCGTCTCCCGCACCGTCTACCACCACCCCGTCTACACCCACGAAGCCCTCGCCGCCCAGCGCCGGCTGCCCGAACTCAACCGCGGCCGCACCGCGTTCGCCGGCGCCTACCACGGCTGGGGCTTCCACGAGGACGGCTGCCGCTCCGGACTCGCCGCCGCCGAGTCCCTCGCCCACGTGGGCGCCCGATGACCCCCGCCGCCCTGCCCGGACCGTGGGGAGCCGCGCTGTACGAGACCACCACCACCCACGTGCGGACCGCACCCCTGCGGCACTCCTTCCGCCACCGCGGTCTGCTGTGGCTGGTCGACCTGGACGCGCTGCCCCGGCTGCCCGCCCCGCTGCGCCCGCTGGCGCGGTTCCGCGCCGCCGACCACCCCGGCGACCCCCGGCTCACCCTGCGCCGCAACCTCGACGACTACCTCGCAGGCCGAGGCGTCGACCTGGCCGGCGGCCGGGTCCTGATGCTCACCCAGGCCCGCTCGCTCGGCCACGTCTTCAACCCGATCACCGTCTACTGGTGCCACACCCCGGACGGCCGCCCCGCCTGCACCGTCGCCGAGGTGCACAACACCTACGGCGGCCACCACCGCTACCTGCTGCACCCCGACGCGGACGGCCGCGCCACCACCCCCAAGGAGTTCTACGTCTCACCGTTCTTCCCGGTCGACGGCGCCTACCGGATGCACCTGCCCCCGCCCGGCGAACGGCTCGCCCTGACGATCCACCTGGAACGCGCCGGCGGCCGCCCGTTCACCGCCACCGTGCACGCCACCCGCACCACCGCCGGGCCCGCCGCCCTGCTGCGCGCCGTCCTGCGGCACCCCTTCGCCACCGTCGCCGTCTCCCTGCACATCCGCTACCAGGGCATCCGGCTGCTGCTGCGCGGCCTGCCCGTCCACGCCCGTCCCGCCGCCCGGCCCCAGGCCAAGGAAGAGGTACCTCTCCCGTGACCCAGCAAGCCTTCCGACCCGTCCACCACCGGCCGGAGCCGGTCGACGCCCGGCGCCGGCCCGAGGTCGACCCGCACCGCTGGCCCGACGTCGCCCGCGTCCCCGAGGCGCCGCTGCGCGCCGCCGTGGCCGAACGGCTGCTGCGCCGGGTCGCCCGCCGCCGCGGCCTGCGGGTCGAACTCCCCGACGGACGGACCATGGCCCCCGCCCCCGCCGGCGCGCCCGTGCTGCGCCTGCACCGGCCCGACGCGTTCCTGCGCAGGGTCGGCTCCACCGGGCTGATCGGCTTCGGCGAGGCCTACCAGGCCGGCGACTGGGACTCACCCGACCTGGTCGCCCTCCTCACCGAACTCGCCACCGCCCCCGAGACCCTGGTCCCCACCGGCGCCCAGTGGCTGCGCCGCCTGTACGTGCCGCGCAAGCCGCCCGCCGAACTGCCGTCCACCGCCAACTCCCGGCGCAACATCAGCCGCCACTACGACCTCTCCAACGAGCTGTTCGCGCTCTTCCTCGACCCCACCATGACCTACTCCTCGGCCCTCTTCCCGACCAATGCCGACGGCCGCCCGCTGGCCCGCTGGGACAACCTCGCCACCGCCCAGCACCACAAGATCGACCGGCTGCTCGACCTCGCCCGGGTCGGCCACGGCACCCGCGTCCTGGAGATCGGCACCGGCTGGGGCGAACTCGCCCTGCGGGCCGCCGCCCGCGGCGCCCGGGTGGTCTCCCTCACGCTCTCCGCCGAACAGCTCGACCTCGCCCGCCGCCGGATCGCCGACGCCGGCCTGTCCGGGCGCGCCGAGGTCCGGCTCTGCGACTACCGCGCCGCCGAGGGCCGTTACGACGCCGTGCTGAGCGTCGAGATGATCGAAGCGGTCGGCCGCCCCTACTGGCCCGACTACTTCACCACCATCGACCGGGTGCTCGCCCCCGGCGGCCGGGCCGCCCTGCAGGCCATCACCATGCCGCACGACCGGATGCTCGCCAGCAGCGACACCTACACCTGGATCCTCAAGTACATCTTCCCCGGCGGCCTGATCCCCTCCGTCCAGGCCATCGCCCAGACCGCCGCCCGCCACACCGGCCTGCGCCTCACCCACCGCAGCGCCTGGGGCCCGCACTACGCCGAGACCCTGCGGCTGTGGCGGGAACGCTTCACCGCACGCACCGACGAGGTCACCGACCTCGGCTTCGACCGGGTCTTCCAACGGATGTGGGAGCTCTACCTGGCGTACTCCGAGGCCGGGTTCCGCACCGGCTACCTCGACGTCCAGCAGCTGCTGCTGACCCGCCCGCAGGAGGACCGGTGACCACCGTCGCGGACCGACTGGTCCCCCTGATCGGCGACGTCCTCGGCCGGCCCGTGCCGTTCCGGCTGCGCGCCTGGGACGGCTCCACCGCGGGCCCGGACGGCGCGCCCACCGTCGTCGTGCGCCACCGCCGGGCGCTGCGCCGGCTGCTCTGGCAGCCCGGCGAACTCGGCCTCGCCGACGCCTACATCACCGGCGACCTGGACGTCGAGGGCGACCTCGGCACCGCCCTGACCCGGATCCGCGGCGCCCTCGCCGGCCAGGGCCCCGTCCGACCCGCGCCGCGCGACTGGCCCCGGCTGCTCGTCGCCGCCGCCCGGCTCGGCGTCCTCGGCCCGCGGCCCGCCC
>NZ_JAIZ01000432.1 GCF_000710465.2 Kitasatospora sp. MBT63 | reverse complement strand
GCGGGTGCGGCCGAGGTGGCGCCGGCGGCGTTCGGGGAGCCGTGCTTCGGACCGGCCACCTGCACCGCCGTGGCGACCCCGCCCCCGACGACGGCGACGGCGAGGACGCCCGCCACGGTCAGCCTGACCTGCTTGCGCCGCCGCAGTTCACGCTCGTGACGCTCCGCCAGCCCCTGCCAGTCGGGCTCCGGCACTCCGGTCACCAGTGGTTCGCCGCTGTGGGCCGATTCCATCCCCCGTGCATCCGTCATAGGCCGACATCCTAGAACACCCGTCCGCCTGACCTGCGCCGGTGCTTGGCGGGCCGGGTGGGGATCCGGTGCGGATCGGGAGCGGTCCACCTCTGGACAGCCGGGCCGCCGTGCCCCACGCTTCACATCCATGACCTCACCCACCGGGCCCCGGACCGCGATCCGCGACGACCTGCTCCGCGCGGTCGACGAGGTGGCCGCGGAGACGGCCGCCCTGCTGCTCGGCTGCGACGACCCGGATCTGCCGATCCCCGGGGCCGAGTGGACGGTCGGCCAGGCGGCGGCCCACCTGGCGCTGGCCAACGAGCTGATGGCCGCGCTGGCCACGGGCGCCGAACGCCCGTACGGCGACGGCACCCCGGGCAGCCTGGCCGCCGCCAACGAGGCCTCCCTCGCCGCCTACCCCGAACGCGACCCGGCCGCCCTGGCCGACGCCATCGTCCGCCACGCCCGGGCCTTCACCGACGCCGCCGGCCCGCGCGCCGCCACCGAACCGGTCCTCACCCCGCTGGGCCCGATGGACCTCGGCACCCTCGGCTCGTACCTGCTGACCCACATGCTCGGGCACGCGTACGACATCGCCGTCGCCCTGCGGCGGCCGCACCCGATCGACCGTCACCGCGTCGCGCTGACCGTGCCGTTCCTGCGCACCGCCATGCCCAGGGTGGTGAACGACCGGGCGGCGGCGGGCCACAGTGCCTGTTACGACCTGCGGGTACGCGGCGGCGGCGGGTTCGCGGTCACCTTCACCGACGGGGTGGCGGTGGTCACCGACGGTCCGCCGCCGCGGGCCGACTGCACGATCCTGGCCGACCCGGTGGCGTTCTTCCTGCTCGCCCTCGGCCGGGTCGGCCCGGTCGCCGTCCTGCTCCGCGGCAAGATCCTCGCCTGGGGCCGCCGCCCGTGGCTCGCCCCTGGCTTCCCGGGCCTCTTCACGGCGCCCTGAGGCATCGGCACCCGGGGCCGGCCGGGTCGCGGTGCTCCGGCACTCGGCCGTCCGGGGACCCGCACCGCTCCGCAGCGGCCAACGCCACTCGCGGGGGCTACCCCCGCAGCAGGCCGCCCCCCTGCCGGACCGCGTCCACCAGGCCGGCGACCAGCTCCGCCCGCTCGGCCATGCGGTCGATCAGCAGGTACTCGTGGTCGGCGTGGGCGCCGCCGCCCACCGCGCCGAGCCCGTCGAGGGTCGGCACCCCCAGGGCGGCGGTGAAGTTGCCGTCACTGCCGCCGCCGACCGCCCGGCCCTCGATGCCGGGGAGCAGCCGCGCCGCCACCGCGAACAGCCCGGCCGAGGCGGACGCCGGCATCGGGGGCCGGCCGACCGATCCTTCGACGGTGATCTCGGCCCGGTCGAGGTGCGGGGCCAGGGCGGCGAAGGCGGACTCGATCCGTTCCTGCTCGGCGGCCGACTCGACCCGGACGTCGACGACCACGGTCGCCGCCGCCGGGACGACGTTGTCCAGCGTGCCGGCGGACGCGACGGTCGGGGTGACGGTCGTGCCGAGGTCGGGCCGGCCGAGTGCGGCGACGGCCAGGACCTGGTGGGCCGCTTCGACCAGGGCGTTGACCCCGGCCTCGGGTTCCAGCCCGGCGTGCGACGCCCGGCCCGTGACGGTGATCGTGAAGGTGCCGCAGCCCTTGCGGGCGGTCTTCAGCCCGCCGCCGTCGGCGGCCCCCTCGACCACGAGGACGGCTCCGCAGGCGAGGGCCCGTTCCTCGATGAGGGGCCGGGAGGTGGCGGAGCCGACCTCCTCGTCGGCGGTCACCAGGATCTCGACGCCGGTCCGGTCCGCCAGGGCCGCGACGCCGTGGACGGCCTGCACCAGGCCGCCGAGCATGTCGAAGACGCCGGGCCCGGTCGCCCGCCCGTCCGCCACCGTGAACGGGCGCCGCTGCAGGGTGCCGAGCGGGAAGACCGTGTCGTGGTGGCCGAGGATCAGGACCCGGGGTTCGCCACCGCCGGACCAGTGGACGTGGGACCCGGCCCCGCTGTCGATCAGCCGGGCGCGTCCGCCGAGGCGGGATTCCAGGACGGCGGCGACCGTCTTCGCCGACACCGCCAGGGCCTCGAGGTCGCGCGAGGGGGACTCGACGCCGACCAGGGTCCGCAGGTCCTCGATCATCGCGTCCACGCTCACCGGGCGGGTCCTGGGCATCGTCATGGCGACAGCCTAGCCAGCCCCCACCCCTCGATGATCTTGCGCAGCGCGGAGGGGACCGGTCAGACGGGGCCGGCCGCGCGGGTCAGCCCGAGGTCGTACGCGAAGATCACGGCCTGCACCCGGTCGCGGGCACCGACCTTGGCGAGGACCCGGCCGACGTGGGTCTTGACGGTGGACTCGGCGAGCACCAGCCGCTGCGCGATCTCGCCGTTGGTCCAGCCCTGGGCGACGGCGACCAGGATCTCGCGTTCCCGCTCGGTGAGGGCGGCCAGCCGCGGGTCACCGGACGGGCCCTCGCCCGGCCCGCGGACCGGGAGGTGGTGGGCGTACGCGTCGAGCAGCCGGCGGGTCAGCCCGGGGGCGATCACCGCATCGCCGGAGGCCACCGCGCGGATCCCGGCCAGCAGCTCCTCCGGCAGCGCGTCCTTCAGCAGGAAGCCGCTGGCCCCGGCCCGCAGTGCCGCGTGCGCGTACTCGTCCATGTCGAAGGTGGTCAGCACCAGGACCCGCGAGCGGCCGCCGGCGGCGACGATCCGGCGGGTCGCCTCGATGCCGTCCATGCCGGGCATCCGGACGTCCATCAGCACCACGTCCGGGCTGAGTTCGGCGGCCCGCCGGACCGCCTCGGCGCCGTGGGCGGCCTCCCCGACCACGGAGGTCCCGGCGGTGCTCTCCAGCAGCATCCGGAAGCCGAATCGCTGGAGCGGCTGGTCGTCGACGATGAGCACGGTGGTCACGTGGCGCGGCTTTCCGGGGCTGGGGGCGGGTTGAGGTTCAGGACGGCCTCGACGGTCCAGCCGCCGCCCGGGGCCGGTCCGGCGGTGACCGTCCCGTCGAACAGGGCGGCGCGCTCGCTTATCCCGGACAGCCCCTGGCCGCCGTCGCCGGGCGGCACGGCCCGCGGGCCGTCGGCCCGCTGTCCGCTGTCCTGGACCCGGATGCGGACCACCGCCTCGTCGACCGTCAGGTGGACCTCGGCGCTGGTCCGGGGTCCGGCGTGCTTGAGGGTGTTGGTGAGCGCTTCCTGGACGATACGGTAGACGGTCAGCTGGGCGGCCGGGTCCAGCGACTCGGGGGCGCCCACCGTCCGGTACAGCACCCGCGGCCCGGCGGACCGGATCCGCTCGCACAGGTCCTCGAGGTCGGCGACGCCGGGCTGCGGCCGCAGCCCGGGACCGTCCTGGCGGTCCCGCAGAACGCCCAGCATCCGGCGCATCTCCCCGAGCGCCTGCCGGCCCGTCCCGGCGATCAGTTCCAGGGCCTGCCGGCCGCGCTGCGGGTTGGCCTCCGCGGCGTGCGCCCCGCCGTCGGCGAGACCGATGATGACCGACAGGTTGTGGCCGATGATGTCGTGCATCTCGCGGGCGACCCGGGCCCGTTCGGCGGCGGCGGCCAGCTCGGTGCGCTGGTCGCGTTCGATCTCCAGCCGGATCGCGCGTTCGCGCAGCGCCGCCAGGTGGGCCCGGCGGATCCGCAGCACCAGCCCGGTGGCGACGGACGCGGTGGCGGCGCTGACCAGGAAGAACAGCGCGTCGCCGAAGAACACCGCGGTCGAGACCCGGAAGGCGACCACGCCGAGGGCCGCGGCCATCACGGCGCACGCCCAGGGCAGGTGCCGCAGCCTGCCGTGCACGGCCAGGCTGTACAGGGCGATCAGCAGCGCCACGTCCGCACGCAGCCACACCATGACCGTCCACTGCACGATGAAGACGGCCGCCACGACGCCGAAGGTGGCGGACGGCGCCCGGCGGCGCCACCACAGCGGGACCACCAGCGCGGCCTGCAGCACCAGGGTCCCGGCGGGCGGCAGGCGGGTGGCGTGGATCCGCATCCCGCGCGGCCCGCCGGAGTGCACCAGGTCCGGGATGCAGAACAGCACGGACACCGCGATCACCACCGCGGTGTCCAGCAGCCACGGACGGTCCGCGTCGAGCAGGCGCAGCCGCTGCCCGGCGCGGGCCGCGTGGGCGACCAGCGGGTGCCCGCCGAGCGCGTCCAGGCCGGCCGGCGGGAGGCCCACCGCGGGCGGGTACACCCGTGGCGGCGGTGGGGGCGCTCCCGTCCGGGGGGTGTCGTCGATGGTCACAGCGGTCGTCCGTCCGTCGGGGGCGGGACCGGTGGCCGGCGGCCTCGGGTCGGCCGCCGGCCACCGGTCCCTCGCCCGGGCAGTGTCTCAGGCCTCGGAGGCTCGGGTGTCGGAGGCTCGGGCGTCGGGGGGCTCAGGCGTCGGTGCGTCCGAGCCGCCAGGCGGCGCCGGCCAGGGCCAGCGCGGTCCAGCCGAGGAACACCAGCAGGCCGGTGCCGGGCGTCAGGGTGTTCGCGACGTGGTGCAGGGTGAACATCGACTCGCCCGCGTTGCTGGGCAGGTACCGCCCGATGTGGTCCTGCCACGCCGTGGGCAGCAGGCTCACCAGGCCGGGGATCAGCATCAGCGAGGCCACCAGTACGGAGATCCCGCCCGCGACCGAGCGCAGCAGCGCGCCCAGCGCCGTCCCGATCACGCCCACCAGCCCGAGGTACAGCCCGGCGCCGAGCAGACTGCGCACCACGCCCGGGTCGGAGATGGTCAGCGCCGCCGGGGTGCCGGTGACGATCCGGCTGCCGATCAGGAAGGCGGTGAAGGCGCCGGCGGTGCCGACGGTGAGTGCGACCAGGCCGTAGACGACGGCCTTGGACCACAGCACCGGCAGCCGCTTGGGGACCGCGGCCAGGGTGGAGCGGATCATCCCGGTGGAGTACTCCCCGGCGGTGACCAGGACGCCGAGGACGCCGAGGGCGAGCTGCCCGAAGTTGGTGCCGAACAGGGAGAGCCGGACGGCGCTGGCCGCGGCGAAGTCGTGGTCCATCCGGCCGCCGGAGGTGATCCGGGACTTGTACTGGGCCGAGGCGATCAGGCCGAACGCCACCACGAACAGCAGGGCCAGGCCCAGCGTGATCCAGGTGGAGCGCAGCGACCAGAGCTTGGCCCACTCCGCGCGCAGGACGCGGCGGCCGGTCACCCGGTAGGCCGGGCGGGGGCGGCCTTCGGCGGCCGGCCCTGAGGTCTGGATCGGGGCGATGGTGGTCATGCCGCCCTCCCGGGGGTGTCGGGGCCGGTGGTGGTGAGCGGGCCGCTGGTGGTGGCCGGGTCGGCGCCGGCGAGCGGGTCGGTGGTGCCGGTGAGGCCGGGGCCGGTGGTGCCGTGGTACTCGACCGCGTCCCTGGTCAGCTCCATGAACGCCTCCTCCAGGGAGACCTGCCGGGAGCTCAGCTCGAACAGCGCGATGCCGTGCTCGGCGGCCTTGAGGCCGATCTCGCGCGCGGTGACGCCGGTGACCAGCAGCTCCTCGGAGCCGCTGCGGCCGGTGATCCCCACGCCCGGGGCGGCCAGCAGCTCCCGCAGCCGGCCGGGGTCGGAGCTGGCGACCTTCACGGTGTCGCCGCCGGACTGGCGGACCAGCTCCTCGACGGTGGTGTCGGCCAGCAGCCGCCCGCGGCCGACCACGATCAGGTGGTCGGCGACCAGCGCCATCTCGCTCATCAGGTGGGAGGAGACGAAGACCGTCCGGCCTTCGGCGGCCAGACCGACCAGCAGGTTGCGGATCCACCGCACGCCTTCGGGGTCGAGGCCGTTGACGGGCTCGTCCAGCATGATCGTGGCGGGGTCGCCGAGCAGGGCGGCCGCGATGCCGAGCCGCTGGCCCATGCCGAGCGAGAAGGCCCCGGCGCGCTTCCTGGCCACCGACTGCAGGCCGGTCAGCTCGATCACCTCGTCGACCCGGCGGCGCGGGATGCCGTGGGTGTGGGCCTGGGCCATCAGGTGGTTGAACGCGGTGCGGCCGGGGTGGATGGACTTGGCCTCCAGCAGGGCGCCGACCTCCTGCAAGGGGGCGCTGTGCTGGGCGTAGCGGCGGCCGTTGACGCTGACCGAGCCGTCGGTGGGCGCGTCCAGGCCGACGATCATCCGCATCGTGGTGGACTTGCCCGCGCCGTTGGGGCCCAGGAATCCCGTCACGGAGCCCGGCTTGACGGTGAAGTCCAGCCGGTCGACCGCCGTCTTCTCCCCGTACCGCTTGGTCAGCTGGTGCGCTTCGATCATCGGTTCTTCCCTCACGCTCGGGCACCGGTCGCCCCGGATCGCCTCGCTGCCCACGCTAGGCGCGACCTGGCCCGCAACCGTGGTACCCAGGGCGGGAAGGGACCCGGACGGGTGGTACCGCGGTACTACCGGCGCAGTCGGCCCGGCCGGGGAGGCGGGCCGGCCGACGGGCCGGTCAGCTGCCCGGGGGCGCCTCGTCGAGGTGGTGGAAGCCGGGGCGGGGGTGCATCAGGAAGTCGTGGTGCGAGATGTTCCAGGCGTAGGCGCCGGCCATCGCGAACAGCACCCGGTCGCCGGCCCGCAGGCCCGGGGCGGGGGCGCGGTGCGCGAGGACGTCCTTGGGGGTGCACAGCTGGCCGGCGAGGGTGGCGCGGCCGGTGC
This sequence comes from Kitasatospora sp. MBT63, assembly GCF_000710465.2. Taxonomy (GTDB): domain Bacteria; phylum Actinomycetota; class Actinomycetes; order Streptomycetales; family Streptomycetaceae; genus Kitasatospora. The sequence continues at coordinate 1,047 of NZ_JAIZ01000432.1, read as the reverse complement.
GGGCGGCGGGGCGCGGCCACGGGTGCGGCCAGTGCTCGACCGGCAGCACCTCGAACGGCTGGTCGTGGCCGCGGGTGGCCGGGGTGCGCAGGTGGTGGGTGCCGCCGCGGACGACGGCGAAGTCCTCGCCGTGGCTGTGCTTCACGTCCAGCACCTGGGTGGCGTACCAGCCGCAGTAGGCGGTCAGGGCGCGGCCGGGTTCGATCCGCAGGGTGAGGCCGGGGTGGCGGTCGAGCAGTTTCGCCAGCCCGGTGCCGAAGGCGGTCCAGTCGAAGCGGGCGCCGGGGTCGGCGTAGTCGACGGCCATGCCGCCGCCGACGTTGACCTCGTCCAGGGCGAGGCCGTGCCGCCGGGCCAGGCCGGCCGACCAGTCGACGATGTGCCCGGCCAGGGCGGTCTGCCGGTCCGCGGAGAGGCCGCTGGCCAGGTGGGCGTGGATGCCGCGCAGCCGGATCCGCCGCCCGAGCGGACCGGCGAGCAGCCGGACGCAGTGCTCGACCCGGTCGGGGTCGAGTCCGAACGGGGTCGGCCGGCCGCCCATCGTCAGGGCGACGGAGTCCAGTGCACCCGGGTCGAGCGGCAGGTTGGCCCGCAGCAGGACGTCGGCCCCGGCGTCGGGGTGGTCGGCGAGCGCGTCGGCCAGCAGGTGCAGTTCCTGTTCGCTCTCCAGGTGCCAGCGGTGCACCCCGGACCGGACGGCTGCGGCGATCTCGGCGGGTGTCTTGCCGGGGCCGCCGAAGGCCAGCCGCGCGCCGGGCACCACGGCCGCGACGTGCGCCGCCTCGCCGCCGCTGGCGACCTCGTAGCCGTCCACGGCGCCGCGCAGCGCGGCCAGGACGGGTGGTTCGGGGTTGGCCTTCGCCGCGTAGTACAGCTCGACCCGGGCGGGGAGGGCGGCCCGGACGGCGGCGGCGTGGGCGCGCAGCGCCGCCAGGTCGTACAGGTACGCGGGGAGGTCGTCGGGGGTCAGTGCGGCGGCGAGGCGGCGGACGGGGGCGGTGGCCGTCATCGGGTGCTCCGGGCGGGGGTGCGGGTGGGGTGGCGGTC
>NZ_JAIZ01000431.1 GCF_000710465.2 Kitasatospora sp. MBT63 | reverse complement strand
CGCCCGTGGTGTTCAGGCCGGTGAACGCCGCGCCGACCTGCACCCCGGCCGCCTTCGCCGGGCCGGTGTTGGTGACGGTGTAGGTGACGGTCTGTCCGCGGGTGAGGTTCCCGGTGGTTCTGGTCCAGCGGTAGGTGCCGGTGCCGCCGGTGGCGTTCAACGCCGGTGCGGCGTAGGAGAGGCCTTTGGCGCCGTCGGGCAGGGCGGTGATGGTGTGGGTGCCGGCGGTCAGTGACACGGCCAGGGTTGCGGTGCCGGTGCCGTTGAGTGGGGCGGTGCCGAGGGGGCGGTGGTGGAGGGGACGGGTCCGTCGGTGAAGGTGACGGTACCGGTCGGCACCGGGCCCCCGGCGGGGACGTCGGCGACGGTGGCGGTGAGGGTGATCTGCTGGCAACTCCAGGACATAGCCGCCCACGAGAGCCTCCAGTACTACGCGGACAGCCGATTCCGCCCGGACGTCTCCGGGTCAAGACTGCACCCGTCGCACCGGCGGAGGCGGCCCCTGCGGGTCGGACACACCCGATGTCGGATCTTGTTGCGCCAGGAAGGTGAAGATTCACACCGTCACCCGTCCGTGCCGCCCGTCCCCTGCCGAAGGCAGCGGAACGGGCGGAATACGGGGCGGTGCACGGTACCGGACGCACCGGCAGTGCCAACCTTCCGTGCCAGGTGTGGTGTTGCCGGGGTCAGGGTGGGATGGCGGGTCAGCCTCCGTTGACGGTGTTGTGGCCGGTGCCGGGGTTGACGCTGTTGTGGCCGGTGCCGGCGTTGATGATGTCGTTGCCGGTGCCGGTGGTGATGATGTCGTCGCCGGCGGCGGTGTTGATGATGTTGTTGCCGTTGCCGGCTTCGATGCGGTCGTTGCCGGTGCCGGTGTTGATGGTGTCGTTGCCGTCGGTGGTGCAGATGAGGTCGTTGCCGCCGTTTCCGTTGATGGTGTCGTTGCCGCCCTTGCCGAAGATGATGTCGTTGCCGGTGGTGCCGTTGATGACGTTGTTGCCGGTGGTGCCGTTGATGACGTTCTTGCCGGCGGTGGGGGCGGTGGCACAGGTCATGGGATTGATGCGGATGGTGAGCTGGCGGGAGACGGTGGAGGGCTGGGCCTGGCTGTCGCTGACGCGCAGGGTGAAGGTGTAGGTGCCTTCCTTGGTGGGGACGCCGCTGATGACGCCGTTGCCGCCGTTGAGCCGGAGACCGTCGGGAAGGGCGCCGGAGGCGATGTCGTAGTGGTAGGGGGCTTTGCCGCCGTTCACGCGGATGGGGCTGAACACCGTGTCGTAGCCGGTGTTGACGGTGCCGTCCGGCGGGGGCTGGGTGATGAAAGTCCTGACGGGTGAATAGGTGACGGTGAGCGGCTGCGCGGCACTGTCGGACGGGCTGTGCAGGGCGTCGCCCGGGTAGTGGGCGGTCAGGGTGTGGGAGCCGACGGGCAGAGGTGGCAGGTCGGTGAACGAAACGGTGCCGTCACCGCTGAGCGGTGCGGTGCCGATCGGGTCGTCGTTGTCTCCGTCGGCCGTCAGGGTGACATCGCCGCCTGGCACGGCCACGCCGGACGTGTCGGGGCCGTTGATGACGGTGACGTCCACCGTGAGTCGGTCAGAGTCGTTGGGATTGGCGGGGGCGACGTTCACCACGGCCGTCGTGGTGGGCGCCGTGGCGACGGGAAGTGTGTAGATGAGATCGGCGCTCTGGGAACCGCCGTCGGCCACGTGGACGGTGAATGCGTAGCCGTCGGGCTGGTCCGGGGGTGTGGGCGCGGTCGGCCTCCCGGACAGTACGCCGGTGGTGCCGTCGAAGGCCAGGCCCGGGGGGATGTGGTCGATCGCATAGGTGTACGGGAGGGTGCCGCCCGTGACGTCGGCCACCGGGGTCTGCTCGATCTCCTGTCCCACGGTCGCCGTCGGCAGCTTCTTCGGTGCCGCCTTGAACGCGGGGGCCGGGGAAGGAACGGTGTACCTGATGGTGACACCTGCGGTGCCCGTGCTGTCCGTGGATGCCACGGCTCCCGAGCCCTCCGGGGCGTAGGACGATCCCGCCCCACCGCCGCCGCCGTAACCCGAACCGCCGCCGAAGAAGCCGCCGCCGCCGCCCCCGCCCTTCGAGGTGCCGCCGCCGTGACCAGGTCCGCCGGGATTGGCTCCTGTTACGAGGTTGCCTGATGCGTCGGTCGGTGCGCCGCCTCCGGAGTTGCCGCCCCCGCCGCCACCCCAGCCGTCGTAGCTACCCCCGCCCCCGCCACCGGCGGTGGCCGGACCGGGGCCGCCACCGGTGCCCCCGCGATTGCTCAGGTTGTTGTACACCGCCGGGGCACCGGCACCACCCGCAGTGGTGGAACCTGGAGCGCCGTCCGCATCCCTGTTGCCGCCGCCACCACCACCCCCACCGACTCCGAAGTCACCGCCGGCTCCACCACCGCCCGAATATTCACTACTCGCTGCACCGCCGGGACCTGCGCCGGCACCACCCCAACCGCCGCCGCCACCGCCGCCACCACCGGCGACTACCAGCCGGCAGTCGTCAGCCTGGCCGGTCGTCGCGCAGGAGCTGTTCGGGTCGGTCTGCACACTGCTGGCACCGCCCCCACCTCCGCCGTGGCCGGAGACATTCATGGCATCGCCGCCTCCGTTGTATCCGCCGACAGCGGTGGTGCCGGTGGAGATGCCGTCACCCCCCTTGCCTCCCACCTCGACGTAGAGTTTGGTGAGTCCAGTGGGAATGAGGATGTCCGCACCGGTGACCGAAGCGCCACGCCCACCCTTCCCCCACTGCGCGGTGTCACCGCCGGGGGCGCCGGTGGCGTCGACGGTCACGCGCGGCACGCCCGCAGGGACGTCGAACGTCTGATCACCGTCGCCGGCGCCGTAGGTGCAGACGACGCCGTTCGGGTCGTGCGGGTCCGGGGCGCACGCGGGGGGAAGAGCGGCTGCGTGGACGCTGGGAGAAAGGAGGGTGAGGGGCAGGACGGCGGCCGCGGTGCAGACGGCGGTGACCAGGCCGAGGGCCCGCCGTCGGCCCGGCCGGGCGGGGGGAGTTGCCGGGTACAGGGTAGGACAGCGGTTCCATGTCAGCTCTCCATCGTGCCGGGCGCACCGGTCACGTTGCCCCCCTCGTGCACGCCCCGGCCGGGACACCGGACAGCCACCGGACGGGAGCTCCCGGCCCCCATGGCCCGGAAGCCCGCCGGAAGGCACGGAAGGCCTCTTGCTGATCGGTGCGCCGCATCTATGTGGGGCTCACATCTGAGCACGACAAGGCGTATCCGAGTACCACTCAGGTCTGAACAGGGATTTTCGGGAAGTAGTCTCTTCCCGGAAGCGAAGTACCTGGCCGGGAAGCACAGGTGCGTACCGTGAACCACCGATCGGGGGTGTCACGAAAGCGGTCCGGGTGGTTCGGCAATGGTCGAGCAGGCGGCCGTGCGGTGGTCATCGCCGGGTGGCGTATACACAAGATCCATCCGACATGAGCTCCTCGTCGAGGATGCGGAGCAGGGCGTTGCCCGTAGGGGTTTCCCACCCGCGCGTATCAGGACGGAGAGTCATCGGCGGGACGAGTGGTAGTGGACGGTGCCGGTCCGGCCGGCGGCCGGAACAGATCGCTCACCGCACGTCCATGGGTGCCTGCCGGCTCGGGATCGGCGAAGCGTGGTGCCTGGGGGTGGTAGAGGAGGAACCCCACGACCGTGTCCTGGTACGCCCGCACGCAAGCCTCCGTGTCCGCCTGGACCTCGGCGGGCAGTGCCAGGGTCTCCACCTGGGCGAGCAACTGCTCCGAGGCGCTCTGCATGCGTTCGATGCAGCGTGTCATGAGGGCGTCGGCGCGAACGACGGCGTCCGGAAGGGAGAGCCCTTCGTGGGTCTGCAGCACGGCGAAGACATCACTGTGGTAGCCGCCTTCCCGTTCCTTGCGCAGCGAGTGGAAATCGTTGCACAGGCCGATCCAGTCCGCTGCGGCGTGGGTGAGTTCGGTGTGCGAGGAGAGGCGACGGACCATGCCCGGCAGGTCCGTACCCGTGGCAGGCTCGCACATGTCCAGAAACGGCAGCCCACCGATGTCGTCGCGGCGGAATTCCAGATACTGCTCCAGATGCGGCAGCCGGCGGCTGTGCCGGTTGACGGCGCTGGTGTAGTAGCACCAGATGGCGTCGCGGGTGTGGGTGCGGAAGGACTCCTGCCAGCTGGGGCCCTGGCGCTCGCAGGCCCATCGCCAGACGTCGGCCAGCGCCTTCGCCACGGGGTTCTCGGCCGGTTCGCCGTCGAGGACGCCGATGACGTGGCGTAGTTCCTCGTAGCACCGCTGCGGCCCGGTGTTGGAGATGTTCTCGTCGAACAGGTCGTCGTTGACGAAGATGAACGCGTAGTAGCAGCCCAGCATGGAGAGGGTGTCCGCATCGGCTGACGGGTACAGCAGACTGATCAGGAGCGGAACGTCGGCGTCGGCGACGCGTCGGCGGTCGGCCGGGGTCGGGCACAAGCCCGTTTCGTCGATCCACGACCACATGGCGGCCTCGGCCCGGGAAGTCAGGGGGTTGGGTTCCACGGGTGGGAAGGGCATGTAGAAGCTGTGCTGCTGGGGAGTCGCCAACGATGCGCTGCCTTTCTGATGGGTATCAGGATCCGAAACGGCGACGCCGGGTGCGGTAGGCGTCGACCACCGCGGCCAGGTCGTCACGGGAGAAGTCGGGCCAGAGTCGGTCGGAGAAGTACCACTCGGCCAGGGCCGCCTGCCAGAGCATGAAACCGGAGGTCCGGTGCTCCCCGGAAGTGCGGATGATCAGGTCCGGGTCGGGCTGGCCTGCGGTGGACAGGTGATCGGCCAGGCGCTCCGCCGCGGCATCCGGGTCAGCGCCGTCCTTCACCTGTTGGAGCAGTGTGCGCACGGCGGCGAGCACGTCGCTACGGCCCCCGTAGCCGATGGCCAGGTTGACCAAGGGCCCAGGGCGGTCGCGGGTGACCTGTTCGGCGGTGTGCAAGGCCCCTGTGAGGCGCTCGGGCAACAACTCCGTCCGGCCGATGTGATGGAGCCGCCAGCTTCCCGTCTCTGTGAGCTGGGCGATGATCTCCTCGTCGATGCGGTACAAGTCGTCGAGTTCGGCTGCGCTCCGGTTGGTGATGTTGTCGTCCGACAACATCCACAGCGTGACGATGCTGATGTCGAACGCCATGCACCAGGTGAGCACTTCGGGAATCTTCGAGAAGCCGGCGCGATGGCCGTGGGCAGCCGCCGGAAGACGGCGGTCACGGGCCCAGCGCCGGTTTCCGTCAAGGATGATCCCCAGATGCTGCAGAGGTATGGATGTCTCCGGAGGATCGGAATCAGATTCGTGGACGGTCATGTCGGATCCTTCGTGTTGGACGGTCACCCGCATCGGGCTCGCGTGGCGACCGTGCCCGTAGGTGTTGCGGACCGGGAGCACGGAACCGGACGACAGCGTCCCCGAGCCTGTCTGCCGTTCAGTTTCCATGCGTGGGTGCTCGTCGCTGTGTACAGATGGGCCGGCGTCCGGCCCCGGGATGCGACACGGAAGGGAAACCAGGTTCAGCGGTTGATGGCGGACAGTGGCACGGAAGAGCGCGTTGATCCACGTCACGACCCGGACGTCGGTGCGACGACCGGAACCCTGCCGACTCATGGAGGTCGGCGGATGTACTTGCGGACGATCTGCTCCTGACCGGGGAATCCGCGCTGCCGGATCTCCTCGAACAGATGCCGGGAGATGGTGTGGCCTTCGCTGAACCGCTGGTCGAGATGGGGCTTGTGGACATCAGGCCGTCGCCGCGGGGCGCGACGTGTCCCGTCGCCGGGGGGATCCGGCCTGGCGATGCAGCGCGCGCCGCATCCGCGCCGTCGCCCGCGTCCGGGCATCGCGCGGCCGGGCGGCCCGTGCCGCGGTGGGGGAGAGCCCGGAGTCCGATGACACCGTCCGGCCCGGTGCCCGGTCAGCCGGGTGTCAGTACCGGGTCAGCTGCCCGGGGCATTCTGATGGCACGTCAGGGAGCGCCGGACATCGGGCTTCCGGGACGGGGAGAGGTGTCCGGAGCGGTTCATCGGGTGCCTGGCCAGCGCTGGCCGAGCAGGGTCCTTCGGGGCCCGCGCAGGTTCGAAT
>NZ_JAIZ01000430.1 GCF_000710465.2 Kitasatospora sp. MBT63 | reverse complement strand
GGGCGGGCCGGCGGAGGGTCAGACGGCGCTGCCGGCCTTCCACTGGGTCCAGGTCATGTTCCAGCCGTTCAGGCCGTTGGCCGGGTCGACCTGCTTGTCACCGGAGTTGACCACCTCGACCACGTCCCCGATCAGCGAACTGGCGTAGAACCTGGCCGCGTTGGTGGTCGGGTCGGTGCCGCCCTGGACGTCCCGCAGGGAGATGCAGCCGTGGCTGGTGTTGGCTTTGCCGAACTGCGAGGCGGGCGACCAGTAGTTGCCGTGGATGAAGGTGCCGGAGGCGGTCAGGCGCTGGGCGTGCGGCACGTCCGGGATGTTGTACTCGTCGCCGAGGCCGACGGTGGCGGAGTCCATCTTGGTCTGCTGGAACTGCTCGGAGATGACCAGCTTGCCGCCCCAGGTCCGGTGTTCGGGGGAGCCGCCGATGACCGGGTAGACGGCGGTGACCTTGCCGTCGGTGGTGACGGTGAGGGTGTCGGCGGCGAGGTCGGCGACGCTGGTCTGGCTGCGGCCGATGGTGAAGGTCACGTCCTTGGACTGGATGCCGTAGACGCCCTTGGTGCCTTCGACGTCCTTCAGCCGGAGGCTGAGCGTGACCTTGGTGCCCTTGGCCCAGTACTGCTGCGGGCGGAAGTCCAGCCGGGTGCTGGAGAACCAGTGGCCGACGACCTCGACGCCGGGGTCGGCGACCACGGAGATGGCCCGCTGGACGGCGGCGCGGTTGGTGACCGGCTTGTTGAAGCGGATCGAGATCGGCATCCCGACGCCGACCGTGGAGCCGTCCTCCGGGGTGAAGTAGCCGACGAAGGTGCTGGCCGGGGTGGCGGTGGCGAAGCTGGTGTTGGCGTCGGCCTCGCGGCCGCTGTGGTCGTCGGCGATCACGGAGACGGTGTACTTGGTGCCGGAGACCAGCGGCCCGGTCGAGGTCCACGCGGAGGCGTCCGGGCTGAGCTGCCCGGGTATGACGGCGCCGGTCGCGTCCACCAGCGCCACCGCCCGCAGGCTGCCGTCGGTCACGGTGACCTTGACCGGGTCGCCGAACGGCGCGTCGGTGGTGCCGTTGGCCGGCCTGACAGTGATCTTCGCCACCGAGGCCTTTGGGCTGCTGCTGGGGGTGGCGGTGCCGCCCTGCGGGGCCAGCGGGCTCTCCGAGGAGCCGCCGCTGCTGCCGCCGCTGCCGCCGTCGCAGGCCGCCAGGAACAGCGCCGGCGCGCCGAGCAGGCCCGCCAGCACGCCACGCCGCGTCCACTGGCCGCCGAGCGGACGGTTCGGCTTCTCCGGTGCGGTCACTGCGGACTCCCTGCTGCTCGCGTTGCCGGCACATCGGGTGGGACCGACGCAATCGAGACTTGTTGCGGTTCCGTGAGGAAATGGTCGAGACCGTTCGAGAATACTCAAGATCCCATCAGAACGGACAAACGATCGAAAAAGCCGCCCGCCCCGGATGCTCCGGGACAGGCGGCGGCAGGGGTCGAGGCCCGGACGGGCTACTCCACCTCGTGCTCCTCCCAGGTCTCGTCCTCGGGGTCGTAGTCGGTGATCGCCGACTCCCAGGTGGCCGAGGTCAGCTCGACGCCCGGCACCTCGCCGAGCAGTGCGACGGGGTCCACGAAGTGGGCGAGCGAGCCGGACGGGTCCACCTCGATGGCCTCGACGGACTGCGCGCGCTCGTCGTCGTCGAGGTACTCGTCGGCGTCGACCTGGGCGAGGGCCGCGGCCTTGAGCGCCTGCTCGTCGGTGATCTCCGCGATGAGCTCTATGGTGAGGCGGACGTAGCGCGGGGCGTCCTGCCCGGAAAGATCAGTGCTGGTCATGCCTGCGAGGGTAGGCGAGCGGGCCGCCGCACGGAAACGGGCCGGCGCACACGGGTTCGACGCCCCGGCGTGGACCCGCCGTGGACCCGGCGCGCGGAACACGGCAGGGCCGGTGCCCGAGTCCGGGTACCGGCCCTGCCGCCTCCGCAAGGGCTCCCCCACCCGGGAGCCGCGGAGACGCGCCTCTCGGCGCGATAGGTGGCGCGGGGGCCACCACACCCTCCCGGCCGGAGCCGGCAGGGGCGGGACGACGGCAGCCCCCGCGCGCAGGACACGGTGGGCCGGGTCAGGGCCGACCGACGTGTCCGTGGTGGCTGCGATGCCGGGGAGCCGCTCCCGACCTCCGCTGCCACCGTGCTCGGCGTCTTGCCGTCGACCACTACGATGCCGGACGGTTGTTAACCCCGTGATGCGCGGACGTGACGTCGGTGTACCAACCGCCGGGCCGGCCCGTCCTCACCCGTCCGGCCCGTCAAGGCCGCTGACCCGTGGTCAGTGACCGGCCCGGCTGGTCAGGTAGGACAGCAGGTCCTGGCGGGTGACGATGCCCTGCGGCTTGCCCTCGACCAGCACGACGGCCGCGTCGGCCTTCTCCAGCACCGCCATCAGGCTGGTGACGGACTCGCCCGAACCGACCACCGGCAGCGGCTTGGACATCACCTTGTCCAGGCTGTCGGTGAGCTTGATCCGCTGCGAGAACAGGGCGTCCAGCAGCTCGCGCTCGACCACCGAGCCGATCACCTCGCCCGCCATGATGTCCGGGTGCCCGGCGCCCGGCGAGACCACCGGCATCTGGGAGACGCCGAAGTCGCGCAGCACCCGGACGGCCTCGGCGACCGTCTCGTTGGGGTGCATGTGGACGAACTGCGGGATGCCCTCGTGCTCGACGGCGTCCTTGCGGGCCAGCACCTCGCCGATGTGCGCCTCGTCCTCGGCGGTGGGCAGGAAGCCGTAGTCGGCCATCCAGTCGTCGTTGAAGATCTTCGAGAGGTAGCCGCGGCCGCCGTCGGGCAGCAGTACCACCACGACGTCGTCCGGGCCGAGCCCGCGGGCCACCTCCAGCGCGGCCACCACGGCCATCCCGCAGGAGCCGCCGACCAGCAGGCCCTCCTCCTTGGCGAGGCGGCGGGTCATCTGGAAGGAGTCCTTGTCGGAGACCGCGACGATCCCGTCCGCGACCTCGCGGTCGTAGGCGGTCGGCCAGAAGTCCTCGCCGACGCCCTCGACCAGGTACGGGCGGCCGGTGCCGCCGGAGTAGACCGAGCCCTCCGGGTCGGCGCCGATCACCTTGACGGCGCCCTTGGAGGCGTCCTTCAGGTAGCGGCCGGTGCCGGAGATGGTGCCGCCGGTGCCGACGCCCGCGACGAAGTGGGTGATCTTCCCCTCGGTCTGCTCCCAGAGCTCCGGGCCGGTGGAGTGGTAGTGCGAGGCCGGGTTGTCCGGGTTGGAGTACTGGTCCGGCTTCCAGGCGTTCGGGGTCTCGCGGACCAGCCGGTCGGAGACGTTGTAGTACGAGTCCGGGTGCTCGGGCGCGACGGCGGTCGGGCAGACCACCACCTCGGCACCGTACGCCCGGAGCGTGTTGATCTTGTCGGTGGAGACCTTGTCAGGACAGACGAAGATGCACCTGTAGCCCTTCTGCTGGGCCACGATCGCCAGACCCACCCCGGTGTTGCCGGAGGTCGGCTCGACGATCGTGCCGCCCGGCTTGAGCGCACCGGAGGCCTCGGCGGCCTCGATCATGCGCATCGCGATCCGGTCCTTCACCGAGCCGCCCGGGTTGAAGTACTCGACCTTGGCCAGCACCGTGGCACTGATTCCGTCGGTGACCTTGTTGAGCTTGACCAGAGGTGTGTTTCCGACCAGATCGATGATCGAGTTGTGGTACCGCACGGGGATCCTCCCGGACTATGGCTGCTGTGACTGTGGGTACTCAAAGCCTATGGCCACGGATGGCCGATGGGCGCCGATAGCGCGCGGGTCCACGCGGGTACCAAGGAGTACGGAGCCGCCGCACGAGCCGCTGCGGCGGCGGACGGACAAGGGGGTGCCGGATGCCAGGGGCACAGGCGTCGAGGGCCCGGGTGGCCCGGAGGATCGCGACCGCCGCGGCCTACGGCGGTGGCGGGATCGGCCTGCTCGGGGTCGGCGTGGCGGGCGTGCTGCTGACCGAGAGCAGGCTGGCGATCCGCGCGATCGGCCTGCTGGAGGGGGATCCGCCGCGGGCCGACGGGGTGTACGGGGAGGCGTTCGCGGACCCCGCGGACACCCGGCCGCCGGTGCGGCTGCTCTTCCTCGGGGACTCCACCGCGGCCGGGCTCGGGGTCCTGCGCGGGCACGAGACCCCCGGCGCGCTGCTGGCCTGCGGGCTCGCCTCGGTCGCCGAGCGCCGGGTCAGGCTGCACAACGTCGCCGCCTCGGGCGCGCGCTCCTGCGATCTCGCCGGGCAGGTCCGGCGGGCGCTGCCGTTCCGGCCCGAGCTGGCCGTGATCATGGTCGGCGCCAACGACGTGACCCGGCGCAGCCCCGCCTCCCAGGCGGTGGGGCTGCTGGCGGACGCGGTGGCCACGCTGCGCGGGGCGGGCTGCGAGGTGGTCGTCGGCACCTGCCCGGACCTCGGCACCATCAAGCCGGTCCGGCCGCCGCTGCGCTGGGTGGCCCGGCGGGTGAGCCGGCAGCTGGCGGCGGCCCAGACCATCGCGGTGGTGGAGGCCGGCGGCCGGACGGTGTCGCTGGGTTCGTTGCTCGGCCCGGAGTTCGCCGCCCGGCCGGAGATGTTCGCGGCCGACCGCTACCACCCGTCCGCCCAGGGCTACGCGACGGCCGCGATGGCGATGCTGCCCTCGCTCTGCGCGGCCCTGGAGGTCTGGCCCGAGGAGACCGGCCGCAGCGGGCCGGTGCAGGGCGACGCGGTGCTGCCGGTCGCGGTGGCCGCGGCCGCGGCGGCCGGGCAGTCGGGCACCGAAGTGGTGGCGGTCGGCCCGGAGGGCGGCCGGCGCTGGGCGCAGCTGCGGCACCGGCTGCGGCTCGGGCTGCCCGGCGCGGGCGCCTCGCCGGAGCCGGAGGCCGCGTCGGCCAACTCACACCCGGGGGCGGGTGACGCCGGGGCTACTTAGCGGTAACTTTCCCTGCGAGCGACCTCGGGCCCCCGTGCGCCCGGACCCGCTCGCCCGCCCAGGCCACGCATCGAGGAGCCCGTCATGCCCGAAGCCGTCATCGTCAGCGCCGCCCGTTCGCCGATCGGCCGGGCCTTCAAGGGGTCGCTCAAGGACGTCCGCCCGGACGACCTGACCGCGCAGATCATCGGCGCCGCGCTGGCCAAGGTGCCCGAGCTGGACCCGCGGCAGATCGACGACCTGATGCTGGGCTGCGGCCTGCCCGGCGGCGAGCAGGGCCACAACCTGGCCCGGATCGTCGCGGTGCAGATGGGCATGGACTACCTGCCCGGCGCCACCATCACCCGGTACTGCTCCTCCTCGCTGCAGACCACCCGGATGGCGCTGCACGCGATCAAGGCGGGCGAGGGCGACGTCTTCGTCTCGGCCGGCGTGGAGACCGTCTCGCGCAGCATCAACGGCACCTCGGACGGCATGCCGGGCACCCTCAACCCGTTCTTCGACGACGCGCTGGCCCGCACCGCCAAGCGCGCCGAGGAGGGCGGCGGCGAGTGGCACGACCCGCGCGAGGACGGGCTGGTCCCCGACGCGTACATCGCGATGGGCCAGACCGCGGAGAACCTGGCCGCGCTCAAGGGCGTCACCCGGGCCGACCAGGACGAGTTCGGCGTCCGCTCGCAGAACCTGGCCGAGGCCGCCATCAAGGCCGGCTTCTGGCAGCGCGAGATCACCCCGGTCACCACCCCCGACGGCACCGTGGTCTCGGCCGACGACGGCCCGCGCGCGGGTGTGACGCTGGAGGCCGTCTCCGGTCTCAAGCCGGTGTTCCGCCCCGACGGCACGGTCACCGCCGGTAACTGCTGCCCGCTGAACGACGGCGCGGCCGCCCTGGTGATCATGTCCGACACCAAGGCCCGCGAGCTCGGCATCACCCCGCTGGCCCGGGTGGTCTCCACCGGCGTCAGCGCGCTCTCCCCCGAGATCATGGGCTACGGCCCGGTCGAGGCCTCCCGGCAGGCCCTGAAGCGCGCCGGGCTGTCCATCGGCGACATCGACCTGGTCGAGATCAACGAGGCCTTCGCCGCCCAGGTCATCCCGTCCTACCGCGACCTCGGCATCGACCTGGACCGGCTGAACGTCAACGGCGGCGCCATCGCGGTCGGCCACCCGTTCGGCATGACCGGCGCCCGGATCACCACCACGCTGATCAACTCCCTGCAGTGGCACGACAAGCAGTTCGGTCTGGAGACCATGTGCGTGGGCGGCGGCCAGGGCATGGCGATGGTCATCGAGCGGCTCAGCTGACCCCACCGGGCAGGCCCGCACCACCCGTTCGGGCTCACCGAGAGTAATTGAGGGCCGGATCACACCCCAGGTGTGATCCGGCCCTTCCCGTTGTCGATTCAGCCGGTTTCGTCGACAGTCCGGAATGGATCAACTGCGTAGCGTAGAACGGTATTACCTAACAATTTGGGGACAAGGGGGAAAGTCACACATAAAACGGACATCAGCCACTGCAGCATCTGCCTTTCATGCGGCAGTGTGGAGACGTAACCCCGTTCCACTCCTCGCAAGGAGTACGTTCCGTGAGCGCCGTCTACACCGTCCTGCTGCTGATCCTGATCGCCGTGTCCACCGGCGTCCTGCTCCAACTGCGCCGTGTCGCAAGCCGGCTGAACGACCCGACCGCCCCGGGCGCCGCCGCCCCGGCCGTGGTCGACGAGGCCGTGATACGCCGCGCCGTGACCGAGGCGCTGGCGGCCGACCGGGAGCGGGAGATCTCCGAGGCCCGCGCGTTCTGGGCCGAGCAGGAGGCCAGGGCGGCCGAGGACGCCCCGCTGTTCGACGCCCCCTTCACCACCGTCGGCGAGGAGTGGCCGCTGTTCTTCCCGCGGCCGACCGGCCCGGACGAGGCCGCCGACACCACCGGCAACGCCGGCACCATGGACCCGGCCTTCGGCGAGGCGCTGCGCTCCGCCCTGGAGGACCTGATCAACGAGGGCGGCCCGGCCCAGGGCGGCGTCCACCCGTCGATGCCCGCCCACCCCGGCCACGGCGGCGGGGCCCCGCACCCCGCCGACAGCGGCGAGGCCCGCGCCCGGCGCGAGGCCGACCTGCTCGCCACCGGTCTGGACGCCGGCCTGCTGGACGCCGACACCGAGCCCGCCACCGCCCCCGACCCGCGCCGGCACCCCTCGCACCCGGACTTCATCCCCAGCCCGACGCCGTCCCGGGAGTGGACCGACGACCGGCTGGCGGCGCTCGCCGAGGAGAAGGTCGGCCTCACCGACGTCCGCCCCGGCCCGCTGGGCACCCTGGACGTGTACGCCTTCGCCGACGGCACCACCCTGTGCGTGGCGCCCGGCGACCGGGAGGCGGCCTACCGGCTGATCGACGCCGTCCGCGGCGGCGAGGACGTCCGGCTGCTGGGCGGCTCGCGGTTCTCCGGCTCGTACTCGCTGACCTTCTCCACCGACGAGGACACCGTCTACGTGCTGGCCGACCGGGTGGTCGCCAGCATCTGACCGGCAGGCACGCGGCGACGGCGCGCAGCGCGGCGAGGGTCAGCGAGTGGT
>NZ_JAIZ01000429.1 GCF_000710465.2 Kitasatospora sp. MBT63 | reverse complement strand
TGCGGGTGCGGGTGCGGTGGGTGCGGGTGTGGGGTAGGGCGGGACGGGTCAGGTGTTGGGGCGCTGGCGTGGACGGGTTTTTGGGGGTTGGGGGGTGATGCCGCCGGCGCGCCGGGCGGGGGCTGGGGCTGCGCAAGCAGGCGATGTAACTTATTTCATAAAGGCTCGGGTCGGCTGTTGGTGGCCGCTGCCCTGCCGTCGCCGGGGGCTGGTCGCTCCGGGGGCGGCCCCCGTGACCGTGGTCCGCTGTTCGCCGTGGCCGTGCCGCTACTGTCCGCACTGGCTCGCCGCCTCCTGGCCGCCCGTCCGGCCCTTCCCGATGGCTACTGTCGCCGCTGCTGTCCGGCCGGCGGGGGTGAGCTGGGGCCTTCGGTCGTCGGCGGGTGGGGCGACCGAGTTACCGCTCATGAGAGTTGCAATATAACAGCGAATGCTGTAACTTATTCCTAGTCCTGCTCGTGTCTCCGCGCTTCGCGGGGTCGGCCAGCCAGCCCAGTACTTGATCTACCCTCTTGGAGAATTCATGCGCCCGGTTCCGCTCAACCTCGGTGTTCTGAACACCGCGACCAAGTACCCGTCGATCCCGACGTACCACCAGCTCGATCCTCGCAACGGTGGCCTGCTCGAAACCCCGACGCCGTTCACTGGCGAGGTGGTGCTCACCGAGAAGGTGGACGGCACGAACGGGAGGATCATCCTGCTCGAAGACGGTGACTTCTTCATCGGCTCCCGCGAAGAGCTGCTGTATGCCAAGGGCGATCGGATTGCCAACCCGGCGCAGGGCATCGTCAACGCTCTCAAGCCTCTCGCCGAGCGGCTCAGCACGGGGGTCCGGTTTACCGGCGCGGGCATCACCGTCCTGTACCTGGAGGTGTACGGAGACAAGATCGGCAGCGCGGCTAAGCAGTACCAGGGCAGCGGACTCATCGGGTGCCGCCTTTTCGACGTGGCGAACGTGCCGATCTCCGTGCTCGACCGGACCGTGGCCCAGGTGTCCACCTGGCGGGAGAACGGAGGCCAGCAGTGGTGCGAGGAGCCGGATCTGCTGGACTTCGCTGCTGCCGAGGGCCTCTCGCTCACCCCGCGTCTCGGCGCCGTGCCTGCCTCGTCGCTGCCTTCGAGCATCGAGGACGCGCACCGGTGGTTGGGTGAGGTCATTCCCGCCACTCGGGTCGCG
>NZ_JAIZ01000428.1 GCF_000710465.2 Kitasatospora sp. MBT63 | reverse complement strand
CGGCGGCCGACGGGCCCATGAAGGCCGCCCGGGGGCCGGATCGTGTCGCCCTGCGCTCCTCCCGGACGGCTGAACGGATGCTAGCGCCGCGGCCGTCGGGGCCGGTACCGGATTTGTCCCGCTCCGTCCGGCGCTCGGCCGCGGGTCGGTGCCGCGCCCCGGGCCGGTGGCGGGGCGGGTGCTAGCCTCCGGTGGCGTTGCGTGGACGAATGACCGAGGAGCGGTGGCAGGCATGGTGGATCCGGCGGCGGTGGCCGGTATCGCGGTGGTGGCGACCGGCATGGTCCTCACCCCCGGGCCGAACATGATCTACCTGGTGTCCCGCTCGGTGTCCCAGGGCCGCCGGGCCGGGCTGATCTCGCTGGGCGGGGTCGCGCTGGGCTTCCTGACCTACCTGCTGGCGGCGACCGCGGGGATCTCCGCGGTCTTCGCCCTGGTGCCCGAGCTGTACCTGGCCCTCAAGCTCGCGGGCGCCGGCTATCTGCTCCTGCTGGCCTGGAAGGCCGTCCGCCCGTCGGGGCGTTCGGCCTTCGCGGCGAAGGAGCTGGCGCCGGACCGGCCGCGCAGGCTGTTCCTGATGGGCCTGGTGACCTGCCTGCTCAACCCCAAGATCGCGATCCTGTACGTCTCCCTCCTGCCCCAGTTCGTCGACCCGCGGCGGGGCCACGTCGCCGTCCAGAGCCTGCTGCTGGGCCTGACCCAGATCGTCGTCGGCCTGGCGGGCAACGCCTTCTTCGTGCTGACCGCCGGCTCGGTCTCCGAGTTCTTCACCCGCCGCCCGCTCTGGCAGCGGATGCACCGCTACGCCATGGGCACGGCCCTGGCGGGCTTCGCGGTCCGGATAGCGGCGGACTAGGCCGGCGGCGGTGCCCGCGGCGGGACTGTCGGTGGCCGGTGCGATGCTGACGCCGACGATTCCGCTCGACGCGATCCACGGGGGTAACGGTGCTGGGTGAACGGCCTGACGCGGTCCAGGGCACGGCCGGTTTCGAGGCCAGGTGGTGCGCCTGCGACCTCGGCGAGTACCGGCCGTGCCGCGGGACCTACGAGTACTACCCGTACGAGAGCCTGCCGCCGCTGGAGCCCGGCCTGTTCACGGGCGACTTCGACTGGCTCGGCGGGGTCGGCAGCCCCGTCCCGGAGCGGGTCGCGGAGCTCGACGCGGTGGCGGCGGAGCTCGCCGCCGTCGGGCTGGAACTGCCCGCGGACTTCCGGGCGTTCGCGGCCGGCGAGTGGAGCCACCGGGTGCTCGACGAGGTCTCGGTGACGTGCTGCTGGAGCGACCTGTCGAAGCCGCTGCCCAGCCCGGTCGAGCCGGGCGCCTTCCTGGTCCGCTTCCTGCGGGACCAGCAGGACTGCGTGATCTGGTACCTCTACCTCCGGCCGTCCGGCGAGACCTTCGTGGTGCACTCGCCCATCGACTTCCAGTACGCGTACGAGGCCCGGGAGAGCACGGAGGGGCCCGGCCGCGGCCTCGGCGACCCGGCCGGGCTGCGGGCCGCGATCAGCTGGTGCGCGCCGTCGTTCGAACAGTTCGCCCACCGGTTCTGGATCGAGAACCGGCTGTGGCACCTGCTCAACCTGGCCGACGGCGGTGCCCCGGCCCGGCTGGCCCCGGAGATGCGTGCCTACCTGCGGCACTACGCGCCCGCCGGGGCCGTGGGCTGACCGGCGGCCCGCCCGGGTCGGGCGCCGGGCCGCCCGGTGGAGCGTGGGGATCCACCGGGCGGGGTCCGTCGGCGGCGATCCGTCAGCCGGTATAGCCGGCGAAGATCTTCGAGAACTCGTAGGGCGACTGGCTGATGTTGGTGCACTTGTAGAGCGGGCCGGTGCAGGCGGCGGCGTCCCGGGTCATCTCCCAGAAGCCGAGCATGCCCAGGTGGTGCTGCTTGGCGAAGGCGACCAGCTGCTGGGCGTCGCCCTGGTCGAAGACCCCGTGGTCGTCGTTCTCGCCGAGCATCGGGGTGACGGCGGTCATCGCCCACAGCTGGGCGTCGGTCTTCGCGGGGTAGAGCGCCTTGAGCTGGTCATGGGTGCTCTGGGCGGCCTGGACGGCGTCGTCGCCGTAGTCGGTGGACGGGCGGTTGTAGTCCATCGCCATCACGTTGACCAGGTCGAGGGCCACCCCGGCGTCCCGCGCGGAGCGCACCACGGCCACGCCGTCGGCCGTCAGCCCCTCGGGCAGGACGGGCAGCGTGAGCGAGACCTTCAGGCCCGGGTGGGCCTTCTGCAGCCTGGCCAGCGCGGCGGAGCGGCGGTCGTTGGCGGCGGTGTCGACGACCGCGGCGCCCTCGATGTCGAAGTCGACGTACTTCAGGCCGTACGCGTTGACGACCGCGTCGTACTCGTTGAACAGCGCGTCCACGGTGGTGCAGGCCTGGGCCAGTTCGGTGCCGGAGGCGCCGCCGAAGGAGACCTTCACGTCGCCGCCGGCGGCCCGGACGGCGTCGATCTGGTCCTTGCCCCAGCCGGCCTTCGGGTCGTAGGCGTTGAACCAGCTGGCCTTGCAGCCCACCGAGGTGACGAAGGCGAGGGTGAAGGACTTGAGGTTGCCGGCGGCCGCCATGTCCCGCAGCACCGGCGTCGGCCAGGCCCCGAGGTCGACGTACGGCGCCACCGGCAGCGCGACGTTCGGCGGCGGGGTGGTCTGGGTGGGGGTGCCCGTCGGTGTCGCGGTGCTCGTCGCGGTCGGGGTGGTGGTGGGGGTGGCCGTC
>NZ_JAIZ01000427.1 GCF_000710465.2 Kitasatospora sp. MBT63 | reverse complement strand
CTCCTCACCGACCGCGACGACAACCGCACCAGCTACAACACCGACAACAAACCCGTCAGCACCACCCGTGCCGACGACACCCGACTCGCCGTCACCTACTGGGCCGACGGCTCCCGCAAGACCCTCACCACCAGCGGCGGTCCCGACGGGCAGGCCGACGGGCAGGCCGAACAGACCACCACGTTCCACTACACCCCCGGCGGC
>NZ_JAIZ01000426.1 GCF_000710465.2 Kitasatospora sp. MBT63 | reverse complement strand
GGCGGGGGCGGGGGCCTGCGGGTGGTCGGGGCGGTCGGCGAGCAGGACCCCGGCGGGGGCGGCGCGGTGCTCGGCGGCGCGGTGTTCGGCGGCCGGGGCCCCCGTGGGGTGCTGCTGGAACGGGGGCCGGTCGAAGGGGTGCTCGTCGAAGGGGTGCGACGGCGGCTGGTCGTGTCCGTCCTGCCAGGAGGACGGCGGCCGGGTCACAGGACCGCCTTCGTGGGGAGGCCGGTGAGGCGGTAGGTGGCGTCCAGCACGTTCTGCTGCCCGGTCAGCCAGGTCAGGTCGGCGCCGGGGTGGACGGTGTGGACGACGACCAGGTCCCAGTCGTGGGCGGCCGGCTCGGCGACGCTCTGCTGGACCTTGCCGTGCAGGTGGGCCTCGGGGACCAGCGGGTCGGTGTAGGAGACCTGCGCGCCGAGGTCGGCGAGCTCCTCCAGGATCTCCAGGGCCGGGGACTCGCGGACGTCGGCGACGCCGGGCTTGTACGCGATGCCGCACAGCAGCACCCGGGCGCCGGCCAGCGGGCGGCCGCGTTCGGCGAGCAGTTCGCGCACCCGGTGGACGACCTGGCGCGGGCGGCCGGCGATGGCGGTCATCGCGGTGTCGACCAGCGGCGAGGATATGCGCAGCTTGCGCAGCTGCCAGAGCAGGTAGTGCGGGTCGCAGGGGATGCAGTGGCCGCCGACGCCCGGGCCGGGGTAGAAGGGCATGAAGCCGTACGGCTTGCTGGCCGCGGCCTCGATGATCTCCAGGGGGTCCAGGCCCAGGCCGCGGCAGTTGTCGGCGAACTCGTTGGCGAGCGCGATGTTGACGGCGCGGAAGGTGTTCTCGAAGAGCTTGGTCATCTCGGCGGCCTCGGCCGAGCCGACCCGGTGCACCGAGGGGGCGGTGCGGGCGAGCACCTCGGCGGCCAGTTCGGTGCAGCGCTCGGTGACGCCGCCGGCCACCCGGGGGGTGCTGTCCTGGGCGTGGTGGGCGTTGCCGGGGTCGATCCGCTCCGGGGAGAACGCCACGTGGATGTCCTGGCCGGCCCGCAGGCCGCGCGCGGCGAGCGGCTCGACCAGCAGTTCGCGGGTGGTGCCGACGTACGTGGTGGAGGTCAGCATCAGCAGCTGGCCGGGGACCGCGTGGGCCACCACGGCGGCGCAGGCGCCGGCGAGCGCGCGCAGGTCGGGCACCAGGTGCGGGTCGACCGGGGTCGGTACGCAGACCATCACGGTGTCGGCGGCGGCGATGGCGGCCGGGTCGGCGGTGAGCTCCAGGCCGGTGCCGTCGAGGGTCTCGGCGAGGCGGGTCCGGTCGGTGGGGAGCAGGTCGACGTCCTGGCGGCGGATCGCGTCCAGCCGGTCGGTGCTGACGTCGAGGCCGATCACGCGGCAGCCGGAGGCGACCAGCGCCAGCGCGGTGGGCAGGCCGACGTAGCCGAGGCCGACGACGGCGACCGTCGGTGCCTGCGGGCCGGCCGCGGCCGATCCGAGCGGGGCGTGGCCGGGCGCCGCGGCAGCGGTGTCCGGCCCCGGGGACAGGGACGACAAGGCGGTCATCGATGCTCCGTACGCGACCCGGACCGCGGCCTGCTGGGGCGTGGACGGTCCGGCGTGGTGGACGAGCGCGGCCGGGCCGGCTGGTGGCCGCGTCCCCTGCGCGTTCGTGATGTCTGCTGCGTCCGCACGGGAGCGGGTGTGGGCCACCCCCTGCGGCAACCGGAGAAATATGTGGCGCGGAAGCGGGCCGACGCAAATTGCGCCAGGCCCTGTGAATGGCCGATTTACCGGCCTGGCTGACCATCATTTCCGGCCTGCGGATGGACATTTACCGATGAGTAGCAGGTCGTACAAGAGTTCCCCCAGGGGGAAACCGTGACCGCAACGTGATCATCCGCCTGCCGGCGGGCCTTCCGCCCCTGACGCGACGTCTACGAATGACCCTTGCGGCACCGGATCCCCGGGCGCCGGTGTCCGATCTGCACCGATACCGGCCCGGCGGGCGCCCCGCCGGACCCCAGCAGGGTTGCCCCGGGAGGTTTTTGACATCTTGCACCGCAAGTGCAAGTGTGGCGATTGCACCACGAGTGCAACAGTCCGGACCTGCACCGCCGCGGAATTCCGCGCGCCTGCGGCCCCCCGGACGGCACTTCAGGAAGTGGCCGCGCCCCGGCCATTTACCGGACACCCGGGCGACGGGCCGCGCCCGATGGGCGGACCCGGCGCAGCCGAATCCGCCGGGCGGCGAAGTTAGCGTACCCTTACCTGACGCCGGGCCGGGGGTCGGGTTCCTGCGCCAGTAGCTGGACCACCCGCACGAACAGCTCCGGGTCCTTCACCACGATGTCGTCCAGCAGGGCCGGTCCCGGCCCGCCGTCACCGAGCAGCACCGCCGACAGCAGGTGCGCCCGGATCTCCCCGGCTCCGCGCAGCCCCGGATCGATCGTCAGGTCCCGCCCGTGTGCCGCGCGCCCGGCCGCGGCCCGGGGTGCGACCCGCTCCGGGCGAGTTCCCGCCGGATCCCCAGCGCCTCCTTGGCCGGTTCCGCGGCCTGCGCCCGCCGGCCGGTGAGGAGGCGGCACACCGCGGTCAGGTAGAGGCAGGCGGCCAGCCGGGCTGAGGTGGCGGGCTGCCGCGGGGCCCGCCGGCCCGCGTCCACCGCCTCCTCCAGGACCGGCAGCGCCTGCGGGTGACGGCCCGCCGCGACCAGTTCGGCGCCGAGGTGGTGCAGGATCCGGGCGAGGTCCCGCAGGTGCTCCTGCCCCTGGCGGGCGGCGTACGGCCGGACCAGCTCGGCGGCCTCCCCGTACGCCCGGATCGCCGCATCCGCCTTCCCGGCCACCGCCAGCTCCGCCGCGAGCCCTTCCAGGCTGCGCCCGACCTCGAGCCGGTAGGCCTCGGGGTGCACCGCGGCCAGCTGCGAGTACAGGCCGAAGGCCTCGTCGGCGGCGGTCAGCGCGGGCCCGCGGCGGCCGAGCGCGGACTGCACCGTACCGAGCGACTGCAGCGACCGGGCCAGCCCCGCCAGGGCGGCGTCCGAACCGGCCGCGGCCTCCTCCCGGCCCAGCGCGACCGCCTCCTCCAGGGCCGTCAGCGCCTCCTCGTGGCGCCCGAGGTCGTGGTGGACCGCGCCGAGGCCGTTCAGCGCGGCGGCCAGGTCCGGCCGGAACGCGGCCGGGTTGGTGCGCACCAGCCGCCGCAGGATCGCCACCGACTCCTCGGCGCCGGAGCGGACCAGCGCCAGCAGTTCCCCGCGGTCCGCCGGCGCGAGGGCGTCGATCAGCGCCCTGGCGGCCGTGTTGAAGTTCTGCAGCGCCAGGGCGAGGTCGGGCAGGTGGCGGGCCGGGCGCTGCTGAGCGAGGCGGCGGCGGATCTCCACCGACCCGTAGGCCGGTGTCAGTGCCTCGCGGTGGCGGCCGAGTTCCATGAGCTCGGCCGCCAGGCCGTTCAGCGCCCGGGCGTGGGCCGGCAGCCAGGTGTCCGGGTCCTCCTCGGCGAGCTGCCGGAGGATCTCGGCGGCCTCCCGGGCCGGGGCGAGCGCCTCCTCCGGGCGCCCCAGCAGGGCGAGGTGCGAGCCGAGGTTGCCGAGGGCCGTGGCCAGCTGCGCCCGCCGGCGGGCGGTCGGCCCACCGGCGGCGGGCCGCCGGTACAGCTCGACCGCCTCGGCGGTGGCCGCCAGCGCCTCCTGGCGCCGGCCCAGGGCGGCCAGCCCGACGCCGAGTTCCACCAGCGCCACCGCCAGCGGGGCCGGGTCGGCGGGGGTACGGCCGGCGGGTCCGCGGTGGATCCGCACCGCCTCCTGCACTGCCGCGAGGGCCTGCTCCCGGCGGCCCGCGTTGGACAGCCGCAGGCCCAGGGTGAGCAGGAGCTCCGCCCGCCGGGCCGGATCGGCGGTGGCGGCCAGCCGCCGCTCGGTGACGCGTTCGGCGACGGCGGCGATGCCGACGTCCAGGTCGACCTGCCGCTCGAGGCCCGCCCAGTACTCGGGCAGCACGTGCAGGACCTCCAGCAGCGACGGCGGAAGTCCGTCCAGCCCCGCGAGGGCGGCCAGCGCCGCGCTGCCGCCGTCGAAGGCGATCCTCGGGTCCCGGCCGATCAGCGGGTGCAGGACCTGCTCGCCGAGGTGCGGCCAGCGGTCGGCGGCCGCGGCCAGCATCGTGACCAGCCGGGGCGCGAGGACGGGCCGCAGGCCGTCGTCGCCCATCAGGAGGCCCGGCACGGCGGTGGTCCACGGGTCGGGCTCGTAGGACGCGACCTGGTGGCCCGGGGTGAGCAGGCCGAGGAAGTCCTCGGCGAGCCGGTCGGGGTAGAGCGGTTCCAGGACCTGGCCGCGGTCGGTGGACGGGTAGCAGAACCGGTGGTCCAGCAGCAGGTCCTCCGGGTGGCCGGGCAGGTCCAGCCTGCGCAGCACCGCGGCGCCGGTGCCGTGGCCGACGGCCCCGGTCAGCGCCGCCACGAAGACGGTCTTCGCCATCACGCTCGGCCGGGTGCGGTAGTCCTGGCCCTCGCGCTGGGCGTCGGCCAGCTGCTGCCAGGCCAGGTACTCCCGGTCCAGCAGGTACGCCGACAGCTCGTGCGGCGCGGCGGCCCCGGGCGGCCGCGTCGACCGCCGCCAGCGCGGCCATGTGGACGGTCAGCACCAGGCCGAAGTCCGGCTGGTCCAGCGGGCCGGGCGGGCCGATCCGGGCGGCGTCGGGCAGGTCGTACAGGTCCGGGCCGGCGAACCGGTCCCGGGCCGCCTCGAAC
>NZ_JAIZ01000425.1:58556-72151 GCF_000710465.2 Kitasatospora sp. MBT63 | reverse complement strand
GCCGGCTCCCCGGCGGTCGCCGCGCTGGCCGAGCGGCTGCTGGCCGCCGTCCGGGGCCTGCCCGCGGAGGCCGCCGAGGCCGCCGGGGCACCCGGCGGCACCGGCCCGGCCGACCTGGCGGAACGGTTCGCCTGGCTGCACGCCGCCGCCTGCTGCCTCCAGCTCTGGTGGGCCGGCCGGCACCTGCCCCTCTACGGGCAGAAGCCCGGCTCCGCCGACTGGCTCGGCGCCTGCCTCGGCTACCTGCTGGCCCGGGCCGACCAGCAGCCGGTCCGGCGCGCCGCCGAACACCTGCTGCCCGCCCTCGACGTCCTGCTCGACCTGCGCCGCGAACACCGGATGTTCGCCGCGGCGCCCGTACCGCTCGCCCGCCCGGGGGTGTGACCGATGCAGCCATCCCGAACCGGAGGTCCGGTGACCAGCACCGATCTGCCCGCCCTCGCCGCCGAACTGGAGGAGTACCTGGGCGACCCGCACGACGCCGACGCCCGGATGCCGTTCGCGGCCGTCCTCGACCACGACGAACGCGAGGAGTACCCGTACGGCTTCGTCAACCTGCTCCAGCGCTGGGGCGTGCACGAGTACAACATCCCCGAGGCCCAGGGCGGCCGGGCCGGCGACGTCGAGACCGGCTTCAACCTGCTGCGCCTGATCGCCCGCCGCGACCCCACCACCGCCACCGCGCTGATCATCACCAGCCTGGCCTTCCTGCCCGCCTGGATCGCCGGCACCGACGAGCAGAAGCAGTACCTCAGCGACGCCATGCGGCAGGGCAGCCGGTACGCCTGGGGCCTGTCCGAGCGCAGCCACGGCAGCGACGTGCTCAGCAACGAGCTCAAGGCCGAGAAGGTCCCCGGCGGCTACCTGCTCACCGGCGAGAAGTGGCTGATCGGCAACGCCCGGGTGGCCGACGGCCTCAGCGTCTTCGCCCGCACCAAGGACACCGGCGGCCCGGCCGGCTACTCCATCTTCCTGCTGGAGAAGCGCCGCACCCCGGCCGGCGCGGTCGAGGAGCTCCCCAACGAGCGCCTGCACGGCCTGCGCGCCCTGGACATGAGCGGCATCCGGCTGGACCGGGTCTTCGTCCCCGACTCCGCCCGGCTCGGCGCCGAGGGCGCCGGCCTGGAGATCGCCCTGCAGACCTCCCAGGTCGCCCGCACCCTGATCGGCTCGATCGCGCTCTCGGCGGTCGACACCGCGCTGCGGATCACGCTGGACTTCACCGAGCGCCGGGTCATCTTCGGCCGCACGGTCAGCGAGATCCCGTACTCCCGGCGGCAGCTGGCCGAGTGCTTCGCCGACCTGATGACCGCCGACGCGGTCAGCCTGGGGGCGGTGCGCAGCCTCCAGCTGGTGCCCGAGCAGGCCAGCGTCTGGTCCTCGGCGGTGAAGTACTTCGTGCCGACCGTGCTGGAGAGCACCATGTCCCAGCTCAACATCGTGCTGGGCGCCCGCTTCTACCTGCGCGCCGAACCGCACTACGGCGTCCACCAGAAGATGCTCCGCGACATGCTGGTGGCCAACTTCGCCGACGGCAACACCGTGGTCAACCTCAAGAACCTCGCCCTCCAGCTCGACGGCCTGCTCGCCACGGCCGCCGACCCCTCGCCCGAGGCCCGCGCCGCCGCCGAGGAGCGGGTCGCCACGCTCTACGGGACCGACCGCGAACTGCCGCTCTACCGGCCCTGGGACCAGCAGCTGTTCAGCCGCGGCCGGGACGACGCGCTGCTCGCCGCCCCGGCCGCCCTCGCCGAACTTCGGGTGCTGGCCGCCGCAGCCAAGGGCGACGAACGCGACCGGCTGACCCGGGCCGCCGACGTGGCGGGCGAGCTGCTCGACCACACCGCCGTGCTGCGCGACGGCTGCGCCGCGCTGCGGGCCGAACTCGGCCGCGAGTACGGCCAGTCGGCCGAACTCTTCGACCTGGCCAAGCAGTACTGCCTGCTGCACGCCGTCGCGGCCTGCCTGCACACCTATGTGCATTCGGCCGGCGCGATGACCGACCCGCTGCCCAGCGGAGCCCTGCTGCTGCTCCAACTGGAACGGCTGCGCAAGCAGTTGCGCCCGCACGAGGCGGTCACCGACAGCCGGGTGGTGGACGAGGTGATGGCCGTGCTGCAGCGGATGTACCGGGAGAACCGGCTGTTCTCGCACTGGCAGTTCCGCCTCGCCGAGCGCGGGGACCTCAGCCTCGCCGAGACCTGAGCGCGCCGGGACCAGAACCCGCCCGGGAACGCGTACCGACACCAGCACCGAACTCCGGACCAGCCAGGAGTCGAGCCATGCCGAGACCCACCGCCGGACCCTCCGCGACCCGCCGCCTGCCCTGCCCGAACTGCCGGACCGAGGTCCCCGCGCACCACCTCGACCGGGACCTGAAGGTCTGCCCCGCCTGCCGGCAGGAGCTGCGCCGGGGCACCTGCGCCTGGCTCCAGCAGCTGGCCGGCCTCGCCGTCCTCGGGCCGGTCCTGGAGACCGGCTCCCGCACCGACCTCCCCATCGCCCCAGCCAGCTAAGGACTCTGCCATGTCAGCACCGATCAAGCCCCGGGTCGCGGTCATCGGCGCCGGTGTCTCCGGCCTCTCCGCCGCCTACCGCCTGCGCGAGCACGCCGAGCTCACCGTCTTCGAGCAGGACGACCGGCCCGGCGGCCACGCCAACACCGTCGAGGTGGAGGACGACGGCCGGATCCTGGGCATCGACACCGCGTTCGTGATCTTCAACCGGCCCAGCTACCCCAACCTCAGCCGCTTCTTCGACGAACTCGACGTGCCGTTCCGCCAGCACCAGGGCGGCTTCAACTTCTTCGACCTGGACTCCGGGCTGCAGTTCGGGACCGAGGAGATGGCGCTGCCCGAGGAGGAGGCGGCCGGCCGCTACCCGCAGGAGTTCCTCACCATCCGGCGCGAGGCCCGCCGCTTCCACGAGGAGGGCCGCAAGGACTTCCTGCGCAAGCGCACCGACCTGCCGCTCGGCGAGTACCTCGACCGGGGCGGCTACAGCCAGGAGTTCCGGCACGGGTACGTGATCCTGCTGTGCACCGCGGTCTGGTCGGTGCCGGCCGAGCTGATCTGGGAGATGCCCGCCACCACCGTGATCGCCTTCTTCATGGCGCACGACGAGGGCGGCCTCGGCGGCGCCAAGGTGGACTGGCGGACCGTGGGCGGCGGCTCGATCACCTACGTCCGAAAGGCGCTGGCCGCGATCGACCCCAAGCTGCGGCTGACCGAGAAGGTCACCGAGGTCCGGGCGCTGCCCGACGGGGTCGCCGTCACCACCGCGGCCGGCACCGAGCGCTTCGACCACGCCGTCCTCGCCGTCCACGGCGACCAGGCCAGGGCGCTGCTCGCGGACCCGACCGAGCTGCAGCGGCGGACCCTGGCGAAGATCCGCTACAACGCGTCCAGCGTGGTGCTGCACACCGACGCCTCGGTGATGCCCGAGGACCGCTCACGCTGGGAGAACTGGAACTACGGCAAGGTCGTGGTCGACGGCGAGGTCCGCCCGTACGTCGTCTACTACATGAACCGGCTGCACGGCTTCGAGTCCGAGCGGGACTACTTCGTCACCCTGGACTACCCGCGTCCGCTGCGCCAGGAGCTGGTGATCAAGGAGCTGCCGTACGAGCACCCGGTCATCGACATGGACCTGCGCACCCTGCAGAAGACCATCTACCAGGTCAACGAGGGCACCCGGGTAAAGCTGGCCGGCTCGTACTTCCACTCCAAGCAGCTGCACCACGACCAGATCGGCTCGCACGAGGCCGCGTTCTCCTCCGGCCTGGAGGCGGCCGAGCAGCTGCTCAGGGAGCTCGGCGCCTGAGCCCCGGACGGGCGGGGGCGGGGTCGGCCGGAGCGGGCCGGCCCCGCCCGTCTTGTCACTGGCGATCAGGTCTCACCGCTCCCTATAATGGATAGCGCTAGGTTCTACTATCGACTCGGGCGGCACCAGCTCGGGCGGTACGGGCTCCGCCGCGCGCCGAGCCGACGAGAGAGGAAGGCCGCCATGCCCACGCTTCCCTGGACCACCCCCAACCCGGCCCGCCCGCAGACCCGGGCGCTGGTCATGGCCTCCCGGCTGGAGGTCCGCTCGTTCAAGGACGTGCCGCGGTTCTTCCTCAAGTCCCTCGCCGCCTGGAAGCAGGTGCGCACCGCCCCCGGCGCGCTCGGCGCCTCGCTGATCGCCCAGCCGCTCAAGCGGACCTTCTGGACGCTCTCCGCCTGGGAGACCCGCCAGGACCTCTACACCTACGCCAAGACCGAACCGCACTACTCCGTGATGACCTCGCTGCGGCCGACCATGAAGGACTCCACCTTCACCTTCTGGGAGGTCCCGGTCGAGCAGCTCCCGATCACCTGGGCCGATGCCAAGCAGCACCTCGCCGACCAGGCGCAGGCCGACGCCGCGGACGCCGGCGCGGGCGCCGCGGACGCCGGCGCCTGACCCCGCACCGCTTCCGAAGCACCCTCGAAGGAGAGAAGTCATGGCTTCGTCCGATCCGACGGCGGCCGGCTCCCCGAGCCCCGCCGCGCAGGGGCCCAAGGTCCCGCTCTGGCTGTCGATCGTCGCGTGCAGCGTGCCGATGTTCATGGTGGCGCTGGACAACCTGGTGGTCTCCACCGCACTGCGCACCCTGGCCGTCGACCTCAAGGCCGACACCAAGGACCTGCAGTGGTTCGTCAACGCCTACGTGCTGAGCTTCTCCTGCCTGCTGCTGATCGGCGCCGCGCTCGGCGACCGGTTCGGCCGCCGGAAGGTCTTCACCATCGGCATCGCGATCTTCACCCTGTCCTCGATCGCCTGCGGCCTGGCGGACACCAGCGGTGAGCTGATCACCGCCCGCACCGTCCAGGGATTCGGCGCGGCCGCCGTCATGCCGCTCTCGCTGACCCTGCTCTCGCAGGCCGTCCCGGAGAAGATGCGCAGCCTCGCGCTCGGCCTGTGGGGCGCGGTCAGCGGTCTCGCCATCGCGCTCGGCCCGGTGGTCGGCGGCGCCGTGGTGGACGGCCTGGCCTGGGAGTGGATCTTCTGGATCAACGTGCCGGTCGGCATCGTGGCGATCCCGCTGATCTTCAAGGTGCTGAAGGAGAGCAAGGGCGAGCGGGCCGGCCTCGACCTGATCGGCATGCTGCTGGCCGCCGCCGGCCTGCTCGCCGTGGTCTGGGGCATCGTCAACGGCAGCACCGACGGCTGGACCTCCACGAAGATCGTCTCCGCCTTCGTGGCCGGCGCCGTGCTGCTGGCCGCGTTCGTCCTGTGGGAGCGCCGCCAGACCCACCCGCTGCTGCCGCTCTCCTTCTACCGGATCCGCGCCTTCACCCTCACCAACATCGTCTCCGCGACGATGTACTTCGGCGTCTTCGGGTCGATCTTCTTCCTCTCCCAGTACCTCCAGATCGCCCCGTACCGCACCCCGCTGCACGCCGGGGTGCTCACCCTGGCCTGGACCCTGATGCCGATGTTCATCGCCCCGGTGGCCGGCGCGCTCACCGACCGGGTCGGCGGCGGGCGGCTGATGGCGCTCGGCCTCTTCCTCCAGGCCGCCGGCCTGGCCTGGATCAACCTGGCGGCCACCGCCGACACCCCGTACTCCCACCTGGTCGGCGCCATGCTGGTGGCCGGCGCGGGCATGGGCTTCGCCATCGCGCCGACCGCCGCCGTGGTGCTCGGCGCGGTCGGTCCGGAGCACCGCGGCAAGGCCTCGGGCGCCAACACCACCGTCCGGGAGATCGGCGGCGCCTTCGGCATCGCGGTGCTGAGCAGCGTCTTCCTGGCGCACGGCAGCGAGGCCAGCGCCGCCGACTTCGTGAAGGGCCTGCACCCGGCGGTCTGGGTCGGCGTCGCGGTGGTGCTCTTCGGCGGCGTCTGCGCGCTGTTCATCCCGCGCCCGCCGCGCCCGGCCGAGCTGCCGGCCGCGCCGTCCCCGGCCGACGAGCCGGCGCCGGCCGGCGTCTGACGGCGCACCGGCCCGTCCCACCGGCCCGCACCACGGGGGCGGACGACCACCCGGTCGTCCGCCCCCGTCCTTGCCGGTACCGTCCGCGGCTCAGCCGGGTACGGCCGTGTGGAACGCCCGGTGCGACGCGTCCGCCTGGGCCAGCCTGCGCATCGCACCGATCAGCGCGTCGCCGAGCACGGTGCCCAGCACCGCGCCCTCGACCTTGCTGTCCACGCCCTCCCGGTGCCCGATGGCGGCCAGTTCGGCGGCGGCCAGCCGCTCGGCCACGCTCGCGTAGTCGTCCAGGATGGCCAGCAGGTCCTGCTGGCCGAGGTCGCGGAAGGTCACCACCAGCTGGGCCAGTGCCTGCCGGGCCGGGTTGCTCTCCTTGACCACCCAGCCGCGCCGCCGCACCAGTTCGGCCACCTCGTGCTCGGCGGCCGCCCAGACGGCCCGGTCACCGGCCGTCACCTGCGGGGTGACCGCCGCCTGGGCGATCCCCAGCACGTCGTGCAGGCTGCTGCCGGGGGAGTCGATCGCGCTGAGCACCTCCCGGGTGGCGGCCACCGAGAGCTTGCCGACGTCGACCATCGCCCGCACCAGCTTCAGCCGGTGGATGTGCTCCTCGCCGTACCGGGCCTGGTTCGGACCGATCCGCTCGCCGCCCGGGATGAGGCCCTCCCGCACGTAGTACTTGATGGTGGGCACCGGCACGCCGGCCCGCTTGCTCAGCTCCCCGATGCGCATCGCATCCCCGTCCCGAAAGCCGACAGGCCCGGACCGGCCATATGGATAGTGTATCTCTCCAAGTTCTTTCCGGGGCTGTGCCGACCACGCTCCGCGCCCGTATACCGTGGTGGGCGTGCAGGTACTCGAAAACGCGCCGCTCGCCCCGCTGACCACCCTCCGGCTCGGCGGCCCCGCCCGCCGCCTGGTCACCGCCCGGACCGACGACGAGGTCGTCGAGGCCGTCCGCGCGGCCGACGCCGCGGGCGAGCCGCTGCTGGTCCTCGGCGGCGGCTCCAACCTGGTCATCGGCGACGCCGGCTTCGACGGCACCGTGCTGCGGATCGCCACCACCGGCTTCGACCTCCGGGGCACCCGGCTGGAGCTGGCCGCCGGCGAGGTCTGGGCCGACGCGGTCACCCGCTCGGTCGACCGGGGCCTGGCCGGCATCGAGTTCCTGGCCGGCATCCCCGGCTCGGCGGGCGCCACCCCGGTGCAGAACGTCGGCGCCTACGGCCAGGAGGTCTCCGGGGTCATCACCGAGGTCCTCGCCTACGACCGGACCGCCGGCGAGCGGGTCACCCTGACCAACGCCGAGTGCGGCTTCTCCTACCGGCACAGCCGCTTCAAGGCCGACCCCGACCGCTACGTGGTGCTCCGGGTCACCTTCGCCCTGGAGGACGCCGCCGGGCAGTCCTCCCCGGTCAAGTACGCCGAGGTGGCCCGGACCCTCGGGGTGGAGGCCGATCGGCGGGTGGACCTGCGGCTCGCCCACGACACCGTGCTGAAGCTGCGGGCCGGCAAGGGCATGGTGCTCGACGAGGCCGACCACGACACCTGGTCGGCGGGCTCCTTCTTCACCAACCCGGTCCTCGACCCCGAGCAGTACGCCGCCTTCACCGCCCGGCTCGGCGACCGCACCGCCCCCGCCTACCCGGCACCCGACGGCCGCACCAAGACCTCGGCGGCCTGGCTGATCGACCACGCCGGCTTCCGCAAGGGCCACGGCACCGGCCCGGCCACCCTCTCCACCAAGCACACCCTGGCGCTCACCAACCGCGGCGGCGCCACCACCGAGGACCTGCTCGCGCTCGCCCGCGAGGTCCGCGACGGCGTCCACGCCGCCTTCGGCGTGGAGCTCGTCAACGAGCCGGTGATGGTCGGCGTCCGGCTGTAGGGCCCGCCCCGCCGGACTACCCGGCCAGCCAGGCGTCGATGTCGGCCAGCAGCTCCTTCCGGACGGTCTCCGGCGCCCGCGAACCGCGCACCGACTGCCTGGCCAGCTCGGCCAGTTCGGCATCGGAGAAGCCGTGCACCTCGCGCACCAGCCGGTACTGGTCGGCCAGCCGGGAGCCGAACAGCAGCGGGTCGTCCGCGCCCAGCGCCATCGGCACCCCGGCGTCGAACAGGGTGCGCATCGGCACCAGGGCGGCCTGCTCGTAGACGCCCAGCGAGACGTTGGAGGACGGGCAGACCTCGCAGGTGATCTGCCGGTCCGCCAGCCGCTGCATCAGCCGCGGGTCCTCGGCGGCCCGCACGCCGTGCCCGATCCGGCCGGCCCCCAGGTCGTCCAGGCAGTCGCGGACCGACTCCGGCCCGGCCAGCTCGCCGCCGTGCGGCGCGGCCAGCAGCCCGCCGTCCCTGGCGATCTTGAACGCCCGGTCGAAGTCCCGCGCCATCCCGCGGCGTTCGTCGTTGGACAGCCCGAACCCGACCACCCCCCGGTCGGCGTACCGGACCGCCAGCCGGGCCAGCGTGCGGGCGTCCATCGGCGACTTCATCCGGTTGGCCGCCACCAGCACCCGGATCCCGACCCCGGTGGAGTCGGCGGCGTGCTCGACCGCGTCCAGGATCAGCTCCAGCGCCGGCGTCAGCCCGCCGAGCCGGGGCGCGTACGAGGTCGGGTCGACCTGGATCTCCAGCCAGCGGGAGCCGTCCCGCCGCTCGTCCTCGGCGGTCTCCAGGACCAGCCGCCGGATGTCGGACTCGTCCCGCAGCACCGAACGCGCCGTGTCGTACAGCCGCTGGAAGCGGAACCAGCCGCGCTCGTCGGTGGCCCGCAGCTGCGGGGGCTCGCCGGAGCTGAGCGCCTCGGGCAGCCGCACCCCGTGCCGGTCGGCCAGCTCCAACAGCGTGGCGGGGCGCATCGAACCGGTGAAGTGCAGGTGCAGGTGGGCCTTGGGCAGGCTTCGGACATCACGCAGGCGATCCATTCACCGATCCTGCCGCATCACCACCCCGAACGGGAACCGCCCCCCGTACATCCCCCGAAGGGGTGACGAGGGGCGGCCGTGTCCGGGTGCCGGGTCAGTCCCGGGCCTCGCCCAGCAGCTTCTGCAGCCGGCTGACCCCCTCGACCAGGTCGGCGTCCCCGAGCGCGTACGACAGGCGCAGGTAGCCGGGGGTGCCGAAGGCCTCACCGGGGACGACCGCGACCTCGGCCTCGTCCAGGATCAGCGCGGCCAGCTCGGCGGAGGTCGCCGGGCGCTTGCCGCGGATCTCCTTGCCCAGCAGGCCCTTGACCGACGGGTAGGCGTAGAACGCGCCCTCGGGCTCGGGGCAGAACACCCCGTCGATCTCGTTGAGCATCTTCACGATGGTCCTGCGGCGCCGGTCGAAGGCGGTCCGCATCTCGTCGACCGCGGTCAGGTCGCCGGCCACCGCGGCCAGCGCGGCCTGCTGGGCCACGTTGGAGACGTTGGAGGTGGCGTGCGACTGCAGGTTGGCGGCGGCGCCGACCACGTCCTTCGGGCCGATCAGCCACCCCACCCGCCAGCCGGTCATGGCGTACGTCTTGGCGACACCGTTGACCACGAGGCACTTGTCGGCCAGCTCGGGCAGCAGGGCCGGCAGCGAGCTGAACTCGGCGCCGCCGTAGACCAGGTGCTCGTAGATCTCGTCGGTGAGCACCCACAGGCCGTGCTCCAGCACCCAGCGGCCGATCGCCTCCGCCTCGGCGGCGGTGTAGACGGCGCCGGTCGGGTTGGACGGCGAGACGAACAGCACCACCTTGGTGTTCTCGGTGCGGGCGGCCTCCAGCTGCTCGACCGAGACCTTGTAGCCGGTGGTCTCGTCGGCCACCACCTCGACCGGCACACCGCCGGCCAGCTTCACGGCCTCCGGGTAGGTGGTCCAGTACGGCGCCGGGATGATCACCTCGTCGCCCGGGTCGAGGATCGCGGCGAAGGCCTCGTAGATGGCCTGCTTGCCGCCGTTGGTCACCAGCACCTGGGAGGCGTCCACCCGGTAGCCGGAGTCGCGCAGGGTCTTGGCGACGATTGCGGCCTTGAGCTCGGGCAGCCCGCCGGCCGGCGTGTAGCGGTGGTTCTTCGGGTCGTGGCAGGCGGCGGCGGCGGCCTCGACGATGTAGCCGGGGGTCGGGAAGTCCGGCTCGCCGGCGCCGAAGCCGATCACGGGACGGCCGGCCGCCTTGAGGGCCTTGGCCTTGGCGTCCACGGCGAGGGTGGCGGACTCGGCGATGGCGCCGACCCGGGCGGAGACCCGGCGGTCGGCAGGACGGTTGGCGGGGGTGGGAGCGCTCATGTCTGCATCGTCCCAGAGACGGCGGCCCGCGGGCACGACGGTTCCAGTATGCGTACGGCGGCGTCCACGATGTGTCCCCGCCGGAGCGGGAGTGGTGCCCAGGTGAATGAGGTTCGACCAAACGCTCAAGAACACGTACACTCACTGCTCGATGGCTCCCGAGGTGCGGATCCGCCAAGGCGTACACCACGCAGTGGCTCGGATGCGGTAGGTTTGGGCGCAGTCCGGTGCCGCGAGGTACCGAAGGGCACTAGCTCAATTGGTAGAGCACCGGTCTCCAAAACCGGCGGTTGGGGGTTCGAGTCCCTCGTGCCCTGCAGCTTGATCCGTACCGAGCCCGTTCGCTCCACAGAGCGAGCGGGCTTGATGCGGAGAGGGCCCCACCAAGCACTGCTTTCGCCGGATCGCCTGCGTGGCTACACACGCGGGACGCGCTCGGCAGGACCCGGATTCAGGTGAGGACGAGTGACGGAGACCACGGGCTCCACCGCAACGCCTGAGAGCGGCAACCCCGAGGGGGCCGACGGCGCGGCGGACGAAACCACGCCTGCCGACGACAAGTCGCTCTCCCGGCGCGAGCGCAGGCGTGCCAACAAGGCCGCCGGCGGCGACGGCGCGAAGCGCCCCGGCAAGCGGGCCAAGAAGGGCCTGTTCGCCCGGACCGCCGTTTTCTACCGCCAGATCATCGCCGAGCTCCGCAAGGTCGTCTGGCCGACCCGCAGCGAGCTGGTGCAGTACACCACCGTCGTGGTCACCTTCGTCATCGTGATGATGATGCTGGTCTACGGCGTGGACTACGGCTTCTCCAAGCTCAGCTTGTGGATCTTCGGCTGACCGGCTCGGCAGCCAGCGACACCCGACCCGGGTCGGCACCCTCCACACGGAAGGGGGCCGCCCGGGTCGAGCTGTCTGCGCCGACCGGACGAGCCCGCTACCGTTGACTCGGTACTGTTGAGGTATCCGAGACTTTCCCGCCCGTACGCCCCAGGGCGGCCGGGCGGCCCGGAGCCGTTCCATCTCCACAACCAGGAAAGAAGCAGCGACCGTGTCTGAGTCCCCCCTGTACGACGCCGACGAGACCGTCCGCGAGGCGGATGTCGCGGCCGAGGCTGCTGACGCCGAGGCTGCCGAGGACATCCTGGACGCCGCCGACGCCGACGAGGACCAGGTCGAGTCTGCCGACGAGGCCGAGGCGGGTGTCCCGGCCGAGCTCGACGCGCTGCACGAGGTGACCGAGGACGAGGCCGTCGCCGAGGAGGCCGCGGACGAGACCGCCGCCGAGGAGACCGGCACCGAGGAGGCCTCCGACGAGGCCGACGAGGCCGAGCAGGAGCCGGCCGGCGAGAGCGACCCGGTCGCCGAGTTCCGCGAGACGCTGCGCCGCGCGCCGGGCGAGTGGTACGTCATCCACACCTACGCCGGCTACGAGAACCGCGTGAAGCAGAACCTGGAGCAGCGCTCGGTCTCGCTCAACGTCGAGGACCGCATCTTCGAGTCGGCCGTGCCGCAGGAAGAGGTCGTCCAGATCAAGAACGGCGACCGCAAGACCATCCGGCAGAACAAGCTCCCCGGCTACGTGCTGGTCCGCATGGAGCTGGACGCCGAGTCCTGGAACGTGGTCCGCAACACCCCGGGCGTCACCGGCTTCGTCGGCAACGCCTACGACCCGTACCCGCTGACCCTGGACGAGGTCGTCAAGATGCTCGCCCCGGACGTCGAGCGCCAGGCGGCCAAGGACGCCGGCAAGGCCTCCCCGGTCCGCCCGGTCGAGGTCCAGGTGCTCGACTTCGAGGTCGGCGACTCGGTCACCGTCACCGACGGTCCGTTCGCCACCCTGCAGGCGACCATCAACGAGATCAACCCGGACTCGAAGAAGGTCAAGGGCCTGGTCGAGATCTTCGGCCGGGAGACCCCGGTCGAGCTGTCGTTCGACCAGATCCAGAAGAACTAGCACGGTCTCCGGGTTCGGGGGCGGGGCTTCGGCCCCGCCCCCGAACTCGTTTTGGTCCAGCGGCGCATCCGCGTTAGCCTGGTCCGATGTGTGTCCGCCCGGTGGGCTGTCGCGCCCGCCACGGACACACCAGCAATCACCTCTCGGAAGGACCCGGAGAGAAATGCCTCCCAAGAAGAAGAAGATCACGGGGCTCATCAAGCTCCAGATCAACGCCGGTGCCGCCAACCCGGCCCCGCCGGTCGGCCCCGCGCTGGGTCAGCACGGCGTCAACATCATGGAGTTCTGCAAGGCCTACAACGCCGCGACCGAGTCGCAGCGCGGCATGATCGTGCCGGTGGAGATCACGGTCTACGAGGACCGTTCCTTCACCTTCATCACGAAGACCCCGCCGGCCGCCCGCCTGATCCTCAAGGCCGCTGGTGTGGACAAGGGCTCGGCCGAGCCGCACAAGACCAAGGTCGCCAAGCTCACCAGCGCCCAGGTCCGCGAGATCGCCACGGTCAAGCTCCCCGACCTGAACGCCAACGACCTGGACGCCGCGGCGAAGATCATCGCCGGCACCGCCCGGTCGATGGGCATCACCGTCGAGGGCTGACCAGCCCCTTAGTCCACCGTGGTAGGGCCCGCGCGGCCCGCATGACCACGACTCCTCATTCACCTTCAGGAGAAGCAGTGAAGCGCAGCAAGGCTCTCAAGGCCGCGGACGCCAAGGTCGACCGCAGCCGGATCTACGCTCCCCTCGAGGCCATCCGCCTCGCGAAGGAGACCTCCACCACCAAGTTCGACGGCACCGTCGAGGTCGCCATGCGTCTGGGCGTCGACCCGCGCAAGGCCGACCAGATGGTCCGCAGCACCGTGATCCTCCCGCACGGCACCGGTAAGACCGCCCGGGTCCTGGTCTTCGCGACCGGTGACCGTGCCGAGGCCGCGCGTGCTGCGGGCGCCGACATCGTGGGCTCCGACGAGCTCATCGACGAGGTCGCCAAGGGCCGTCTGGACTTCGACGCCGTCGTCGCCACCCCGGACCTGATGGGCAAGGTCGGCCGCCTCGGCCGCGTGCTCGGTCCCCGTGGCCTGATGCCGAACCCCAAGACCGGCACCGTCACCCCCGATGTCACCAAGGCTGTCAACGACATCAAGGGCGGCAAGATCGAGTTCCGCGTCGACAAGCACTCGAACCTGCACTTCATCATCGGCAAGGTCT
Source organism: Kitasatospora sp. MBT63 (assembly GCF_000710465.2). Classification (GTDB taxonomy): domain Bacteria; phylum Actinomycetota; class Actinomycetes; order Streptomycetales; family Streptomycetaceae; genus Kitasatospora. The sequence continues at coordinate 58,786 of NZ_JAIZ01000425.1, read as the reverse complement.
CCTTCACCGATGAGCAGCTGGTCGAGAACTACGGCGCCGCGCTCGAGGAGGTCCTCCGGGCCAAGCCGGCCGCCGCCAAGGGCCGCTACATCAAGAAGACCGCCGTCTCCACCACGATCGGCCCCGGCATCCAGGTGGACCCGAACCGCACCCGCAACCTCCTGGTCGAGGAGGACCCGGCCGCCGTCTGAGCCACCGGCTCCGACCGGCCGCGTCCTGGGCGCGACTGA
>NZ_JAIZ01000425.1:23408-58458 GCF_000710465.2 Kitasatospora sp. MBT63 | reverse complement strand
CGGGCCCGCCCCCCCTGCACGAGGGGGTGCGGGCCCGTCGGCGTACCCGGGCGGTTAGGCTCTGCGCACCCACCACCTCTCTCCCCGCGGAGTACGCCGTGCGTATCGATCGGATCGCCGTCCTGGCCGCCGCCGTCCTGGTGCTCGGCGGTGCGGCCGGCTGCAGCAGCGTGGGCGGCGGCGGCGCCGCGGGCGACGGTCCGGCCGACCCGGCGCCGGCGAGCAGCGCCCGCCCGAGCACGCCGAAGGCCGTGGTCGAGGCCGCCGCGGACGCGCTCGACAAGGCGGGCAGCGCCCGGCTGCGGGTGGAGGAGGACAACCACCAGTACGGCCACAGCACCGTCGAGGGCGCCGTCTCCTGGACGTCCGGCGACGCCGACCTGACCGTCACCGAGGGCCGCGGCAAGGGCAGGCTCCGGCTGGTCGACGGCGTCCACTACGCCTCGTACGACTGGCTGGCCCCCGACCTCAAGGGCAAGCACTGGGCGCGGGCCGAGCGCGAGACGGCCGAGGAACTGGACTCCGGTGCCACCCCCGGCCGCATCCCGGCGAGCTTCACCGGGATCTGGCTGACCGGCATCACCGCGGGTCCGGCGGCCCCGCTGCGGCTGATGGCCGAGGCGGGACAGATCACCGAGGTCGGCCAGGAGCAGCTGGACGGCGCGACGGTCACCCACTACCGGGGCACCGCGTCGGTCGCCGCGTACCACGGCGCCGACCAGGGCCTGTCCGAGCAGGAGCGGGCCGCGACGCTGGCCTACTACCAGCGCCAGGGGATGAGCGTGGTGGACCACGACTACTGGCTGGACCAGGCCGGCCGGCTGCTGAAGTCGCAGGAGACCACCCGGGGTTCGGGGGGCACCGACACCGTGGTCGAGCTGGTCGCCGAGCCGGGCACGGATGTGGCGGCACCGGCTCCGGATGCCGTCGACACCTTGGTACTGAACGGGGGCTGACCCGTTGCCGGGCCGTCGGTGCCATCGACTAGAGTCCGGCACGGAGTATGAGAATGGTCTGAGTGGGGGAATCTTGCGTACCTTGCGAATCGCGTCCGCGGTGGTCGTCTCGACCGCCCTCATCGGTGCCCTGTCGGCCTGCGGCGGCAGCGCCAAGCCGGGCGACGCGGCGGCCGGTGCGTCGGCCCCGGCCTCCGCCGGTGCGGCCTCGGGCGCGGCCCCGGGCGGGGCCTCCGCCGCCGCGGACGGTGCCACGGCCGGGGCCCCGGCGCCCGCGGGCGGCAAGGAGCAGGCTCCCAAGGAGGCGCTGACCGCCGCCGCCGCCGTGATGGCGAAGGCCGGCACCGCCAAGCTGGTCCTCACCGGGGACAAGCCCGAGGACCTGACCTCCGGGGTGCTGTCCTGGAAGTCCCCGCAGGCGCTGCAGATCTCCACCACCGAGGACGGCGAGGAGGTCAAGATGCTCTTCGTCGGTGATGTGATGTACCTCGGGCTGAGCTCCGAGATGGGCCAGCTGTTCGCCGGCAAGAAGTGGATGAAGGTCGACCCCGGCGCGGCCCCGGGCTCCGCGCCCGGCGCGGCCGACGCGGGCGCCTTCAGCGGCATGCTGGTGACCCTCGACCCGGCCGTCGAGCTTGCCGCGAACGCGCAGGCCGGCAAGGTGAGCAAGGTCGGCGCGGAGAAGATCGACGGTGTCGACACCGTGCACTACCGCAGCACGGTCGCCGCCAAGGACCTGGTCGCCGCGATGAGCGGGGCGAGCGAGGCGAGCAGGGCGAGCCTGCTCAAGGAGCTCACCGGCGAGCCCACCTTCGACTTCTGGATCAACGGGAAGAACGAACTGGTCCAGCTCGGCGGCAGCCAGCTCAACCCGGGCAAGGGCGCCGCGTCCGCCACCGGCACCGTCAAGTACACCGAGCTCGGCACGGCCGTCGCGCCGGCCGCCCCCGCGGCGGCCGAGGTGGCCGACATGGCCGAGCTGCTGAAGAGCCTCGGCACCAGCTGAGGCCCGGCCGGGCCCGGTGGACGACCGGGCCCGGCGCCACCGGGCGCGGAGACTCCGCGCCCGGGCCGTCACCAGGGGGAGACACCAGATGTTCAGGACCGGACGTACGTTCCTCGCCGCCACCGCCGTCGTGCTCGCACTGACCGCGACCGGCTGCAACAGCAAGAGCTCCGGCGGCGACGCCGCCCCGGCCGCCCCGAGCGCCGCGGGCAGCAGCGTGGCGCCGTCCTCGCCGGCCGCCGAGGTGGCGCCCGCCGCGCTGCTGAAGCTGGTGGGGGAGAAGACCAGCGCGGCCAAGTCCGCCAAGGTCGAGGCCGTCACCGAGCTGCCCACCGGGAAGACCAGCATGAAGGGCGCCATCTCCTGGGACCACGGCCTCCAGGGCGAGCTGACCGGCAACGCCGGCGGCGCGATGGCCGACACCCTCGCCAAGGCCGGCGGGGACGGCACCTTCACCGCGCGCTACCTCACCGACGCGATGTACATCAACATGGGCGAGGCGATGGCCGGCCAGCTCGGCGGCGCGCACTGGATCAAGTACGGCTACGCGGACCTGGCCAAGCTGATGGGCCCGGCCGGCGACAGCCTCAAGCAGCAGCTGCAGAGCGCCGACCCGGTCTCCTCGGTGCGGGCCCTGATCGCCTCCGGCAAGGTCGCCAAGGCCGGGTCCGAGAGCGTGAACGGCACCCAGGCCACCAAGTACGCCGGCGACCTCTCCGCGGCCGACCTCGCCCAGGCCACCACCCAGGGGCTCACCAAGGAGCAGGCGGACGGCCTCCAGCAGCAGTTCACCGCGGCCGGGATCACCACCGAGCACATCGAGCTCTGGGTCACCGGTGACAACCTGCTGGTGAAGAAGGTCGAGCAGCTCCAGACCAAGGCCGGCGCGATCACCTCGACGGCGACGTACACCGACTACGGCACCTCGGTCGCGGCCACCGCCCCGAGCGAGGGCGACACGGTGGACTTCGCCAAGCTGCTGCAGGGCGCGCAGAGCGCCAGCTGACCGGGCGGGCGGCCGGGGCGGAGCCGCCCCGGCGGCCCGAACCGGGGCATGGCATGGTGGGGGGGGCGAGTTACCGAAGCAGGGAGAGTCAGCATGCCGGTCCGGCGCAAGGCCGCCACCGCGGTCCTGGCTCTCCTGCTGGCGGGCGCGGCCGCGTGCGGCGGAAACGCCACGGCGGGCCCGGGTCCGGCGACCGGCACCTCGGCACCGAGCTCGGCGCTCGCCACCCCCACCGACCGCTCGCCGCACGGCGTGCTGCTCTCCGCCCAGCTGGCCATGCGCGACGCCCGCCGGGCGCGGTTCAAGCTGCCGCAGGAGGGCGCCGACGGGATGATCTTCTGGGCGCCCAAGACCGGGCTGCGGTTCGACCGGCAGGGCACGTCCGAGCAGCTGATCGTCCTGGACACCGCCGCCTACCTGGGCGGCGACCCGGACAGCGCGGCGCGGCAGGGCGGCCGGCACTGGCAGAAGTTCAGCGGCCGTCCGGGGGGCAAGGACGTCCCGTACTCCGCGCTGGTCGACCAGCTCAACCCGATGGTGGCGCTCACCGCGGCCTGCGCCGCCGAGGCGCCCGAGCTGGTCGGCCAGGAACAGCTCCAGGAGACCTCGGTCGTCCACTACCGGCTGACCCTCGGCGTCGACGCCTACGTGGCGGCCCAGACCCAGCTCGGCCCGGAGCGCCGGGAGGCCCTGCGCCAGAGCCTCGGCGCGGACCCCGGCCGGGTGCTCACCCTCGACCTGTGGCTCAACGACAGCGACCAGCTGGTGCAGCTCAGCCGGACCGGCCAGGCCGGGGCGCGGGCCGCCACCGTGGTGTACGGCGAGATCGCCGGGCCGCTGTCGCTGCAGGCGCCCGCCGAGGCCGACACCCTGGACCGGGGCGAGGCGAGCCCGCCGCCGGTGCCGGGCGGGTAGGTGGGCCCCGGGTCCTGCGAGTCGTAGGCCCGCGGGACGGATTTGCCCCGTTCGGCAGGCGTCGAGTACCGTGGGGATCGCCAAAGACCGCTGGTTGTCGCCGTGCGCCTTCACAGGTGCCGGGTGACCGAAGGATCTGCGTTCAGCGCAGACGGCCCGCGCAGGAGTGTTTGGAGCTTTGACTTCCGGTCCGTTCGGTTCGCCGTGCGGCTGTTGAGGTCGTCATGGGCCCCGTGCGACTGCGCACTGGGGCTCGATTTGTTTTTGCGGAGCATTCCGCAGGGCCTCTTCCTTCCGGCCGGTGCGTCCGAGGTGATCGATGGTCGACTCCCAAGGTCGGCCCGACTTCGACATCACGGAAGGAGGCGTAAGCCTATGGCAAGGCCCGACAAGGCTACCGACGTTGCCGAGATCACGGACAGGTTCCGTGCCTCGAACGCGGCCGTGCTGACCGAGTACCGCGGTCTGACGGTGAAGCAGATGAAGAATCTGCGTCGCTCGCTGGGGGACAACGCCCAGTACGCCGTGGTGAAGAACACGCTGACCAAGATCGCGGCGAACGAGGCCGGGATCTCTGCGCTGGACGACCTGTTCGCCGGTCCGACGGCTGTCGCCTTCGTCACCGGTGACCCGGTGGAGTCGGCGAAGGCTCTGCGTGACTTCGCCAAGGAGAACCCCGCTCTCATCATCAAGGGCGGTGTCCTTGACGGTAAGGCGCTGACCGCCGATGAGATCAAGAAGCTCGCGGACCTCGAGTCCCGCGAGGTTCTGCTCGCCAAGCTGGCGGGTGCCATGAAGGCCAAGCCCTCGCAGGCTGCCGCGGTCTTCCAGGCCCTGCCGTCGAAGCTCGTCCGCACCGTGGACGCGCTTCGCGACAAGGTCGAGCAGGGCGGTGCCGGTACGCCGGCTCCCGCCGCCGAGGACGCTGCCGCCGAGTAATTCGGCGGGCATCAGCCCTCGCTGCGGGCCCGTACGCCCGCCAACCCGTACATCCGGCACCACCTGCCGATTTAGTGGAAGGACGCCATCATGGCGAAGCTGTCCCAGGACGACCTGCTCGCGCAGTTCGAGGAGATGACCCTCATCGAGCTCTCCGAGTTCGTGAAGGCGTTCGAGGAGAAGTTCGACGTCACCGCCGCCGCCCCGGTCGCCGTCGCCGGCGTTGCCGGTCCGGTCGCCCCGGTCGAGGCTGCCGAGGAGCAGGACGAGTTCGACGTCATCCTCGAGTCCGCCGGTGACAAGAAGATCCAGGTCATCAAGGAGGTGCGCGCCCTGACCTCCCTCGGCCTGAAGGAGGCCAAGGACCTCGTTGACGGCACCCCCGCCACCGTCCTGGAGAAGGTTGCCAAGGACGCTGCCGAGAAGGCCAAGGCCGCTCTCGAGGGCGCCGGCGCCAAGGTCACCGTCAAGTGACTTCCTGCCCCCTCTGAGGGGGCGCGGAGGCCGGGCCGATCACCCCTGTGGGTGGTCGGCCCGGCCTTTTCCCGTACCGGGGTCCGTACCCGTCGTACCGGGTCCCCCGAACGGCTCCGCCGGTGCGGCCCAGCGCGCACTCGGTCGCTGTCGGTGCGGGCCGGTATGGTGATCGCTGTCGTGGCCACCCGCCCCGGCCTCGGGCGATGTGTAACGCGCGGGGGCCCGGAAGCGATGGTCCGTGCGAGGTCCGCACTGTGGTGGGGGCCTTGACGAACGGCACCCGGCGCGCGATTCTCGAGGCGCGCGCCGCTGCGTGGCAGGCGGTTCACCGTCGGCCGGAGAGCCCGGATGGTTATACAAGGGCCCGGCTGGGAACTGACTACATGTGAGGTGCGACGGCCCGGGAGTCCCGGGTCGTCCGGTTGTACGAGGGCAGGGCAACCCCTGCGGCGGTGCCTCTTGACAGGGGCGGTCGGCGCTCGGGTCGCGACCGGAGGGAGCGTCCGATTCGGTCTCCGAATCAGGGCTTGTCAGCAGTGTGCCTTTTGGCTACACTGTCCCTTTGCGCTGCCTGTTAGCTGCTCCGTGACTCGTCGCCCGGAGTCGGCGTTGCCCTGAAGGGGCCTGGCACCGCCTCCGTACAGCGGCTCTGACCTGGGGATTCACCCCCGGCGGGACCGGCGGCCGGAGGTGGATCCTGGCTCGTCTAAGGTCCGGCCGGTATGCGCGTAGTGAGCTCCGAGCCCTCGGAAGGACCCCCCTCTTGGCCGCGCCGCGCAACGCCTCGAACAATTCCGCCGCATCCACCGCCCCGCTCCGCGTCTCGTTCGCGAAGATCAAGGAGCCTCTTGAGGTCCCGAACCTCCTGGCCCTGCAGACCGAGAGCTTTGACTGGCTGCTCGGCAATGCGGCCTGGAAGTCCCGGGTCGAGGCGGCCCTGGACAGTGGTCAGGACGTCCCGACCAAGTCCGGTCTGGAGGAGATCTTCGAGGAGATCTCTCCGATCGAGGACTTCTCCGGTTCGATGTCGCTGACCTTCCGCGACCACCGTTTCGAGCCGCCGAAGAACTCCATCGACGAGTGCAAGGACCGCGACTTCACCTACGCGGCCCCGCTCTTCGTCACCGCCGAGTTCACCAACAACGAGACCGGTGAGATCAAGTCCCAGACGGTCTTCATGGGCGACTTCCCGCTCATGACCAACAAGGGCACGTTCATCATCAACGGCACCGAGCGTGTCGTCGTGTCCCAGCTGGTGCGCTCTCCCGGCGTCTACTTCGACTCCAGCCTGGACAAGGTGTCCGACAAGGACATCTTCTCCTGCAAGGTCATCCCCTCGCGTGGTGCCTGGCTGGAGATGGAGATCGACAAGCGCGACATGGTCGGTGTCCGCATCGACCGCAAGCGCAAGCAGTCGGTCACCGTTCTGCTCAAGGCCCTCGGCTGGACCAACGAGATGATTCTCGAGGAGTTCGGCGAGTACGAGTCGATGCGCGCCACCCTGGAGAAGGACCACACCCAGGGCCAGGACGACGCGCTGCTGGACATCTACCGCAAGCTGCGTCCGGGCGAGCCGCCGACGCGTGAGGCCGCCCAGACCCTGCTGGAGAACCTCTACTTCAACCCCAAGCGCTACGACCTCGCGAAGGTCGGCCGCTACAAGGTCAACCGCAAGCTCGGCAACGCGGAGTCGCTGGACTCCGGCGTGCTCACCGAGCCCGACATCATCGGTGCGATCAAGTACCTGGTGAAGCTGCACGCGGGCGAGGTCGAGTGGCGGGACGAGGACGGTCGCGACATCGTCATCGAGGTCGATGACATCGACCACTTCGGCAACCGTCGCCTGCGCAACGTCGGCGAGCTGATCCAGAACCAGGTCCGTACGGGTCTCGCCCGTATGGAGCGCGTCGTGCGCGAGCGCATGACCACCCAGGATGTCGAGGCGATCACGCCGCAGACCCTGATCAACATCCGGCCGGTCGTCGCCTCCATCAAGGAGTTCTTCGGCACCAGCCAGCTGTCGCAGTTCATGGACCAGACCAACCCGCTGTCGGGCCTGACCCACAAGCGCCGTCTGTCCGCCCTCGGCCCCGGTGGTCTGTCCCGTGAGCGGGCCGGCTTCGAGGTCCGAGACGTGCACCCGTCGCACTATGGCCGCATGTGTCCGATCGAGACCCCCGAAGGCCCGAACATCGGTCTGATCGGCTCGCTCGCCTCCTACGGCCGGGTCAACGCGTTCGGTTTCATCGAGACCCCGTACCGCAAGGTGATCGACGGTGTCGTCACCGAGCAGGTCGACTACCTCACCGCCGACGAGGAGGACCGCTTCGTCATCGCGCAGGCCAACGCCCCGCTGACGGACGACCTCCACTTCGCCGAGCCCCGCGTGCTGGTCCGCCGCCGTGGCGGCGAGATCGACTACATCCCGGGCACCGAGATCGACTACATGGACGTCTCGCCGCGCCAGATGGTGTCGGTCGCGACCGCCATGATCCCGTTCCTCGAGCACGACGACGCCAACCGCGCGCTCATGGGCTCCAACATGATGCGTCAGGCGGTGCCGCTGCTGAAGAGCGAGGCCCCGCTGGTCGGCACCGGCATGGAGTACCGCTGCGCGGTCGACGCCGCCGACGTGATCACCGCCGAGAAGTCGGGCGTGGTCCAGGAGGTCTCGGCCGACTACGTCACCGTGGCCAACGACGACGGCACCTACACCACGTACCGGGCCGCCAAGTTCACCCGCTCCAACCAGGGCACCGCCTTCAACCAGAAGGTGCTCGTGGACGAGGGCTCCCGGGTCGAGGTCAACCAGGTGCTGGCCGACGGCCCCTGCACCGACGAGGGCGAGATGGCCCTCGGCAAGAACCTGCTCGTGGCGTTCATGTCCTGGGAGGGTCACAACTACGAGGACGCGATCATCCTGTCGCAGCGCCTCGTGCAGGACGACGTCCTCTCCTCGATCCACATCGAGGAGCACGAGGTCGACGCCCGTGACACCAAGCTGGGCCCCGAGGAGATCACCCGGGACATCCCGAACGTCTCCGAGGAGGTCCTCGCCGACCTCGACGAGCGCGGCATCATCCGGATCGGCGCCGATGTCGTCACCGGCGACATCCTGGTCGGCAAGGTCACGCCCAAGGGCGAGACCGAGCTGACCCCGGAGGAGCGCCTGCTGCGCGCGATCTTCGGTGAGAAGGCCCGTGAGGTCCGCGACACCTCGCTGAAGGTGCCGCACGGTGAGTCCGGCAAGGTCATCGGCGTCCGCGTCTTCGACCGCGAGGAGGGCGACGAGCTCCCGCCCGGCGTCAACCAGCTGGTCCGGGTCTACGTGGCCCAGAAGCGCAAGATCACCAACGGTGACAAGCTGGCCGGCCGCCACGGCAACAAGGGCGTCATCTCCAAGATCCTGCCGGTCGAGGACATGCCGTTCCTCGCCGACGGCACCCCGGTCGACATCATCCTCAACCCGCTGGGTGTCCCGTCCCGAATGAACCCGGGACAGGTCCTGGAGATCCACCTCGGGTGGCTCGCCAAGCAGGGCTGGGACGTCTCCGGCCTCGCCGACGAGTGGGCCAAGCGCCTGCAGGCGATCGGCGCCGACAACGTGGAGGGTGGCACCAACCTCGCCACCCCCGTCTTCGACGGCGCCCGCGAGGACGAGATCACCGGCATGCTGGACCACACCACGCTCACCCGCGACGGTGACCGCCTGGTGAACTCCACCGGCAAGGCCCGGCTCTTCGACGGCCGCTCCGGCGAGCCGTTCCCGATGCCGGTCTCGGTCGGCTACATGTACATCCTCAAGCTGCACCACCTGGTCGACGACAAGCTGCACGCCCGTTCGACCGGCCCGTACTCCATGATCACCCAGCAGCCGCTCGGTGGTAAGGCGCAGTTCGGTGGTCAGCGCTTCGGTGAGATGGAGGTGTGGGCCCTCGAGGCGTACGGCGCCGCGTACGCCCTGCAGGAGCTGCTCACCATCAAGTCCGACGACGTCCTCGGCCGCGTGAAGGTCTACGAGGCCATCGTCAAGGGCGAGAACATCCCCGAGCCCGGCATTCCCGAGTCCTTCAAGGTGCTCATCAAGGAAATGCAGTCGCTCTGCCTCAACGTGGAGGTGCTGTCCTCGGACGGCCAGTCCATCGAGATGCGGGACTCCGACGAGGACGTGTTCCGCGCCGCGGAGGAGCTCGGTATTGACCTGTCCCGGCGCGAGCCGAGCAGCGTCGAAGAGGTCTGACGGAGGCCGGGCCGGCTGCCCCACACGGCAGCCGGCCCGCCCCCAGGCCCCCCTCAGACCACAGACAAACTCTCGAATTACGAAAGAGGGCTTGACGACCAGTGCTTGACGTCAACTTCTTCGACGAGCTCCGCATCGGCCTGGCCACCGCCGACGACATCCGCCAGTGGTCCCACGGCGAGGTCAAGAAGCCGGAGACCATCAACTACCGCACGCTGAAGCCGGAAAAGGACGGCCTTTTCTGCGAGAAGATCTTCGGTCCCACCCGGGACTGGGAGTGCTACTGCGGTAAGTACAAGCGTGTCCGCTTCAAGGGCATCATCTGCGAGCGCTGCGGCGTCGAGGTCACCCGCGCCAAGGTGCGCCGTGAGCGGATGGGCCACATCGAGCTGGCCGCCCCGGTCACCCACATCTGGTACTTCAAGGGTGTCCCGTCCCGCCTGGGCTACCTGCTGGACCTGGCGCCGAAGGACCTCGAGAAGGTCATCTACTTCGCCGCCTACATGATCACCTGGGTGGACGACGAGCGCCGCCAGCGTGACCTGCCCTCCCTCGAGGCGCACATCTCGGTCGAGCGCCAGCAGATCGAGAACCGCCGCGACGCCGACCTGGAAGGCCGGGCCAAGAAGGCCGAGACCGACCTGGCCGAGCTCGAGGCCGAGGGCGCCAAGGCCGACGTGCGCCGCAAGGTGCGCGAGGGCGCCGAGCGCGAGATGAAGCAGCTGCGCGACCGCGCCCAGCGCGAGCTGGACCGCCTCGACGAGGTGTGGGCCCGCTTCAAGAACCTCAAGGTCCAGGACCTGGAGGGCGACGAGCTGCTCTACCGCGAGCTGCGCGACCGCTTCGGCACCTACTTCTCCGGTTCGATGGGCGCCGCGGCGCTCAAGGACCGCCTGGAGAGCTTCGACCTCGCCGAGGAGGCCGAGCGCCTCCGCGAGATCATCCGCACCGGCAAGGGCCAGAAGAAGACCCGTGCGCTCAAGCGCCTCAAGGTCGTCTCCGCGTTCCTGCAGACCAGCAACAAGCCCAAGGGCATGGTGCTCGACTGCGTCCCGGTCATCCCGCCGGACCTGCGTCCGATGGTGCAGCTGGACGGTGGCCGCTTCGCGACCTCCGACCTGAACGACCTGTACCGCCGCGTGATCAACCGCAACAACCGCCTGAAGCGGCTTCTCGACCTCGGCGCGCCCGAGATCATCGTGAACAACGAGAAGCGCATGCTCCAGGAGGCCGTCGACGCGCTCTTCGACAACGGCCGTCGTGGCCGCCCGGTGACGGGCCCCGGCAACCGTCCGCTGAAGTCGCTGTCCGACATGCTCAAGGGCAAGCAGGGTCGTTTCCGTCAGAACCTGCTCGGCAAGCGCGTCGACTACTCGGCCCGTTCGGTCATCGTCGTCGGCCCGCAGCTCAAGCTGCACCAGTGCGGTCTGCCGAAGGCCATGGCGCTGGAGCTCTTCAAGCCGTTCGTGATGAAGCGCCTGGTCGACCTGAACCACGCGCAGAACATCAAGTCGGCCAAGCGCATGGTCGAGCGCGCCCGCCCGGTGGTGTGGGACGTCCTCGAAGAGGTCATCGCCGAGCACCCGGTGCTGCTGAACCGTGCGCCCACCCTGCACCGCCTCGGCATCCAGGCCTTCGAGCCGCAGCTGGTCGAGGGCAAGGCCATCCAGATCCACCCGCTCGTCTGCACCGCGTTCAACGCGGACTTCGACGGTGACCAGATGGCCGTCCACCTGCCCCTGTCCGCAGAGGCGCAGGCCGAGGCCCGCATCCTGATGCTGTCCTCGAACAACATCCTGAAGCCGGCCGACGGTCGTCCCGTCACCATGCCGACCCAGGACATGGTGCTCGGTCTGTTCTTCCTCACCTCGGACCGCGAGGAGGTGAAGGGCGGTGGCCGTTCCTTCTCCTCCACCGCCGAGGCGATCATGGCCTTCGACGCCCGCGAGCTGGACGTCCAGGCCCCGATCGACCTGCGCCTGCCGGCCGGCACCGTGCCGCCGCGCGGCTGGACCGTGCCGGTGGACGAGGACGGTCAGCCGGCCTGGTTCGAGGGCGAGGCCTTCCGCCTGCAGACCACCCTCGGCCGCGCGCTCTTCAACGAGCTGCTGCCGGAGAACTACCCGTTCGTCGACTACGAGGTGGGCAAGAAGCAGCTCTCCGCGATCGTCAACGACCTGGCCGAGCGCTACCCCAAGGTCGTCGTCGCCGCGACGCTGGACAACCTGAAGGCGGCCGGTTTCCACTGGTCGACCCGTTCCGGTGTCACCGTCTCGATCTCGGACGTCATCGTCCCGCCGAGCAAGCCCCAGATCCTCGAGGGCTACGAGGCGCAGGCCGAGAAGGTCCAGAAGCAGTACGAGCGCGGTCTGATCACCAACGACGAGCGCAAGAGCGAGCTCATCGGCATCTGGACCCGCGCGACCAACGAGGTCGCCGAGGCCATGTCCGCGAACTTCCCGAAGACCAACCCCATCTTCATGATGGTGGACTCGGGTGCCCGTGGAAACATGATGCAGATGCGTCAGATCGCCGGTATGCGTGGTCTGGTGTCGAACGCCAAGAACGAGACCATCCCGCGTCCCATCAAGGCCTCGTTCCGTGAGGGCCTGTCCGTGCTGGAGTACTTCATCTCCACCCACGGTGCCCGTAAGGGTCTGGCCGACACCGCCCTGCGTACCGCCGACTCCGGCTACCTCACCCGTCGTCTGGTCGACGTCTCCCAGGACGTCATCATTCGCGAGGAGGACTGCGGCACCGAGCGCGGCCTCAAGCTGCCGATCGGTTCCGTGGGTGCGGACGGCGTCCTGCGCAAGGCCGACGACGTCGAGACCAGCGTCTACGCCCGCATGCTGGCCGAGGACATCACGGTGGACGGCAAGCTCCTCGCCACCGCCAACACCGACCTCGGTGACGTGCTGATCGACGAGCTGATCCGGCACAACATCGCCGAGGTCAAGACCCGCTCGATCCTCACCTGTGAGTCCGCGGTCGGCACCTGCGCCATGTGCTACGGCCGTTCGCTGGCCACCGGCAAGCTGGTCGACATCGGTGAGGCGGTCGGCATCATCGCCGCCCAGTCCATCGGTGAGCCCGGTACCCAGCTGACCATGCGTACCTTCCACACCGGTGGTGTGGCCGGTGACGACATCACCCAGGGTCTGCCGCGTGTCGTCGAGCTCTTCGAGGCGCGTACCCCGAAGGGTGTCGCCCCGGTCTCCGAGGCCGACGGCCGGGTCCGCATCGAGGACACCGAGAAGACCCGCAAGATCGTCGTCACCCCCGACGACGGCACCGACGAGATCGCCTACCCGATCTCGAAGCGCATCAAGCTGCTGGTCAGCGAGGGCGAGGCGGTCTCCGTCGGCCAGAAGCTGACGGCCGGCACGATGAACCCGCACGACGTCCTGCGCATCATGGGCCAGCGTGCCGTCCAGATCCACCTGGTGGCCGAGGTCCAGAAGGTCTACAACTCGCAGGGTGTGTCGATCCACGACAAGCACATCGAGATCATCATCCGGCAGATGCTCCGCCGCGTGACGATCATCGAGTCGGGCGACGCCGAGCTGCTCCCGGGCGAGCTCGTCGAGCGCGGCCGCTTCGAGACCGAGAACCGTCGCGTGGTCTCCGAGGGCGGCCACCCCGCCTCCGGCCGTCCGCAGCTGATGGGTATCACCAAGGCCTCGCTGGCCACCGAGTCCTGGCTGTCGGCCGCCTCCTTCCAGGAGACGACCCGGGTGCTCACCGACGCGGCGATCCACGCCAAGTCGGACCCGCTGCTGGGCCTCAAGGAGAACGTCATCCTCGGTAAGCTCATCCCGGCCGGTACGGGTCTGCCCCGCTACCGCAACATCCGGGTCGAGCCGACCGAGGAGGCCAAGGCCGCGATGTACTCGGCCGTCGGCTACGACGACTACGACCTGTCGCCCTTCGGCGCCGGCTCCGGCCAGGCGGTCCCGCTGGACGACTACGACTACGGCCCGTACACCGGCTGAGGTCGCGGTTCCTGATCGCAGGGCGGTCACCCCACTCGGGGTGGCCGCCCTGCGGCGTTCCCCGGGCACCCGTTGGCCGCCAGATAGTTCTCCAAGTGTCGGATCCGGGTGAAGTTGTCCGGATGCGAGGCGAGCAGGCGCGCTGCCGGGCCGGGCCGGGAGGGGGCACGGCCGGTGCGCCGCTGCTGCGACTGCGCAGCGGCTTCCTCGGAGGCCTGGAATGCGTGCACCACGGCCAGGAGCGGGCGGGCGAACCCCAGCCGCGCGGCCTCCAGGTCGGCCCGGAGCTCGGCCCGGCGCCCGACCGCCGCCAAGAGGTAGGGCGTGACCAGGATCAGGAGCAGCGGCGGGTAGGTGGTCACCACCGTGAAGGCGACTGCACCGAACACCAGGGCCACCGCCACGGCACCCAGGGCGGAGAGTGAAGCCGCCAGCTGGAAGAGGAGCGCAGAGGCCAGCCGGAACGCCCACCACGCCAGCCGACCCGGCAGCGAGTACCAGAGTCCCAGCAGTGACGACCAGGCATGACCGCTCCGATGGTGTCCCAACTCGTGGGCGAGCACGGCGGCCAGTTGGGCAGGTGGCAACCGCTCCAGGGAGAAACGGGTCACCCCCACGATGTGGCCGGCTGCGGCGAGCGCGTTGAGATCCTTGCTGTCCTCGATCCACAGCTCGTACTTCCGGCCGTCGACGCCCGCCCGGACGGTCACTTCCCGCCAGACGGGTTCCAGCCTGGCGAGCTCGGCGCCGATCGGCAGGCGGAGATGGAAGAGGTGCCGGGCCATCAGTCGTTCGGTCGGCCGGTGGAAGGCGAGAACCCCGGATGCGACCCAGAGCCCGATAGCGAGGTAGCCGAAGACCTGCGGCAGCAGCAGGGAGAGCATGCTGACCACGATCAGGCTGCCGAGGAAGTTCGGCAGCAGAAGGAGCAGCATGCCGATGGCTGTGGCGTCGGCGCCGCGCTGCCGGGCGGCCAGGTGAATCCGACCGGTGTGGAATCCCAGGTCATCACCGGGGTCGGCGGGAACGTGGATGGTTGGGGGACGGACCGGCCGGCCCGGGCCCGGTGGGACCTGCGTCCGTGGAGGTCCGGGTGTTGCCTCAGCGGTTCTGGCAGTGGGGTAGGCGGGAGGGGGCGGAGCCTCGTTCGGGTACTGAGGTGGTCCCGCGTGGTGGTGCGGTGCTGTCGGATAGCCGGGCACTGTGGGCTCAGGCATGTGGACTCCTGGACGGGGACGGGAGTGGAACCAGCTACGGGGCGGGCCGTTACTCAGGCGGCCAGCGCGATCAGGGGCATCAGCAACAGACCGGCGCCGAAGGACAGGACCCCTATCCGCACCCACATGTGCTTCCGGGCGACGATCAGGCTGGTGTCGGTCAGGGCGATGACGACCCCTTCGGCGCGGTGGCGATCGGCGTCGGCGACGGCGGCGGGGAGTGCCCCCAAGTCCGCCGCCCGCCGAATGTCGCCGAAGTAGCCGAGTGGGCGGCCGGGCTCCCAGACACTGCGGGGGTATCGCGGCAGGACCGCCATCAGGAGTGCGAGCAGGGAGACGGAGAGGCAGCACGCGGCAGCGACCGCCAGCACCAGGACACCCCCTGTCACCGAGCGGAGGGTCCAGTCCCGGCCTGCCGCCAGTCCGCTGGCAGCACTCACGATCATTCCCAGGGCCGCGACCAGGACCGCGGCCTTGCTGTCCGCCCGGGCGATCTCGCCACGGAGGTCAGCGAGCAGTGCCTGGCCGGCGGCCAGCGGCGCGGTGGGAGTGGATGGTGCGGCGGCGGGGGCAGGCACTGCGCTCGGCACCGGTCCGCCGGAGGCAGGGATGGGGAAGGTCGACACGTGGCGGCTCCTGCTGGACGGTCAGCGCTGCGGCGGAAGATGGTGGTGGGAGCTCAGTGGCGGGGCGGGCGGCCCACCGGCACTGCGGCGGAGGATGGAGGTGATTGCCTCCAAGGTGGCCCGGGTGGAGTCCTCCAGCTGGAACTCCTCGAAGTGGCTGCGGTCGAGCAGCTTCTCGACCAGCTCGATCTGGTTGCGGACCAGGTCCTGCTGTTCGGTCCGGAGATGGTCCAGGGCGGTCGGCAGATCATCCGGGTGGGCGGCGAGCTGGAGGGCCCAGGCAGCCACTCCGCCGTGGTCGAGGTGATATCGGTAGAAGTCGGCCTTCTGCGCCAGGACATCGCTGTCCTCCTGGGCCTTCCGGCGGGCAAGGGGGTGTGCCTCGGTGTCGAACCCGTAGGAGCGCATTCGATCCTTGTGCGCTTGCGCGGCGGGGTCCAGCGTGAGCCGTACCGTGCAGGTCACGTGCAGGCCCTCGGCCTCGGCCGTCGGTGCCTCCAGGGTCTGTTGGACGGCGGCTTCGACGGGTCCGCTGAGGTCGGTCGGGAAGCTGCGTGCGACCGCACGCATTCGCTGCTGGATCCTCGGGATGAGGAGGGCCGGCACATCCCGGATTCCGCTCCGAACGACACGGTCGGCGGCCGAGACCCGCCAGTCCACGTCGACCTCTGTCTCGAAGCCACCAATGTCGTCGAGCCCGGGCAGGTAGGCGGTGAGCTGAAGGTGATGGATCCGCAGGTCCACCTCGAAGGCCGCCTGGTAGCCGCGGCCGGCGAGTTCACCGCGGCCCGGGCGCCGGGGCGGGAGGAATACCTCGTACCCGCCCTTGGCGGTGCTGAGGACCAATGCGCAGTCGGCCCGAGCTGCCACCCGGCCGGTCAGGGCCCCGAGTCGGCCGAGTCGGCGGACCGTGAGCACCGGGTCGGTCAGGCCGGCCCGCGGTGGCCATTCGGCGGATTCGTAGGTGTCCGGCATGGGCTGGTACTCCTGTGGTCGTGTGACATCAGTGCGGTGCGAGGTCGCTCAGCAGACGCCCGAGCGGGGCGCCCGCCAGCGGCCCCGCCGCGTCGCGGGCGGTGCGTAGCAGGTGGCTCAGCCGCTGGACATCCCGGTCGGTGACGGCAAGGGCGGGCAGCAACTCGGCGAGCAGGGACTCGGTTTCCGGCTCCGCACGGCTGCTGGTCAGCCAGGCTCGGAACACCTGGAGGGCGGCGGGGCCGTAGACCCGGTCGCCGAGGGCCGTTCGCCAGAGCGTCGCCAGCAGGTCCCGCACCGGCGGTTCGGCGCCGGGCCCGGGCACGGTGGTGATCGGTGCGGGTGCTCCGGGTCCGGTACGCGGTGCCTGGGCGAACCAGTCCAGCAAGGTGGGGCGGCCCGGGGTGCCATCCTGGCCGTCCTCGGTGCGCTGCGCCGCGGTCAGGAAGGTGGCGAGCGCCAGACTGCGGAGCTCGGGGGCCGCGGTCGTCCAGTCGGCGAGGGCGGTGAGGACCGTGGGTCCTGCGGGGGAGAGCAGCAGCAGTTCGGCTGCTTCCACCAGGCCGACCGCCTCGAACTGCGTGGGGTGGTCGGTGGGGCGGTCCCGCTCGCCGGCGAGGGTGGCGCGGACGAGCTCGGTGAGGCCGTCCTCGTCCAGCCGAGAGGACGCCAGCGCGAGGGCGTCCAGAGCCTCTGCGGGCATCAGATGGCCGAGTAGCGCGTACCCGCGGATGGCGCTCCACCGGCGATGGCCGTTGTCGTCCTGGCACCAGTCCCGCAGGATGCGGGGTACCGCCGCGGTCCCTGCGTAGTACGCGAGGACGAGGCTGTTCGCGGCGAGCAGGCAGAGGCGGAAATCCTTCGACTCCGACCACGGCCCCAGCAGCCGGCCCATGGCGGAGGAGAGATCCACCGAGGCCAGCAGGGCCGCGGCCGAGGCAACCCGGGTACGGACCAGCGGGCGGGGATCGACGGCCAGGCCGTTCAGCCACAGGAGCACGGCGGGCCGGGCGGAGGGGTGGCTGATCCAGGTTTCGCGCAGCAGGGTGTGCGGGGTCCGGGGGTCACCGAAGCCGGCCATGCGCTGCGGTACCGGACCCCATGGAGTCTGTTCGTTCTCCTCGTACAGGAGGGCTCGGGCGAGCGCGACCCGATCCTCGACGGAGTTGCCGAACGGGGGGATGCCCTCCTTCCGACCGGGGGCGTCAATGTTCTCCAAGCGGCGGAAGAGATGGTCGGAGAGTTCGGCGGTGAGGGCGTATGGTGTGCGATCGAAGACAGCGAGGGAGAGCAGGAACGCCTTCTCCCTGAGCGGCAGCTGCGGGTCGCCGAACCAGCGGTCGACCTGCTCGCTGACCACGGCCTGGCCGAAGGCCGTCAGCCTCTCGCGGTCCGGCTCGTCGCCGGTGTGAGCGGCGAGCGGGACGGCGAACTCGGCGATCTCGCGGATCGGCCGGGTCTTCTCCAGGAAGTCACGCACCTCGGGCAGTGCCAACAACCCGGGGATGCGATCGCAGTCCTCGGCCCCGAGGCGGACCCGCAGGTGTGCGGCCAGGACGGATTCGGGGTCGGGCGGGGTCCACCGGAAGTGGCGGGGGCCGCGGTGCGAGGCGTCGGCCATGGTGATCACCAGATGTGCCTGCCGCTCGGTCAGGGTCTCGTGCAGGTGGAAAAGGTGCATCTCGGTCAGTGGTCTGCTGCGCGGAGCGGTGAAGTCCTCCAGCAGATAGCCGTCGGCCGGATCGGCACCCTTGAGCAGCGAGGCCGGAGCGATGTCAGGGTCGAGCGCGCGGATGCGGCGGGCCCCCAGGCGGTGCAGCAGCATCAGGGCGGCGGCCCGCCTGCCGCTGTCCGGAAGGCCTCGCAGCACCAGGACGCGGAGGCCACGTAGCTCGGAGAGCGCGCCGGCAAAGGCCGGGCCGTCCTGGAAGACCTCCGCCAGCGAGGCCAACTCGGTGTCGGGTACCACCCCCGACCCGTGCAGCGGCGTCCCGAACGCCGAACCGATCTGGTAGATCGTGGTCTTGTGCCCGGTCACCACGTCGCCGTGGACCTGGCCGCCGGAGACGGTGTGCTGGTCGCCGGTGACCAGGCTGCCCCCGAACGACGGTGTACCGCCCGTGAAGAAGTTGCCCTGGTTGGTGAAGCTCTCCGGGGCGTGCTCCAGCAGCTCCCGGGCGGCCTCCCAGGCGTTCTGGGGCTGCTCGGGCGGTGCTTCCTGCAGCTCGGCCGACTCGTCGTCCGCTTCCACCACGTCCTGTTGGGCGGGCTGCTTGGGTGTCTCCTGCGGGGGCGAGGTCACTTGGTGCCGCCTCGCCGTGAATCTCCGACACTGATGTCCCCGTGGACCTGGCCACCGGAGACGATGTGCTGGTCGCCGGTGACCAGACTGCCGCCGAAGGACGGCGAACCACCGATGAACTGCACCCCCCCGGAAGTCGCGGGCCCACCGAGGGCAGGACGCTGGGGCTCCACGGGCGGGCCGGCGGCGGCCGGGCCGGCCGAACCGTGCACCCAGCCGGTCAGCGGCCCCTCCTTGCCGAGGACGGAGACTTGGTGGAACTCGGTCGCGGGTACGCCGTGGTGGCCGTGGGACACGATGCCCTGGTAGACGGGGTCGGAGACGCACAGTAGGAGCTGTTCGCCGGACTGGGTGAGCAGGTGCCGGAGCTGGTCCGAATTGAGCAGTCGGAAGGCTTGGTTGAGGTCCCGGCCGACCACTCCGCCGAGTGCACCCCCCAGTTCCTGTACGGCCACCTCTCCTGCAGCGAGGACTGCCCGGAGCCGAACCTGGGCGCTGCTCGACGCCAGCCGGTTGTTGCTGCGCAGCAATGCGGGGGTCTCCGTGAGCAGGGCCCGCAGGAGCGGGACCTTCGGAACGGTCGGGCTGATCAGGACCATCACCGAGTCACCCCGGTCCTCCACCCGTTGGTCGGTCTGCTCGACCCCCGCGCTGCGGAGGGTCTCCTGGAGGATGGTGTAGAGCATGCGCCGCATGAACGCCTGCTCCACGTCGTCGCGTCGGCCGAACTTTTCGATGTCGAACAGCAGGATGGTGCGGTTGACCGGCTCTGTCATGGCTGCCTCTCCGATGGACCGGGCAGCAGCCTGCTGGATCGTCAGGCCGGGGTGTGAGGACCGATGACGCACTCGCTCTGTGATCGTGTGCACAGAACTCCGCTCTGCGGGTCAGCCAATGCGCCGAAGCACGTCAGGACGCGTGATCACCAGACAGCGGCGCCTGGTGATCACTACGCCGCGATCCCGGAGGGTCTTCAGCAAGCGGGCCACGGCCTCCCGCGACGCGCCGACCGACCCGGCCAGCTCCTGCTGACTGAGCGGCACCGAGATCTCGATGCCTTCCTCCGTCGCACTCCCGTGGGTCCGGGCGAGTTCGAGCAGCAGGTCGGCGAGGCGTTCGCGGACCGTCAGCGCGGCGACCTCCAGTCGGCGGCGGTCCGCCGTGCGCAGCCTGTCGTTGGACAGCGCGAGGAGCTGGAGCATCACCGCGGGCGCGCGGGTGAGGAACTCGGTGAACCGCTGCCGGTCGACGGCCACGGCAGCGACTTCCTCCAGCGCGGTCACGGTGGCGGACCTGGGCCGCCCGCTCAGGGCCGCGCTCTCGCCCACGATGTCGCCGGCTCCCCGTAAGGCGAGAAGTGCTTCGTACCCGTTGGCCGCAGCGGCCGTGACCTTCATCCAGCCGTTCAGGAGCAGCAGGATGTGGTCCGACGGTTCTTCCTGCCGGATGACCACTGATCTCGGAGGGAAGCGCAACCGGGGGCCGAGGGCGAGGAGCGCGGCCCTGTCCTCCTGTTCGAGCCGGGCGAGGAACGGAACCCTGTCGTCCAGTGCCAGCCTCGGATACCGACCCGGTCCCTCGCCGCGGGGCTCGGACACAGCATTGGTCATGGTGCAGATCCCCCGAGTTCTGTCCTGCCGACATGCGATTGAACGCGGCCAAACAAGTTACCGGCCGTCGATTGTCGCCGTCAGTCCGTCACGGGAATCGCGTGGGGCACAGGAGCCGCCGTGCGGGCCGTCCCCCGTGCGGGGGAGGCGGGAAGACCGCTCGTGCGGGTGATCCGGTGCGGAGGGCGGACCGGCAGGGTGGGGGTGTCGGGTCGGGGTGGCCGAGCCGGGGAACGGGGGAGTCCGTGATGAAGCGTGCGCTGCTGTACGGGGTGGTGACGGCCGTGGTGGTCGGGGGGATGTCGGGGTGTTTCCTGGGGGAGGACGAGCACCGGGACGTGGCGTACTCCGTCGTGGAGCCGGTCCGGGTGCTGGTGATCGAGGGGAACACCGGGGACATCCGGGTGGTCGGCGGTGCGGGCGGCGTCCAGGTCACCGAGCACCACACGTACCGGGACGGGGAGCCGGAGGCGACCCACGCGGTGGCCGACGGCACCCTGACCCTCGGCTACCACTGCCCGGACGACGGCTGCGGGGTCGGCTACGAGGTGCGGGTGCCCGCCGGGACCGAGGTCCGGGTGATCAACTCCACCGGCGGGGTACGGCTGGCCGGGCTCACCGCGGCCGTCGACGCCGAGACCTCGACCGGTTCGATCGAGGCCGAGGCACTGGCCGGGGCGCACGTGCGGCTGAGCACCGACACCGGGGACGTGCGCGCACAGTTCGGGGCCGATCCGACCGGTGTCGAGCTGAGGTCCGACACCGGCAGCGTCAGCGTCAAGGTGCCCGGGGGCGAGGAGTACGCGGTGGACGCCGGCACCGGGACGGGCAGCGTCCACGTCTCGGTGCCCCGCCGGGACGCGGCGCCGCGGACCATCACCGCGCACACCGGGACCGGCGACGTCACGGTCGCCCGTGCCTGAGCCCACCCGGGTAGGGCATGATCGTCCCTGGTCGGCCTACGGGGGAGTGGCTGGGGTGAACGGAGACGTCCGGGAGCGGACGGCGCGGCTGCGCGATCGGCTCGGCGCGGTGTCCGCCCGCTGGGGCGCGGGGTCCGGCGGGGCGAGCCCGTACCTGCTCGACGGTTTCCTCGCGCTGGCCGCGGCCGCGATCGCGGTCTGGGCGGTGGTCTACGACGACAAGAACTGGCCGCCGTGGGTCTACCTGCTGGTGCTGGCGGCCGCGGCACCACTGCCGTGGCGGCGCCGGGCGCCGTTCACGGTCTGGCTGGTGGTCGGGGCCCTCTCGCTGGTGCAGTCGATCGTCGCGCACTCGGTGGCCCCGCAGATCCCGCTGCACACCGTGCTGGTCACGTACACCGTCGCCGATCGCGGCCGGGACTGGCAGCGCTGGCTGATCCTGGCGATCCTGGTGCCCGCCAACATCCTCGGCACCCACTCGCCCAACGGCATGCTGTTCAGCCTGCTGACCTCGGTCGGTTCGTTCATCGTCGGCTCGCTGGTGCGCGAGCTGCGCGGGCGGGCCGCGGCCGCCGCCGAACGGGCGCAGCAGACGGGGATGAGGGCGGCGGCCGACGCGGCGCGGGCCGTCGCCGAGGAGCGCTCCCGGATCGCCCGCGAGATGCACGACATCCTGGCGCACGCCGTCTCGCTGATGGTGATCCAGGCCGAGGCGGGCCCGCTGGTGGTGCGCAGCGACCCGGACCGGGCGATCCGCACCTTCGACACCATCGCCGACTCCGGCCGGGACGCCATGGTGCAGCTGCGCCGGGTGCTCGGTGTGCTGAAGGAGGAGGGCGCCGGCCGGGAGCTGGCCCCGCAGCCGACCCTGGCCGAGGTGCCGGCGCTGGCCGAGCGGGTCCGGGAGTCCGGGCTGCGGGTCGAGCTGACCCCGGCCGGGCCTGGCCCGGCGGTGCCGGCGGACGTGCAGGCGGCGGCGTACCGGATCGTGCAGGAGGCACTGACCAACGTGGTGAAGCACTCGGCGGGCGGCGCGGCCCGGGTCCGGGTCGAGCGGGTGGGGGAGGCGCTGGAGGTGGTGGTGTCGGACGACGGCCGGGGTGTGCCGGTGACGGCGGGTGCGGTGGTGAGCGGCTGGTCCGGCGGGCGGGGCCTGGTGGGCATCCGGGAGCGGGCCGCGGCCTGCGGCGGCCGGGCCGAGGCCGGTCCCGGGCCGGACGGTCGGGGTTTCGTGGTGCGGGCCCGGTTCCCGCTGGGGGCGCAGCGGCGGTGAGCACGGAGACCGGGGGCACCGGGACGGTGAGGGAGAGCACGGGCCCGATCAGGGTGGTGGTCGCGGACGACCAGGAGTTGGTGCGGGCCGGGTTCGGGATGATCCTGGACGCGCAGCCGGACATCGTGGTGGTGGGCGAGGCGGCGGACGGCGCGCAGGCGGTCGAGGCCGTCCGCGAGCACCGTCCGGACGTGCTGCTGCTGGACGTCCGGATGCCGGTGATGGACGGGCTGGAGGCGGCCCGGCGGGTCTGCGCCGGGTTCCCGGACTGCAAGGTGATCATGCTGACCACCTTCGACATCGACGACTACGTCTACGACGCGCTGTACGTGGGCGCCAGCGGCTTCCTGCTGAAGGACGTCCGCCGCGACGACCTGGCGCACGGGGTCCGGATGGTCGCCTCCGGCGAGGCGCTGCTGGCGCCGTCCGTGACCCGGCGGCTGATCCGCGAGTTCGCGGCCCGCCGGCCGCCGGGCGGGGGGAACGGGCCGGTCCGGCCGCCGTCCAGGCTGCTGGAGCAGCTGACGGCGCGCGAGCAGGAGACCCTGCGGCTGCTCGCCCGGGGGCTCTCCAACGCGGAGATCGCGGCCGAGCTGGTGGTCAGCGAACACACCGTCAAGACGCATGTCAGCAATGTGCTGGGCAAGCTCGGGCTGCGCGACCGGGTGCACGCGGTGGTGTTCGCGTACGAGTCCGGTGCGGTGGTGGCGGGCGAGGGCTGACGGCCCGTCGGGCGGACCGGCCGCTGTCAGTGCCGCGGCCTAGGTTGAGTGGTGTCGGGCGAGGCCGCTGGGTCCGCCGGCGCCCTCCCTGTCTCTGCCCGAAAGGGGCCCCGCCATGTCCGCTGCCACCGACGAGCAGATCACCTACCTGGAGCTGTCCGAGGAGGGCGGCGGGGCGCACAAGTTCTACGAGGTCCGGCAGTCGGGCGCGGAGCTGACCATCACCTACGGGCGGATCGGCGAGCCCGGTCAGGCCAGGACCACCGCCTTCCCGACCGCCGAGAAGGCGGCCGCCACCGCCGCCAAGAAGCTCGGCGAGAAGGTCCGCAAGGGGTACGCGCCGGCCGTCCGCGGGGTGCGGCAGCGGCGGGCCGTGACCCGGCGGCAGATCGTGTCGACCCGTTCGACGGCGCGTCAGGCGCCGGTGCTGTGGCGGTTCAGGTCGGGCGCGGACGCGTTCGGCATCTTCATCGGCGAGGAGCACGCCTGGGTCGGCAACCAGGCCGGTGACGTCTACACCCTCACCCACGACGGCGAGGTCACCGGCCGGTTCGGCCTGCCGGACGGCGTCAAGTGCATCGTCGCCGACGACTACTGGATCTACGCGGGCTGTGACGACGGCCGGGTCTACGACCTCGGCGGCAAGGTGCCGCGGGTGGCGTACGAGATCGCCGCGGACGTCGACATCTACTGGCTGGACATCCACGACGGCGTGCTCGGGGTCGCCGACGCCCGGGGCGGGATCACCACCGTCGACCACGAGGACGAGTTCCAGT
This sequence comes from Kitasatospora sp. MBT63, assembly GCF_000710465.2. Classification (GTDB taxonomy): domain Bacteria; phylum Actinomycetota; class Actinomycetes; order Streptomycetales; family Streptomycetaceae; genus Kitasatospora. The sequence continues at coordinate 34,500 of NZ_JAIZ01000425.1, read as the reverse complement.
GGCGGCGCTCGGCGGCCGGCACCGCCGGCTGGATGGTGCGCTGCGACGCGGACGGCGTCTACCACGGCTACTCGTCCGGCGTCTCGCGCTATTCGGCGCGCGGCGGCGAGGAGCTGTGGCACACCAGGACCGAGGGCGCGGTGCTGTTCGGCTGGCAGGAGCGGGCGGAGGTGTTCGCCGGCACCAGCCGGGGCTGGGTCTACCGGCTGGCGAAGGCGGACGGTGCCCAGCGCGCCCGGTACCGCTGTGACGCCGCGGTGTTCTCCTGCGCGGCCTCGCCCGACGGCAGGTACGTCTTCGCCGGCGACAATTCCTCGTCGGTGTACTGCTTCGCGGCGGACGGCACCCGGCTGTGGAAGCTCGGCACCGGCTGCGGCTCGGCGTACAGCATGCAGTACCGCGACGAGCGGCTGTACATCGTGACCACCGACGGCTCGCTGGCCTGCATCGACGCCAGTGAGGCGGCGGTGCGGGAGGCCGAGGGCGGGCGGCTGCCGCAGACCACCGACGTCAAGGCGGCGGGCTGGGAGCGGATCGCGCCGGGCGCGGAGCTGGAGACGGTGAGCGTCGCCCAGGCGGGGAGCCTCGGCGGGGTCGAGGTGGAGTGCGTGCAGGACGGCGGGCGGCTGCGGGTGCGGGTCACCTCGGCGGGGTTCGACCCGAGCTGGCGGGTGCAGTTCCCCAAGGACGTCCGGATCGCGGGCGCGCGGTACCTGGTGGCCGAACTGCACGCCTCGGAGCGGGGCGGCTTCTACCGCGCCCGGGGCGAGATCAAGCGGGTGCTGTGACCCGCCGCGGACCCCGCCCCGGGCGCTAGCGGACGTGGAACACGGGCCCGCGGGGGGTGAACGGGAGGGCCGCGTCCCGGGGGACCAGGTAGGCGTGGTCGCGGCGCAGCCGCAGGACGTCGCACTCGCCGTCGGTGATGACCAGGACCGGCGCCGCGGATGGGAAGTCCTCGGCTCGTTCCAGCAGGTCGATGCCGGGTTGCAGGACGGTTCCGCCGCGGCCGCGCACCCGGACCCTGCCGGCGATCTCCTGCGGCGGCAGGAAGCCGGCGTCGTACGGTGCCGCGTCGCAGAACACCACCCGGGCGGCGGGGACCTCGCGGGCGGCCGCGTACGAGGCGATGGCGCCCAGCGCCTTGCCGAGCAGCCGGCGGTCCATCGAGCCGGAGGTGTCGAGGACGACGCCGAAGGTGCAGCGGGCGACCTCCTCGGGCGGGAAGGAGCGGCCGGCCCGCGGGATGTCCGGGGTGGAGGCCTGCCGGCGGGAGGGCCTGGCGTAGCTGCGGTGCGCGGTCGGGGCGGGGACGAACTCGTCGAACCAGCGGGCCAGCCGGGCGTCCCAGGGCACCGGCGGGTGGTCGAGCGCGCGGATCTCCTCGACCAGGCCGGCCGGGAGCAGGCCGCGGCCGCGGGAGTGCAGTTCGAAGCCCTGCTGCAGGCCGCGGCGGTAGAAGTCGTCCAGGTCGACGTAGTCGCGCGGGGGGCCGAGCGGCTCGCCGAGGATGTCGGTGTGCCCCTTGCCCGCCAGGGTGGCGAGGCGGCGGACCCGGCGCTGGTCGCGGACGATCCGGTCGTAGACTTCCTCCGCCGACAGGCCGCTCAGCCCGGGGTCGTGCAGCAGCGCTTCGGGCATCTCGCCGACGCCCATCTCCAGCAGCCAACCGTTGATCACGTAGTCCGCGGCGACGTTGAACAGGTACGGGTCGCGGGCCCCGCGCCGGTCCTGGTGCCGCAGGGCGGCGTGCAGCATCTCGTGGGCGAGGACGAAGCGCCACTCCTCGTCGCTGTACCGGCGTAGCGGGTTGAGGTAGATCTCGCCGGCCCGGGCGTCGACGGCGGCGATGGCGATGCCGTGGGCGCGGGCGAGTTCGGCGTCGGCGACCAGGGTGATGCCCGCGGCCAGGCCGCCGAGCAGCGGGTACGAGGAGATGAACCAGTTGAGCGCCCTGGTCCAGGGGCGTTCGGGGGCGCGTTCGCCGGTGATCCGGTCACGGCGGCCGCCGGCCACGTCCATCGCGGCGGACATGGTCCGGGTGAGGGCTGCGGCGAAGGCCAGGGTCCAGTCCTCGGGCGGGGCGGGCCCGGTCCAGGGCAGCAGCAACTGGTCGGGCCCGCTGCCGCCGACGGCGGGCAGTTTCGGCAGGCCGTCGCGGCGCCAGCGGGCGGTCAGCTCCTCCTCGTCGCCGGCGGGCAGCACGGCGGGGAGGTCGAACGGCGGCCGGCCGGTGAGGAAGGTGCTCTGGAAGCGGATGACCACCGCGCAGCGGGCGGCCAGGTCGTGGGCGTCGGGCGGGGTGCGGCGGCCCTCGGCGGCGGGGAGGTGGCCGAGGCCGAGGTGGAGCAGACAGTGCGCCAGCACCCAGGCCCATTCGGCGGGTTCGGCGCGGCGCCGGGGGTTGGCGTGCACGGTGCCGTTGGAGTCGGCCACCGCCCAGCCGTCGGCGGGGCACTCGGCGCAGTCGGCGGAGCGGCAGATCCGGCCCACCGAGGTGAGCGCGTGGTTCCCGCGCAGCAGCCGGACGCCTTCGGCGAACGCCTCCGCGGCGGGGTCGGGGGCCGGCTCCTTGGCCTTCGCGCCGCGGCCCGTCCGGCCGCTCACCGGCGGGCCTCGACCAGGCGGGGCATGTCGCGGGCGGCTTCGACCAGGAACCAGGCGGGCAGTTCCGGGTTGCCGTCGGCGCCGTCGGCGATCACGGTCTGGGCCACCTCGACGGAGATCTCGGCGAGCTGGATCAGCAGCGACTTGGCCCGGTAGGCGGTCTGCCGCAGCTGGTTGGAGACGTGCTCCTTGCGGGCGGGGAGCTCCTTGACCAGCCGGGTGCGGAAGGCGTCCGCCAGGTAGTACAGCAGGTCCCGGTCCTCCGGGCGGTGCGGCCAGCGGGCGTCGCCCTTGAGGATGGCGTCCAGGCCGTAGGAGTTGCGGACGATCTTCGCGTACCCGCAGAAGCCGACCGCGTGCTGCGGGGTGAGCAGGCCGTGTGCCAGCACCTTGAGGGTGGGTTCCGCGAGGGACGGGCCGAAGGAGTGCAGGGCGTCCGAGAGCATGTGCCAGGCGCGCGGGGTGGAGAACGCCTCCTCGGTCTTGGGCGGCGCCGACCACAGGTGGTCCGGGCGGTCGGTGAGGTAGTCGGTCACCCAGGGGTGGATGCCGTTGCCCGCCGCCCAGCCGAGCCAGTCGGTGGCGCTGGCCCGCAGGTGCACGTGGACCAGGCGGTTGACCAGGGCGGATGCCATCGGGCGGGCCAGTGCGCCGTCGGTGGCGCGGTTGCCCGCGCCGATCACGATGGAGCCGGGCGGCAGTTCGTAGGAGCCGATCCGCCGGTCGAGGATGAGCGAGTAGAAGGCCTTCTGCACGTCCGGGGTGGCCGCGTTGAGCTCATCCAGGAACAGGCAGTAGGGCTCGTCGCGGGCGATCGACTCCGGCGGGCAGAACCGGGACCGGCCCTCGGCCGTGATCTGCGGGACGCCCACCAGGTCCTCCGGCGCCAGCTGGGTGCCGATCAGGCTCACGCACGCCAGCCCCAGCGAGTCCGCGAACTCCCGTACCAGCGAGGACTTCCCGATCCCCGGCGCGCCCCACAGGAACACCGGCCGGACGGTGGCCAGCCCGAGCAGCAGCTCGGGGACCTCGGACGGTGAGACGGTGACGGCACCCTGCACGGGACTCCTTCGGTACGTGGATTCCCGTGCAGTGTGCGGGCCGCCCGGCCCGGCCGCATCCGGTTTTTCCGCCCCGGGTCCGCTCCCGCAGGCGCGCGGGCTCAGCCGAGCACGGCCGCCGCGAGCGCCGCCGGCGAGCCCGGCCCGGGGACGAGGTGGCGGCGGGCGGCGTCGAGTTCGGGCAGCTCGGCGGCGGCCCGCTCCTCGGGGGCCCGCTCGACCACGGTGGTGCCGGTCTCCGCCTCCAGGACCGGGGCGTAGCCCGCCCGCCGCAGCGCGGTCAGGGTGTCGGCCGGGGAGGCGGTGCTGATCAGCACGGTGGGGGCGATCCGGCGCAGCCCGAGCCCGGCGAGGGCCCGCGCCTTGGAGAGTTCCAGGACGAGCGCCTCGTCGTCGGAGCGCAGACAGCAGGTGGAGCGCACCACCCGGACCCGGCCGTGCGTCCTGGCGGTGTCCTTGACCAGGTAGTCCAGGGTCTGCGGCAGGGGCAGCGCGCCTTCGGACGCCTCCGTGAGGCGGGCCAGCAGGTCGGCGGCGTCGGCGCCCGCGTCCAGGGCCCGGCGGACCGAGGCCGCGCCGATCCGCCAGACCACGGCGTGCCCGTCGGACTCGCGGTCGGCCACGGACTGGAGCAGTTCGGCGAGTTCGGGCGCGGCCTGGCCGGGCACCACGACGGTGAGGTCGGCCTGGAACCGGGCGGTGGTGAGCGGCGCAGGCACCAGTTCGGCCAGGGCGGTCCGCAACGCGCCGACGGCGCGCGCCAGTTCGGGGTGCCCGTCGAGCGAGGGCCCGGTGCCGGGCACCGCGGGGAACCAGCGGTCGGCCCCGGCCCGCAGCAGCGCGAGGACGGCGTGTCCGACGGGGGTGAGCGCGCCGTGGGCGACCACCCCGAGCGCCTCGGCCTCGTGCAGGGTGGCCAGCGTCAGGGCGACGGGGTCGGCGATCTGTTCGATGGCCACGGGCAGGTGCCAGCGGGCGGCCTCGACCAGGTCCTCGACGCGTGCGGGGCCGAGACCGGCCGCCGCTCCCAGTCCGTGGCCCGCGGGCAGCAGCGCCAGCGCCTCCAGCACGGCGCGGCGCAGCGCCGTGCAGTGCGGGTCCTGCGGGGTGACCAGGGCGACCGGGGTGTCGTCCGGGGCCGGCCAGTGGCTGAACACCTCGGGGGTGGCCGCCCAGGTGGCGATCAGCGGTACCAGGCGGTCGGCGGGCGGCGCCGCCAGCCACCGGTCGTACCGTTCGGTGGGCAGGATCCGGGCGGGCGGCGGCGGGGCCGGCTTGCGGCCGCGGGTGGCCGGCGGGGCGCCGCGGTGCGGGGCGATCAGGCCGGCGTTGGCGGCGAGGTCCAGCCAAAGGCGGGTGCGCGGCTCGTCGGTGCCGACGCTCTTCGCCAGCCGCCGGGTGTCCCGGACCGCGACGCCGCCGTTGCGGCGGACGGCGAGCGGGGCCGCCGCGACCGCCCTGAGCACCAGCTCCACCTGGGAGACGGCCGCGGTGGCGGCGGCCTGGGCCTCCCCGGCGGAGAAGGCCGGCAGTGCGGGGGCCGGGCCGGGGACGGGCGGGTCGAGGGCGAGGTCCAGCTCGGTGGGGGTGACGCGCAGGGCGGAGCCGATCTCGTACGGCAGTTCGGCCAGGTCGGGGCCGGAGGGGACGAGCAGGCCGCGGACGGCCAGCCAGTCCGTCGCCCGGTCACCCGAGCCGCCCTCCCGGAAGTGGAACCAGCCGGGTGCGCCGCTGTAGGAGTTCGCGGACTCCTGGACGAAGCAGTCCGTGCGCAGCCGCGGTGCCCCCGCCAGCAGCAGGCCGAGCAGCTCCAGCACGTCGGCGGGGGCGTCCGCGACCATCCGGCGGACGGCGGCGGCGTCCTGCAGCAGGTCGACGATCTGCCGCTGCGCGGCGTCCCGGTGCGGTGCCCGCGGCAGGCCGAGGGCGTCCTCGACGATGCGCACCTCGGCGGCCTTGTAGGCCGCGGTGAGCAGGACCGCGAGCGGCCGGCCCAGTCCGCGCAGCTCGCCGACGCGCTGGTGCAGGACGGCCGGAACGGTGAGCCGGGTACCGTGCGGCGGCAGGAGCAGCGCCCGTTCGGCCAGGCGGTCCAGGACGGGGGCCACCCGCGGGCCGAGCCGGTCGACCAACTTGGCCCTGGGGACCGCGCGTTCGGCCGGGTCGGGCGGCCGGACGGCGTACCCGGCCGGCCGGTACGAGGGCCGCCCGCCGGTGAAGCCAGCCGGGGCGGCACCGGTCGCCTGCACCGGGAGCGGGCCGTGCAGTTCCTCGGCGAGCTCCACGGTGGCGGTGAGGGCCTGGAGTTCGGCCTGGTCGATGGAGATCATCCCGAGCAGGGCGGAGTTCGCGGTGAGCAGGTGCTCGGCGAGCCGTGCCGGGTCCTCCAGGCCGGCGCCGGCCGTGTACGGCAGCTGCCGCTGCTCCAGCAGTTCGGTCAGCTGGGCGGGTGTGCGGCTGGTCAGCCAGGTCTTCAGGGCTCGGGCGCTGGTCACCGCTCCACGCTAGCCGAGGTGGCCGCGGCGGGCGCAAACCCGCTCGCGCGGGCGGGTGTTCGGGCCGTACCGTCGGCAGGTGTGAACGCCATGCGCCCCCTGATCGCCGTGCTGACCGGCGCGGGCATCTCGACCGACTCCGGCATCCCCGACTACCGCGGCCCGAACGGCCTGTGGCAGCGCGACCCGGCCGCGCGGGAACTGGTCACGATCGGCCCGTACCTGGCCGACCCCCTGGTGCGCCGCCGGGCCTGGCTGATGCGGGCGCGGACCGGCGCCCTCGCGGCCGAGCCCAACCCGGGCCACCTCGCGCTGGTCGAGCTGGAGCGCAGCGGGCTGCCGGTGCGGGTGCTGACCCAGAACGTCGACGGCCTGCACCAGCGCTCCGGCCTGCCCGACCGCAAGGTGCTCGAACTGCACGGCACCGCGCACCGGGTGGAGTGCGTCGGCTGTGGGGAGCGCGGCGCGATGGCGGATGCGCTGGCGCGGGTCGCGGCGGGTGAGCCGGATCCGGCGTGCACGGCCTGCGGCGGGGTGCTGAAGCCCTGCACGGTGATGTTCGGCGAGCTGCTCGACCCGGTGGTGCTGGCGCAGGCCGAGGCCATCGCGAAGGCCTGCGACCTGTTCATCGCGGTCGGCAGCACGCTGCGGGTGCACCCGGTGGCGGCGCTGCCGCAGATCGCGCTGGAGCACGGCGCCCGGCTGGTGGTGGTGAACGCCGAGCCCACCCCGTACGACCCGGCGGCCGCCGAGGTGGTGCGCGAGCCGATCTCGACCGCGCTGCCGGCGCTGGTGCGGCGGCTGGTCGCGGGGGAGTGACGGCGCCGCCCGCGCCGGGCTACTGCCAGCCGACCAGGTGCGTGGTGCCCGCGGTCTGCGGGGCGGCGTCGGGGGCGTCCAGCCGGCCGATCCTGACCGGCAGGGAGCCGGTGTCCAGACCGACCCGGTAGAGCGTCGACGTGGTGCCGCTCTCGGCCGCCAGGTACGCCAGCGACCGCCCGTCGGGCGCCGCCACGACGCTGTCCAGGTGCCGGTACGGGTCCCGCGGCAGCAGCCCGGTGACGCCGTCGACCGCGGCGTGGCCGGCCGTGAAGTGGATCAGCAGCAGGTCGTCGCGGGACATGCAGAGCAGGGTGGCCGGGTCCGTCCACAGCCGCGGGCTGCAGCGCGGGACCGACTCCGAACCGGGCACCACCGCCCGGCCGTTGCCGTTCGGGCCGAGCGTGGCGGGTTCCACGTACCGGGCGTCGTACGCGGCGACGTCCCCGCGCTGCCAGAGGGTGGGCCCGCTGCCCGCCGCGGCGGTGCCGTCGGGGGCGGGCACCACCTGGTCGGGGGTGCTGTCGAACGGGCGGGTCGGCCAGGCCTGGCCGCCGGTGAGGGTGAAGTCGGCCCCGACGGCGGCGCCGTGGGCGGTGGGAGCGGCCTCGGGGTGGGCGAGGTCCCGGGCGGCGAGCCGCCGGTCCGCGCTCTCGTACCAGAGCAGGGCGGTGCCCGCCTGGAAGGCCGGGGCGTGGCCCTCGACGGCCGGTCCGGCGGCGGGCGAACCGTCGGTCAGGCTGAAGGCGGTGGCGACGGTGCCGGAACCGCCGGGGCCCGGGAGGGTGCCGGCGATCCTGCTGAAGCCGGTGTCGAAGAGCTGCCGGTCGGCCTCGGCGGAGCTGTCCCGGGGCTGCCCGCAGAGCGGTTCGACCACGGCGCCGTCCGGCAGGACGGTGGTCCGCCCGTCGATCCGGGCGCCGTCGGCGGCGGCGTACGCGGTGACGGTGACCCGGTGGTCCTTGGTGCCGGGGGTGTCCGACTCGGCGGCGAAGCGGTCGCAGCGGGCGACCACGATGCTGCCCGGTCCGGCCAGCGGCGCCGCCGGGGGAGCGGTGGCGGGCTTCGGCGCCGGGCCGGCGCCGATGCCGGTGCAGGCGGGGACGGCGAGGACGGCCGCCGCCGCCGCGAGGTGTCCGAGGTGTCTTCCGAGGTGTCGTCCGACGGATCGCGGCATGTCTGGTTCCCCCTGGTCGCTGGTACGGCAGCGCGAAGATATCAGCCCGATGATCATTCAAATCATGATCGGCCGGGACGGTGGCCGAGTCATTACGATGGCACCCCGACGAGCAGGAGTGATCAATGGCGATCGACACCTTCGACCCGTGGTCGGCCGCGTTCGTGGCGCACCCCTACGACGCGTACGCCCAACTGCGCGAGCACGCCCCGGTCAGCCACTACGAACCCACCGGACAGTGGCTGGTCTCCCGGTACGCTGACGTCAGTGCCCTGCTGCGGGACCGCCGCCTCGGCCGCACCTACACCCACCGCCACACCCACGAGGAGTTCGGCCGCCCGGCCCCCGACCCGGCGTACGAGCCCTTCCACACCCTCAACGACAACGGGCTGCTCGACCTGGAGGCCCCCGACCACACCCGGATCCGGCGGCTGGTCTCCAAGGCCTTCACCCCGAGAATGGTCGAGTCACTGCGCCCGACCGTTGCCCGGCTCGCCGACGAACTGGTCGGCGCGCTGATCGAGGACGGCGGCGGGGACCTGATCGCCGCTGTCGCCGAACCGCTGCCGGTCGCCGTGATCGCCGAGATGCTGGGCGTCCCGGAGTCCGACCGGCACCTGCTGCGGCCCTGGTCCGCCGACATCACCGGCATGTTCGAGCTCAACCCGTCCAAGGAGACGGCCGAGCGGGCCGTCCGCGCCAGCACCGAGTTCTCGGACTACCTGCGCGCCCTGATCCGCGAACGCCGCACCGCCCCCGGCACCGACCTGATCAGCGCGCTGATCCAGGCCCAGGAGGGCGCCGACGCACTCAGCGAGCAGGAGATGGTCTCCACCTGCGTCCTGCTGCTCAACGCCGGCCACGAGGCCACCGTCAACACCACCGGCAACGGCTGGTGGGCCCTGCTGCGCAACCCCGGTGAACTCGCCCGGCTGCGCGCCGACGTGGACGGCCTGCTGCCCACCGCCGTCGAGGAACTGATGCGCTGGGACACCCCGCTGCAGATGTTCGAGCGCTGGGTGCTGGAGGACATCGAGGTCGCCGGGGTCACCATCCCGCGCGGCTCCGAGGTCGCCCTGCTGTTCGGCTCCGCCAACCGCGACCCCGCCCGATTCACCGACCCCGACCGCCTGGACCTCGGCCGCACCGACAACCCGCACATCACCTTCGGCGCCGGAATCCACTTCTGTCTCGGCGCCCCGCTCGCCAGACTGGAGCTCAACGAGTCGTTCGGCGCGCTGCTGCGCCGGGCGCCCGGGCTGCGGGCGGTCCGCGAGCCCGAGTGGCGCCCGGGGTACGTGATCCGCGGGCTCGCCGAGCTGACGGTCGAGATCTGAGGGAGCGACGATGACGGGGCGGGCGACGGGCACCCTGCTGGGACTGGCGATCGGGGACGCGCTGGGGCACCGGACCGAGTTCCTGACCTACGAGGAGATCGCCCGCTCGTGCCCCGACTGGCGCCGGCTCCCGCTGCCCGAGAGGGCCCTGGTCACCGACGACACCCAGATGACGCTGGCGCTGGCCCGGGGCCTGCGCACCGCGCAGGAGCGCGGGCCGCTCACCCCGCTGCGGGTCGAACGGCCGGTCCGCGAGGAGTACGTCGACTGGTGGCGCTCCCCGCAGAACAACCGCGCCCCCGGTATGACCTGCCTGCGCGCCTGCCAGCGCCTCAGCCGGGACGAGCTGCGCTGGCAGGAGGCCAGCGACCTCGGCTCCAAGGGCTGCGGCGCCAACATGCGGGTCGCGCCGGTCGGCCTGCTGCCCGGCCTGACCGACCGCCAGTTCTCGGGCACGGCCCAGCTCCAGTCCGCCCTCACCCACGGGCACCCGACGGCGCTGGCAGCCAGCGAACTCACCGCGCTCGCCGTCCGGCTGCTCGCCACCGGCACGGCGCCGGGCGACCTGCCCGGCCTGCTGCGGGCGCACGCGCTGGCGAACCGGACCCGCTACGACGAGTTCTGGCTCGGCGACCTGGCCGCGCACGCCCAGGACCCTTCGCCGGAGAGCTTCACGGCGCGCGGCTGGGACGACTGCCTGCTGGAGCTCGACCGGCTGGACGCGGCGCTCGCCCGGCCCTCGCTCGACACCGACCCGTGCGAGATCACCGGCGCCGGCTGGATCGCCGAGGAGGCCCTCGGCACCGCGCTGCTCTGCTTCCTGCTGCTGCCCGACGACCCGGTCGCCGCGGTCCGCCGGGCCGCCTTCTCCTCCGGCGACTCGGACTCGCTGGCCTGCCTGACCGGGGCCTTCGCCGGCGCGCACCACGGAGCGGCGGCCTGGCCGAAGGAGTGGGTCGGGCGGATCGAGTACCGCGAGGAGCTACTGGCCTTCGGCGCGCTCTGGGACTGAGCCCCGGCCGGGGGCGACGGCCCGGGACAGCACGACGCGCTGCGGCGGCGCCGGCCGGGCGGGCGCCGCCGTGGTGCCGTTCAGGGCGGCCACGAAGGCCGCCAGCTCGGCCCGCTCGGCGGCATCGAGGCCGCGCTTGAGCACGGCGGTGAAGACGGTCGGTCCGGTGTACAGCAGCAGGAACTCCGGGGTGTCCACCACCCGGTGGTACCTGTCCCAGCCGGTCTCGGAGGACGCCCCGGGCCGCTGGATCCGGACGCCGCCGTCGGTCAGCCCGACCTCGACGGTGCCGCCGAGCCTGGTCAGCGAGCGCCGTACCGCCCGGCGGGTCCCCACCGTCAGCTGGTACAGCACGACGGCGCCGACGCCCGTGCCGGCGATCCCGAGCGGGACGTTCCCGAGCGCGAACAGCAGCACGCCGTCGGGGAGGAGCAGCAGCACGCAGCCCCACATGACCTGCCGGCGGCGGCGCTGCCCGAGCCGGGAGGCCCGCAGCAGCTCCTCGAAGGAGAGCCGGTACGACGTCCTGATGTTCACGCACTCCCCCTGGCCCCGAACGGTGAGCCGGACTCTAGGGGGTGATC
>NZ_JAIZ01000425.1:0-23361 GCF_000710465.2 Kitasatospora sp. MBT63 | reverse complement strand
GACTCTAGGGGGAGCTCGACTTCTCGCACAAGCGCCCGGCCCGCCCGCCCCGGGGCCGGCCAGGATCCCGGCCGCGCGCGCCGCGTCCAGCCACTGCGGGAACCCGGTCAGCAGCCCGTCGTACAGCTCGGCGTCGGCCAGGGCACGCGGATCGCGGCCGGCCGCGAAGAACCCCGCGTTGTCGACCGGCCGCCGCCCGGGCACCGGCAGCTCGTCCAGCCGGCGCAGCACCGCGAACTCCCGGTCGTCCGGGTCGCCGAAGCCGACGAACTGCCAGTACACCGGCAGCTCCGCGGCCAGGCACAGCATCTCCTGCGCCGCGCCCCTGGCACTCGGGCCGCCGTCGGTCTGGAACACCACCAGCGCGGGCGCGTCGGCGCCCGACAGCTGGTAGTGCCGGATCACCGCCTTCATCGCCAGGTGGTAGTTGGTGCGGCCCATGTGCCCGTACGTCTCGTGCAGGGCCGCGATCCGGCCCCGGTGGTCCGCCAGGGCGAGGTCGGCGACACCGTCCACCCCGGTGGAGAAGAACACCACCGGTACCCGGCCGTCGTCGTCCAGCCGGGCGGACAGCGCGAGCACCCGCTCGGCGAAGTCCTGGACGGTGCCGTCCCGGTAGAGCGGCCGCATCGAACCCGAGCGGTCCAGCACCAGGTAGACGGCGGCCCGGGCGCCGGCCAGCCCGGCCTTGTCCAGGCTGACCCGCGCGGACTCGAAGCTCTTGACCAGGCCCGGCGCCCGGGCCGCCACCTTCTCCAGGCTCAGGCCCACGCGGGGTACCGCCCGCCCAGCTCCGCCGGATCGGTGCCGCCGGCCACGGCCGCCAGGTCGTCGGCGACCTGCAGCAGCGTCGCCCGGCCCTCCACCGCGTCCGTCCACTCGGCGGGCAGCCCGGCGAGGCCGTACGCGGCGCCGGCCAGGTTGCCGCAGACCGCGCCGGTGGAGTCGCTGTCACCGGAGTGGTTGACCGACAGCAGCAGCGCCTCGCGGGCATCCGCGCCCGCCAGCAGCGCGTACACCGCGATGGCCAGGCACTCCTCGGCGATCCAGCCGAGCCCGACCCGCTCCACCGCCTCCGCCGAGCCCGGCCCCTCGTCCGCGATCCGCACCGCCCGCCGCAGCGCCTCCACGCACTCCCCGGCCGCCGGACGACCCGCGGTCTGCTCGATGGTGTCCGCCACCGCGTCCCGCGGCGCGGCGCCGCCCGCCAGCCGCTCGACCAGCGCCGCGAACGCCCCGGCCGCCAGGTACCCGGTCGGGTGGCCGTGGGTCAGCTGGGCGCACTCCGCGGCCAGTTCGAACGCGTCGGCCACGCCGAGCCGCAGCAGCCCGAACGGCGCCGAGCGCATCACCGTGCCGCAGCCCTTGGAGTTCCCGTTGATCGGACCGACCTCGCCCAGCGGCGCCGCCTTCTCGTACCGCGGCCAGCCGGACAGCCCGCTCAGGCAGGCGTTGCCGGGCGCCCGCGAGGCGTACAGGAAGGAGTGGCCCAGCAGCCAGCCGTCCGGCTCCCGCTCGGGCCCGGACAGCCGCTGGGTCAGCAGCCAGCGCTGGTACGCCTGCTTCAGCGCGGCCGGGTGGCCGCCGCGCAGCAGGCCCTCGGCGGTGAACAGGGTCATCTGGGTGTCGTCGGTGACGTCCGTCCCGTTGAGCCCGGTCACCCCGGCGGGCCCGAAGCGGTCCCTGATCCGGTCCAGCCGCTCGAACTCCACCGGCCAGCCCAGCGCGTCACCGACCGCCCCGCCCAGCAGCGCCCCGCGCACCCGGTCCTGATACGTGGTCATCCGTCCCCCCATGTCGTCGTCAGCGCCGGATCTCCCCGGCCCGCTGGTGCAGGGCCGCCCGGTCGGCCGCCGCCCGGCCCGCCGCCCAGCCCTCGCCGTCGCTCACCCGCACCCGCTGCGAGACGAGCTTCGGGAACATCTTGCCCACCGTGTCGTCGACCGCCTCCGCCCGGGCCTTCAACGCGGGCAGCAGCCGCTCGTCCGGCGCCAGCTGCTGCGAGCTGCCGTCCTCGCGCAGGTGCCGGCCGGCCGCGGCCTCCTCCACCGTCCGCTCGGTGGCCGCCGTCAGCCGCTCCCGGATCCGCGCCGCGTACGCGACCAGGAACGACTGCCGGAACGCCTTGGTGCGCGGCGCACCGTCCTGGTGCTTGCGGCTGCCCGCCCGGTGCATCGCGGCGGTCGCCTGCACCAGCAGCGAGGTGTACAGCAGCTCCACCGCGTCCAGGTCGGCGTCGAAACCGATGATCGTGCAGAAGCCGAACTCCTTGGCCCACACCACCCGCGCCCGGTTCGCCGCCGCCACCGCGTCCAGCAGCATCGCCTTCGGGCTCTCGTACGGGTTGTCGACCCCCAGCCGCAGCGCCGCCGGGGTGTCCTTCCCGGGCGCGCCGGCCGCCAGCAGCACCTCGTCGATCGAGTGCTGGGCCATCAGCTGCTGCGCCTTGGCGCTCAGCGCCTCGGCCTCCTCCGGGTACTCCGTCGACTCCGCCTTCGCCAGCAGCGCGCGGATCCGGCCGAGCATCCGCGGCTCGCCCGCCACCGGGCCGGACGCCCGCACCGGCGACTGCCCGGGCACCGGCCCGACCGGGGACACCGGCGGCAGCAGCGCCCACGCCCGCACCAGCTCCAGCACCGCCGTCGCCAGTGCGAACCGGTCCAGCCGGTGCCGCTCGGCGAACGCGCCCAGGTACGCCTCGTCGCCCGCCCACCACACCTCGGCCGCCAGCTCGCGCAGCTGCTCCTGCCACCGCCGGTCCAGCGTCGCCGCCGGGTGCCGCCGGCCCTCGGCCGCGATCAGGTCCACGGCCAGCGCCAGGTGCACCGGCCCGAGCGAGCGCCGCACCACCCGGACCAGGTCGGCCGGCCGCCAGCCCGCCGTCCAGCGGCTCCCGACGGCCAGGTCGGCATGGGCCAGCACGGCCCGGCTGACCTGCGGCCACTGCTCGGTGGAGGCGGCCAGCACCGACGCCCCGCCGTCCAGCGCCCGGTCGAGCCGGTCCGCCGGGGCCGCCACCACCTGCTGCACCGCCTGTGCCAGCAGTCCGGCGACGGCCGCTTCCTGGTCGTCCCTGCTGCGCTTGCCCACGGTGTCTTCGCCTCTGCTCGTCCCGGTGCCCGGACCCGGGCCCCCCAGCCATGATGCCGCAGCCGGCCGCGCGACCCTCAGTGCCGGAGCACCCGGACTCAGCGCTCGACCACCACCGCCAGGATCTCCGGCAGCCGCCCCACCAGCCGCCCGGCCGCGATCCGCACCCCGAGCGCCGCCACCAGCACCCCGTACAGCGGCCCGGCCGCCAGCACCGTCCAGGCCGGCCCGCCGTCCGCGAGCAGCCACAGCAGCAGCGCGCCGACCGGCGAGGCGAGCACCGCCACCCCGACCATCGAACCGAAGCTGTTCAGCAGCACCACCCCGGTCTGCCCCGGCGCCGCACCGCGCATCGGGTTGCCGTCCGCCGGCATCGCGTACGGCGCCAGCACGCTCAGCACCGCACCCAGCCCGATGCCCGCACCGAGCCCGGCCAGCGTCAGCCCCAGCGCGGGCGCCAGCGCCCCCCACTGCCCGGTCGCCGCCGCCAGCACCAGCCCCAGCACCACCACCAGCGGCAGCGCGTACGAGAGCACCGCCGCCGCCCGCCCGCGCAGCTCCTCGCGGGCCTGCGCCGGGGTGCCCAGGGTCGCGGCGACCGTCCAGAACGCGGCGCCGTCCATCCCGAAGACGTTCACCATCTGCAGCCCGAGCATCAGCCCGCCGAGCGCCACCACGTACACCGACGCCCAGCCCTGGATCACCGACAGCGCGCAGAACACCAGCACCATCCCCACGCTGGTGAAGATCGCCGCCTTCGCCCGCGGCTCCCGCCAGGCGTAGCGCAGGTGACGCTGCATCACCGCACCCGTCCGCCCCGGCGGCAGCAGCCGCCAGGCCCGCGAGCTGCCGACCCCGCGGGTGGCCACCTGGGTCGAGGCGTCCGCGGTCACCATCAGCTGCCGCAGACTGCCGTGCCACCAGCGCACCAGCACCAGCAGCAGCCCGGCGGCGAGCGCCAGCTGCGCCAGCGCGACGCCCCACGCGCCGGCGCCGGCGCTGTGCACCGCGCCCAGGGCGCTGACCGGCGGGATCCAGCGCAGCACCGCGGCGTACGGCTGGAGCGGGGAGAGGTCGAGCTGCTGCGCGCCCGGCTTGCCGAAGGTGCTCTGGAAGACCAGGTTCCCGACCTGGATCAGCACCGCGAACAGCAGCCCGCCGAAGATCGCGAAGTCCTTGCCGCGCCGGCTGGACAGCAGCCGGGCGTTGCCGGCCGCCACCGCCCGCGACAGCACCACCAGGGTGAGCACCGCCAGCGGCACGCCCACCACGGCCGTCACCGCGGAGCCGGCACCGTCCGCGGCCGCCACCGCGGCGCCCGCCAGCAGCAGCAGCGACAGCACCGGCCCGGGGCCGATCAGCGCGGCCAGCACCGACCCGCGCAGCAGCGGCCCGGGCGCCAGCGGCAGCATGGTCAGCCGGGTCGGGTCGGAGCTCTCGTCACCGATGAACAGGAACAGCGGCAGCGCGGCCCAGCCGATGGTCAGCGAGGTGGCCAGCACCAGGGCGGCGTCGGCGGCACCGGCGTGGCCGTGCAGGGCGGCGACCCCGGTTGCGAGGCCCGCCGTGAACAGCAGCCCCAGCAGCGAGCCGATCAGGTAGACGGCCCGCCGCCCGGGGCTGCGCCGCAGACCGTTGCGCAGCAGCCGGAGCTTGAGCGAGACCAGGGTGCGCACCACCGCCCGGTCCGCGGGGACGGCCCAGGTCACCGGGCACCGCCCAGCCAGTCGAGGGACTGCCCGTCGTCCTCGCGGACCCCGATCAGCTCCAGGAAGGCGGAGTGCAGCGAGCGGCCGGCGCGCACGGTGTCCAGCGGGCCCTGCGCGATCACCTGGCCGGCGTTGACCACCGCCACCCAGTCGCACAGCTGCTCCACCAGCTCCATCACGTGGCTGGAGAAGACCACGGTGGAGCCGGAGGCCGCGTACCGCCCGAGGACGCCCCGGATGGTCTGCGCGGAGACCGGGTCGACGCCCTCGAACGGCTCGTCGAGGAAGAGCACGTCGGGGTTGTGCAGCAGGGCCGCGGCCAGTCCGATCTTCTTGCGCATGCCGGTGGAGTAGTCGGCGACCAGCTTGTCGCCGGCCGTCAGCAGGTCGAGCACGGCCAGCAGTTCCTCGGCCCGGCGGTCGACCTCGGGGCCGGGCAGGCCGCGCAGCCGGCCGTTGTACTGCAGCAGCTCGCGCCCGCTCAGCCGCTCGAACATCCGCAGCCCCTCGGGCAGGATGCCGATCCTGGCCTTGGCCGCGACCGGGTCGCGCCACACGTCCTCACCGTGGATCAGCACGGTGCCCTGGTCCGGCCGCAGCAGGCCGGTCGCCATCGAGAGCGTGGTGGTCTTGCCGGCGCCGTTCGGCCCGACCAGGCCGACGAACGAGCCGGCCGGCAGGTCGAGGGTGAGGCCGGCCACCGCGGTCTGGGCGCCGAAGCGCTTCCACAGGCCGTGCAGGGCGACGGCGACGGTCGGTGGCGGTGCGGACGCCTGCATGGCGGGTCTCCTCCGGTGGCGGGCCCGCGGCGCGGGCGGAACGGTTTCAGCCTCTCACCGCCCGTCAGCGGGCGGGGCCCCGGGGGGATTCGGGGACGCCGGACCGGACGGTGCCGTCCGCGGCGAACTAGTTGGGCCGCCCGATCGTCCTGCATGCTGAGGGAGCGCGACAGCCGCGCGACGGGGGCGCCGACACGCGCCCGGGGCTTCGGGAGGTGCCGGATGACCGGACAGCCGTGGGGGCAGCAGCAGCCGGCCCAGCCCCAGGTGTACGGGCAGTTCGGGCCGCCGGTGGAGCCGGCGCCGTACCGCCCGTCCGGGCCCGGCCCGGCCGGGTACCCGCCGGGGCGCCCGGTGGCCGCCCACCAGCCGGTGTACCAGCCGGCCTCGCCTGCCGACCTGCAGGCCGCGATGCGCGCCTCGCACGCGGACCGCGAGCGCACCGTCGACGTCCTCAAGGCGGCGTACGCCGAGGGCCGGCTCTCGGCGGAGGAGTACTCGCAGCGCTTCGACGCGGTGCACCAGGCGCAGACCTACGGGCAGCTCAGCCGCCTGGTGGCGGACCTGCCGGCCGGGCCGATGCCGGTCCCGTACGCGGCGGCGCCGGTGGTCCAGGTGGTGCCGCAGACCTTCCTGCCGCCGCCGGTGTTCCCGGTGCAGCGCCGGACCAACCGGCTGGCGGTCGCCTCGCTGGCGCTCGGGCTGTTCTGCCTGGTGTCGATGGGCAGCACCGCGGTGCCCGCCGTGATCACCGGCCACCTGGCCAAGAACCAGCTGCGGGACTCGGGCGAGGAGGGCTCCGGGATGGCGGGCGCCGGTCTGGTGATCGGCTGGGCCTGCATCGCGGGCTGGGTGTTCCTGCTGCTCGCCCTGGTGTCGGCGGGCGGCTGACCGCGGCCGGCCGCGGGCCGGGGCCCGGCGCGTCCGGATGCGGGCCGGGCCGATCTGTGGTAGGCATCCCAGAGAGGGTGGTGCCGACCCCGGAACCTCCTGCGACCTGCGGTGATGCATTTGTTTTGACCGTCGCGGATGCGCTAGGTAGGCTCTGACCTTGTGCCTGGGGTGTCCCCGGGTCCTTGTGCGTGCCAGCACACCGGCTGCTGCAGCGGAGTGGTTCATCCCGCTTCGCCCGCGCCGTCGCTGCACATCAGCTCATGGGATTCCGCGATTCTTCCCCCGAAGAGGCCCAACACACCCGACCGCGTGGGTCGGCGAGTGGAGGGAACACCGCAGGTTAGTTACACCCAGCCTTGGCACACAGAAAACGGAGAAACGGTGCCTACGATCCAGCAGCTGGTCCGAAAGGGCCGGCAGGACAAGGTCGAGAAGAACAAGACTCCCGCGCTGAAGGGTTCCCCGCAGCGTCGTGGGGTCTGCACGCGTGTGTACACGACCACCCCGAAGAAGCCGAACTCGGCGCTTCGTAAGGTCGCCCGTGTGCGCCTCACCAGCGGGATCGAGGTCACCGCTTACATCCCGGGCGAGGGCCACAACCTGCAGGAGCACTCCATCGTGCTGGTGCGCGGTGGTCGTGTGAAGGACCTTCCTGGTGTCCGCTACAAGATCATCCGCGGTTCCCTCGACACCCAGGGTGTCAAGAACCGCAAGCAGGCCCGCAGCCGCTACGGCGCCAAGAAGGAGAAGTAAGAATGCCTCGTAAGGGCCCCGCCCCGAAGCGCCCGGTCATCATCGACCCGGTTTACGGCTCCCCGCTGGTGACCTCGCTGGTCAACAAGATCCTGCTGCACGGCAAGCGCTCCACCGCCGAGCGGATCGTCTACGGCGCCCTCGAGGGCGTCCGTGAGAAGACCGGCGCCGACCCGGTGATCGCGCTGAAGCGCGCGCTGGAGAACGTCAAGCCGACCCTCGAGGTCAAGTCCCGCCGCGTCGGTGGCGCCACCTACCAGGTGCCGGTCGAGGTCCGTCCGGGCCGCGCCAACACCCTGGCGCTGCGCTGGCTGGTCGGTTACTCCCGCGCCCGTCGCGAGAAGACCATGACCGAGCGTCTGCTCAACGAGATCCTCGACGCCAGCAACGGCCTGGGTGCTTCCGTGAAGCGCCGCGAGGACACGCACAAGATGGCCGAGTCCAACAAGGCCTTCGCGCACTACCGCTGGTAGTCCGAACCCCGTCACTAGACAGAGAGAGAACGAGCCACCATGGCTGCAACCTCCCTTGACCTCGCCAAGGTCCGCAACATCGGGATCATGGCGCACATCGACGCGGGCAAGACCACCACCACCGAGCGGATCCTGTTCTACACCGGTGTCTCGTACAAGATCGGTGAGGTCCACGATGGCGCTGCCACCATGGACTGGATGGAGCAGGAGCAGGAGCGCGGCATCACGATCACGTCGGCCGCGACGACCTGTCACTGGACCCTCGACGGCGTTGACAACACCATCAACATCATCGACACCCCGGGCCACGTCGACTTCACCGTCGAGGTGGAGCGCTCGCTGCGCGTGCTCGACGGTGCGGTGACGGTGTTCGACGGCGTCGCCGGTGTCGAGCCCCAGTCCGAGACCGTGTGGCGGCAGGCTGACCGCTACGGCGTCCCGCGCATCTGCTTCATCAACAAGCTGGACCGCACGGGCGCCAACTTCTTCTTCTGCGTCAAGACCATCGTGGACCGCCTCGGCGCGACCCCGCTGGTGATGCAGCTGCCGATCGGTGCCGAGTCCGACTTCGTCGGTGTCGTGGACCTGGTCCGGATGAAGGCGCTGGTCTGGTCCCCCGAGGCCACCAAGGGCGAGATGTACGACATCGTCGACATCCCGGCCGACCTGGTCGACCAGGCCAACGAGTACCGCGAGGCGCTCCTGGACACCGTGTCGAACGTCAGCGACGAGGTGATGGAGCTCGCCCTCGAGGGCGAGGACATCCCCGAGGAGCTGCTGATCGCCGCGATCCGCAAGGGCACCCTGAACTCGGACTTCACCCCGATCTTCTGTGGCACCGCGTTCAAGAACAAGGGCGTTCAGCCCCTGCTCGACGCCGTGGTGAACTACCTGCCGTCGCCGCTGGACATCGAGTCCATCAAGGGCCACAAGCCCGGCGACGAGTCGGTCGAGATCACCCGCAAGGCCTCGGACGACGAGCCGCTCGCCGCGCTCGCGTTCAAGATCATGTCCGACCCGCACCTGGGCAAGCTCACCTTCGTCCGGGTCTACTCGGGCCGCCTGGAGTCCGGCACCTCGGTGCTGAACTCCGTCAAGGGCAAGAAGGAGCGCATCGGCAAGATCTACCGCATGCACGCGAACAAGCGTGAGGAGATCGAGTCGGTGGGCGCCGGCGACATCGTCGCCGTCATGGGCCTGAAGCAGACCACCACCGGTGAGACGCTGAGCGACGAGAAGAACCAGGTCATCCTGGAGTCCATGGACTTCCCGGCCCCGGTCATCCGCGTCGCGATCGAGCCCAAGTCCAAGGGTGACCAGGAGAAGCTGGGTGTCGCCATCCAGCGTCTCGCGGAGGAGGACCCCTCCTTCCAGGTCAACACGGACGAGGAGACCGGCCAGACCATCATCGCGGGTATGGGCGAGCTGCACCTCGAGGTGCTGGTCGACCGTATGCGCCGTGAGTTCAAGGTCGAGGCCAACGTCGGCAAGCCGCAGGTCGCGTACCGCGAGACGATCCGCAAGGCCGTCGAGCGCATCGACTACACGCACAAGAAGCAGACCGGTGGTTCCGGCCAGTTCGCGAAGATCCAGATCGCGATCGAGCCGCTCGAGTCCGGCGAGGGCTACGAGTTCGTGAACAAGGTCACCGGTGGCCGCGTGCCGAAGGAGTACATCCCTTCGGTCGACGCCGGCTGCCAGGAGGCCATGGAGTTCGGTGTCCTCGCGGGTTACGCCCTCCAGGGTGTCCGCGTGACGCTGCTCGACGGTGCCTCGCACGACGTCGACTCCTCCGAGCTCGCGTTCAAGATCGCCGGCTCGATGGCCTTCAAGGAGGGCGCCCGCAAGGCGTCCCCCGCTCTGCTCGAGCCGATGATGGCCGTCGAGGTCACCACGCCCGAGGACTACATGGGCGATGTGATCGGCGACATCAACTCTCGCCGTGGCCAGATCCGGTCCATGGACGAGCGTCACGGTGCCCGCGTCGTCACGGCGCTGGTGCCGCTCTCCGAGATGTTCGGCTACGTCGGTGACCTGCGCAGCAAGACCTCTGGTCGCGCAAGCTACTCGATGCAGTTCGACTCGTACGCCGAGGTTCCGCGGAACGTGGCGGACGACATCATCGCCAAGGCCAAGGGCGAGTAAGGAACCGGTCCGCCGGTTCCCTGCCCGGGCGCTGGGCGCTCCCGCAATCGGGACGTACCAGACCCCTTAGGCTATTAGGAGGCGAACCGGGGGGATCCTCGCAGATCCCCCCGGTCTCCTCCGCCCCCACCCGCGGGACGGCATGGAGTGCAAACCAGCGCTCCGTACCCAACCCGATCAAAGACCAACTGACGTCGTACGGCGTACAGAACTGTCCTCAGGAGGACTGCAGTGGCGAAGGCGAAGTTCGAGCGGACGAAGCCCCACGTCAACATCGGCACCATCGGTCACATCGACCACGGTAAGACGACCCTTACCGCGGCCATCACCAAGGTGCTGCACGACGCGTACCCGGAGATCAACCCCTTCACGCCGTTCGACCAGATCGACAAGGCTCCGGAGGAGCGTCAGCGCGGCATCACCATCTCGATCGCGCACGTCGAGTACCAGACCGAGGCGCGTCACTACGCCCACGTTGACTGCCCGGGTCACGCGGACTACATCAAGAACATGATCACCGGTGCGGCCCAGATGGACGGTGCGATCCTCGTCGTCGCCGCCACCGACGGCCCGATGCCGCAGACCAAGGAGCACGTCCTCCTGGCCCGCCAGGTCGGCGTCCCCTACATCGTCGTCGCGCTGAACAAGTCCGACATGGTGGACGACGAGGAGATCCTGGAGCTCGTCGAGCTCGAGGTCCGTGAGCTCCTCTCCGAGTACGAGTTCCCGGGCGACGACCTGCCGGTCGTGCGCGTCTCGGCGCTGAAGGCGCTCGAGGGCGACGCCGAGTGGGGCCAGAAGCTCCTCGGCCTGATGGAGGCCGTGGACGAGGCCATCCCGACCCCGGCCCGTGCCGTGGACCAGCCGTTCCTGATGCCGATCGAGGACGTCTTCACGATCACCGGTCGTGGCACCGTCGTCACCGGCCGCATCGAGCGCGGTGTCCTCAAGGTCAACGAGACTGTCGACATCATCGGCATCAAGGAGACCAAGACCACCACCACGGTCACCGGCATCGAGATGTTCCGCAAGCTGCTCGACGAGGGCCAGGCCGGTGAGAACGTCGGTCTGCTCCTCCGTGGCATCAAGCGCGAGGACGTCGAGCGCGGCCAGGTCATCATCAAGCCCGGTTCGGTCACCCCGCACACCGAGTTCGAGGCCCAGTCCTACATCCTGTCGAAGGACGAGGGTGGCCGTCACACCCCGTTCTTCAACAACTACCGTCCGCAGTTCTACTTCCGTACCACGGACGTGACCGGCGTGGTGACCCTCCCCGAGGGCACCGAGATGGTGATGCCCGGTGACAACACCGGCATGACCGTCCAGCTGATCCAGCCCATCGCCATGGAGGAGGGCCTCAAGTTCGCCATCCGTGAGGGTGGCCGGACCGTCGGCGCCGGCCAGGTCACCAAGATCCTCAAGTAATTTGACGGTCTGACCTGGCGCCTGTTCCTCAGGCACCCGAGAGGGGCCCCGCAGTACCGAGAGGTACTGCGGGGCCCCTCTCGCCCGTTGCGGGCACCGGACGGCGGCGACCTGCGGACCTGGCCGGTCCGGCCGCCGACGTGGATCCCGTGACGGCCCGCTAGACTCCCGATAACCCGGGACCGCGCCCTCGACGCCGGCCCCGCAGCCTGGCTGACTCAGCCCTCCTTCTGCGAAAGCGCGCTGGAATGACCTCTGCTCCGACCATGGCGAAGCCGGCACGATTCGGCCGCCGGTCACGTGTCCGGGCGGCCGGATCCGGCGACGGACAGACGCCGCGCCGCCCCCGTCTGTACGCACTCGACGGTATGCGTCTGCTGGCGGCGCTGAGCGTGCTGTCGTTCCACTGGACCGCCTACGTCGGCATCGACGGCATCTGGCAGGGCGTCACCCCGCGGGAGGTCCTCCCCGCGGTGAACCACCTCGCCGCCTACGGCTGGCTCGGTGTCGAGCTGTTCTTCGTGATCAGCGGCTTCGTGATCTGCATGAGCTGCTGGGGCAAGAGCGCCGGGGAGTTCTTCGTGTCCCGGGTCACCCGGCTCTACCCCGCCTACTGGGCCGGGATCGGGCTGAGCACCCTGGTGATCCTCGGGATGTCGAAGTACGCCAGGACCACCGCGGGTGACGGCCTCGGGGCCCAGACCGTGCTGGCCAACCTCACCATGCTCCAGAACGCGCTCGGCTTCCGGCACGTGGACGGCGTGTACTGGACGCTGTGGGCGGAGCTGAGGTTCTACCTGATCTTCGCGATAGTCGTGGCGATGGGGCTCACCTACCGCAAGGTGGTGGCGTTCTGCGGCATCTGGACCATCCTCGCGGTGCTCGCCCCGACGTCGGGCTGGCCGCTGCTGGTCACGCTGGCGATGCCCGACGAGTCGCCGTTCTTCATCGCCGGCGTCGGCATGTTCCTGATGTACCGGTTCGGCCAGAACATGCTGCTGTGGGGCATCGTCGGGTTCAGCTGGCTGCTCGCGCTGTCCCGGATCGGCTCGATCCAGCGGATCTACGTCGAGGTGCTGCACCACCCGCTGTCCTGGAAGGTGATGGCCGGCGGGATGACGCTGGCCTTCGCGCTGGTCCTGGCGGCCGCACTCGGCCTGTTCAACTGGATGCAGTGGAAGTGGCTCACCGTCGCGGGTGCGCTCACCTACCCGCTGTACCTGATCCACCAGGAGGCCGGCTGGGCGACCATCCACTTCTGGCTGACCCACGGCCTCGGCGTGCGCGCCGCGCTGGGCGTCACCCTGGTGATGGCCCTGCTGACCGCCTACCTGATCCACCGGCTGGTGGAGCGTCCGCTGTCCAAGGTGCTCAAGCGCGGTCTCGACCGCTCGATGGTCTCCCTGAGGCGCGAGTCCTCGACCCCCCAGGCACCGAAGCACTGACTGTCGAGCGCCGCTCCGCCGGGCCCGACACCGAAACACGCTGGGATATAACTGATGCCACGTCCCGACGCGGACACTCTGGGCCCGTCCACGGGCGCACCGGCCGGGTCCACCACCGCGGGTGCGGTCGCGACCCGGCGGGCCGGCCGGCTCGCCTGGGCGGTCCGGTACATCTGGATCTGGCCCACGCTGGTGACCCTGGCCGTCGTCTCCTACCGCGCCTCGACGCCGGAGATGGGCCAGGACGAGCTGATCAGCTGGTCCATGACGATCCGCAGCACCCATCAGATCCTCGCGACCGTGCACAACGTGGACGCCGTGCACGCCGCGTACTACCTGCTGCTGCACGCCTGGACCGAGGTGTTCGGCAACTCGCTGTTCAGCATGCGGGTCCCGGGCATCCTCGCGATGACCGGTGCGGCCGCGTTCGTGTCGCTCTCCGCCCGGCTGCGGTTCGGCAACTGGGCGGCGCTCACCTCGGGCCTGGTGTTCGCGCTGATCCCGGCGGTCACCCGGTACGCGCACGACATCCGGTCCTACCCGCTGGTGGTGTTCTTCGTCGCGGCGGCGACCTGGCTGCTGCTGCGGGCCCTGGACCGGCCGAGCTGGTGGCGCTGGCTGGCGTACGCGCCCGCGGTGGCCGCCGCCGGGGTGTTCCACCTGGTGTCCCTGGTCTTCCTCGGCGGGCACGGCGTGGTGGTGCTGATCCGGACCGTCGCCGAGCGCAGGCCGCGGTACCTGGTCGGGTTCGTGCCGGCCGCGCTGGCCGCGGTGGCGTGCACCCTGCCGGTGGTCCGGCTCGGGGACCGTCAGGTGGGCCGGCAGCTGAACTGGCTGTTCCGGCCGACCTACCAGGACCTGCCCACCATCTGGCCGGGGCTGTTCGCCGGCACCATGGTCGGCGTGGCGATCCTGATCTGTGCCGGGCTCCCGCTGGCCTGGCGCCGGGGCCGGCTGCCGGCCCTGGAGTTCGCCCTGATGGGGGCGGTCCCGATCGCCGCGGTCTGGGTGGCCTCGACCGAGGGCCAGGTGTCCTACTGGCTGGCCCGCTACGTGCTGTTCACGCTGCCCGCCTGGGCGGTGCTGGCCGGTGCCGGCATCGCGGCCGTGCGGCCGCGCAAGCTCGGCGCCGGGGTCCTGGTGGGTCTCGCGCTGCTGGCGGGCCCGGACCAGGGCTTCATGCGGACGGTCGGCTCCCACGACTGGTTCACCTACCCGGCGCCGCCGCCGTACGGGCTCTCCACCCACACCGTGGACTTCCGCGGCGCGGCCAGGATCCTGGAGGCGGGCTACCGGCCCGGGGACGGCGTGGTCTACCTGCACGGACCGGTGGCCTACCGCTCGGTCGACTACGGCGTCGGCTCCGAACTGCCGAAGTCGATCAAGATGCGGGACGTCTTCGTCCAGGAGACCGCCATCGACCGCAACGACATCTGGGCGACGTTCTGCGCCGAGCCGGTCAAGTGCCTGGGCAGCGAGCCGCGGCTGTGGGTGGTCACCCTGGGCGTGGAGGCGGACAACCCGTTCCCCACCTTCCCGAAGAACGAGGTGGACGCGATCAAGAGCGCGTACACCGTGACCGAGGTGCACCGGCTGGCCGACATGACGGTGACCCTGGTCGACCGGACACCCGGCCACTGAGCCACCACGACAACGGCCGAGGGGCCCGTGCACCGGCACGGGCCCCTCGGCCGTTTCGCGTTCCCCGCCGGGCGGGGCGGGAGAGCGGGCTCAGACGGCCGACCACAGGGCGCGGACGGAGGCCTCCAGATCGCGGGAAGGGGCCCAGTCCAGCTCCACCCGTGCCGCGGAGATGTCCAGCTGCTGCCACTCGGTCTCCGGCCCGCTGCCCTCGGGCGCCGGCACCTCGGTGATCTCGGCGGGCACGCCGCTGACCGCGATCAGCGCCTCCACGGTCTCCCGGGCGGAGGTCGCGGATCCGGTGCCGATGTTGAGGACCGGCGAGAGCGTCCGGCCGTCCAGCGCGGCCACCACGGCGTCCACGGTGTCGGCCAGGTCGACGAAGTCGCGCTGGGCGGTGAGCGGGGCGAGCGAAAGCTCGGCGGTCACGCCCTCGGCCCGGGCGGCGGCGAGCTTGGCCGCCATCACACCGAGCAGGCTGTGCGCGGGCTGGCCGGCCCCCACCACGTTGCCCAGCCGCAGCACCACGGCGTCCAGGCCCCGGGTCCGCACCGCCTCCGCGATCAGCTCGGTGGCCTGCAGCTTCAGCTGCCCGTAGACCATCGACGGGTGCGGCTCGCTGTCCTCGGCGAGGCTGACGCCCACCGGGCACAGCCCGTACTCGTGGACGGTGCCCAGGTGCACCAGGCGCGGCGCCTGCGGCATCGACTCCAGCGCCTTGAGCAGCCGGGTCACCATGCCGACGTTGGCACCGACCATCTGCTCGTCGGTCAGGCCCCACATGCCGCCGGCCGCGTTCACCACGACGTCGATCCGCTCGGCGGTCAGCAGCGCGGCGAGGTCGGCCTCGGAGTCCTCGGTGAGGTCGAACCGGGCGAAGGTGCCGGGCAGCGGGCGGGCCGGCTCCTTACGGGCGATGGTCAGCAGGTGGTGCCCGCGCCCGGCGAGCGCGGTGCAGATCTCCCGGCCGATGAAGCCGGTGCCGCCGAGGACGGCCACGCGCGGCAGGGTCTGGCTGGTGACGGACATCTCGATGGCTCCGGGGTGCGAGTCGGTCGGGTCTGGTACGGGTGCGGCCGGGCCCGGCGGGCGGCCCGCGCGGATCAGCGCGGGTCGGTGCCGGCGACGTGCCGCAGCATGGTCCGGGCGCCGCCGCTCTGCTTGGCCTTCAGCGCGCCGGGCACCATGGTCAGGGCGTGGATCCGGGAGGACAGGTGCCGGCGGGAGGCCTTGGCGGCGCCCGGCCAGCCGTGCTGGTCCAGACGGTCCGCGACCTCCATGAAGAAGCGGTTGGCCTCGGTGAACCGGGCGCCCGTGAACGCCTGCTTGGAGGAGATCGAGACGGCGTGCCGGCGGTACTGGAAGCACACCGTGTCGGAGATCAGCATCCGCTCGCCGGCCTGCAGCAGGTCGATCACCAGGGCCAGGTCCTGGGTGACCTCCAGGTTGTCCCGGAAGCCGGCCGCACGGACGGCCTCGGTGCGCCAGCAGATGGAGGGGAAGAACAGCCAGTTGCCGCGCAGCAGGCTGGTCGCCAGCTCCTCGCCCCCCATCACCAGGGTGCCGTCGACCTTGGGCGCGTACAGCCGCCGCTTGGCCTGGTCGACCAGTCCGTCGGAGGGCTGCCCGGCGCCGTCGATCACCCGGACACCGGGCTGGACCATGCCGATGCCCGGCTCGGCGGCCAGCGCGGCCCGCACGGTGGCGACGTACTCGGGGAGCATCACGTCGTCGGTGCCCATCATCACGAAGTGCTCTTCGCGGACCAGGCCCAGGCACTTGCGGTAGTTGCCGGTGACGCCGAGGTTCTGCTCGTTGCGCTGGTAGGAGACCCGGTCGTCACCGAGCTCGGCGAACCAGCCGGGGACGTCGGGCTCCTTGCCGTCGTCCACCACGGTCAGGCGCCAGTTCGGGTCGCTCTGGGCCAGGATGCTGCGTACGGCGGTCTGCATCAGGGAGACATCGCCGTAGTAGGGCAGCATGATGTCGAGAGTGGTCATGAACTGGGCACCTGGGTTTCGCGGTGGACGGGGCGGGGGATCAGCGGTCGCTCAGGGCCTTGCGGTACCGCAGGCACTCCTCGTAGTCCGGCAGCAGGCCGGTGGCGAGGGCCTCGGCCAGCGAGGGCGCCGCCGCGTCGCGGGCGGACAGCTGCGGGGTGCCGGCCGGCCACTCGATGCCGAGCTCCGGGTCGAGCGGGTGCACCGCGTGCTCGCCGGTCGGGTTGTAGGTCTCGGAGCAGACGTAGCTCAGGGTGGCGTCGTCGCTCAGCGCGCAGAAGCCGTGGCCGAGGCCCTCGGAGATGTACACCGCGCGCCGGTCGACGTCGTCGAGCCGGACGAACTCCCACTTCCCGAAGGTGGGGGAGCCCAGCCGCAGGTCCACCACGACGTCCAGCACCGCACCGCGCACGCAGGTCACGTACTTGGCCTGACCGGGGGGCACGTCGGCGAAGTGGATGCCGCGCACGACGTCCTTGGCCGACACCGAGAGGTTGGCCTGCGCCATCCGCAGCGGGTGCCCGACGACCTCCGCCAGGTGGTCGAAGCGGTACCACTCCATGAACAGCCCGCGCGGGTCGCCGTGCAGCTGCGGGGTGATCTCCCAGGCGCCCTCGATCGAGAGCTCGCGGAACTTCACTTGCCGTCCTCCTCGTCCAGCAGGTCCAGCAGGTACTGGCCGTAGCCGCTCTTGAGCAGCGGCTCGGCGAGCGCGCGCAGTTCGTCGTCGGAGACGAACCCGGCCCGCCAGGCGGTCTCCTCGACGCACCCGATCTTGAAGCCCTGCCGCTCCTCGATGACCCGGACGAACTCCGAGGCCTGCACCATCGACACGAACGTGCCGGTGTCCAGCCAGGCGGTGCCGCGGTCGAGGACGGTCACCTGCAGCTCGCCGGCCTGGAGGTAGGCGTCGTTCACCGCGGTGATCTCCAGCTCGCCGCGCGCGCTGGGGGTGATGGTGCGTGCGATCTCCACCACACGGTTGTCGTAGAAGTACAGACCCGGCACCGCGTAGCGGGACTTCGGCCGGACCGGCTTCTCCTCGATCGAGATGACCTGGCCGGCGTCGTCGAACTCGACCACGCCGTACGCGGTCGGGTCGGCCACCGGGTAGGCGAACACCAGGCCGCCCTTGGGGTCGGTGCGCTCGGCGAGGCGGGTGCCGAGACCGCTGCCGTGGAAGATGTTGTCGCCGAGGATCAGCGCGACCGGCTGGTCACCGATGAAGTCCGCGCCGAGGACGAAGGCCTGGGCGATGCCCTCGGGCCGCTCCTGGACGGCGTACTGCAGGTCGAGGCCGAGCTGGGAGCCGTCACCGAGCAGACGCTGGAACTGCTCCTGGTCCTGCGGGGTGGTGATGATCAGGATCTCGCGGATCCCCGCCATGACGAGGGTCGACAGCGGGTAGTAGATCATCGGCTTGTCGAACACCGGGAGCAGTTGCTTCGAGACGGCCCGAGTCAGCGGCCAGAGGCGGGAACCGGTGCCGCCCGCAAGGAGGATGCCACGCATGGGGGTCACCTTACGTGGCGGCGCAGCAGCCTCATAACCCACCCGCCGCCCTGCGGCCGGGGCGGTGGGGGGCCGTTCGGGGGGGACGCTAGACTCGACGCACTATGCGCATTCTCGTCACCGGCGGCGCCGGTTTCATCGGCTCCCAGTTCGTCCGTTCGGTTCTGTCGGCCGACCCGACGGCGGCCATCACGGTCTTCGACAAGCTGACCTACTCCGGTGTCGAGGAGAACCTCGCCCCGGTCGCCGGGCACGCCGGCTACAGCTTCGTGCGCGGCGACATCTGCGACGTGGACGCCGTCGACCAGGTGATGCCCGGTCACGACGCGGTGGTCCACTTCGCCGCCGAGTCGCACGTCGACCGCTCGATCGCGGGCGCCGGCCCGTTCGTGATGACCAACGTGGTCGGCACCCAGGTGCTGCTGGACGCGGCCCGCAAGCACGGCGTCGGCCGCTTCGTGCACGTGTCCACCGACGAGGTCTACGGCTCGATCACCGAGGGTTCCTGGACCGAGGAGTGGCCGCTCGCGCCGAACTCCCCGTACTCCTCCTCCAAGGCGGGCTCCGACCTGCTGGCGCTGGCCTACCACCGCACCCACGGCATGGACGTGGTGGTCACCCGCTGCTCCAACAACTACGGGCCGTACCAGTTCCCCGAGAAGGTCATCCCGCTCTTCACCACCAACCTGATCGACGGCAAGCGCGTCCCGCTGTACGGCGACGGCGGCAACATCCGCGACTGGCTGCACGTCTCGGACCACTGCCGCGGCATCGAGCTCGCCCTGCACAAGGGCCGGGCCGGCCAGGTCTACAACATCGGCGGCGGCGTCGAGCTGACCAACAAGGAGCTCACCGGCCTGCTGCTGGACGCGGCCGGCGCCGGCTGGGACATGGTCGACCGGGTCCAGGACCGCAAGGGCCACGACCTGCGCTACTCGCTCGACATCACCAAGATCCGCGAGGAGCTCGGCTACGAGCCGCAGGTCCGCTTCGAGGAGGGCCTCGCCTCCACGATCGCCTGGTACCGCGACAACCGCGCCTGGTGGGAGCCGCTCAAGGTGAAGGCCGCGCAGCAGTCGTGACCAAGTCGGCCACCGCGGCTGCGCGGAGACCCTCGCCGCTGGCGAAGCTGCTCAACACCCTGCCGCCGGGCACCCAGCTGGTGGTCGGCGGCACGGTCGTGCTCGGAGCGGCCTCCTACATCCACCTGATGGCGGCCGGCCACGGCCTGGCCACCGACGACATGGCATCCGTCTCGGTACTGTGGACGATCCTGATGTCGGTCGGGCTCGGACTGTTCTTCCCGGTCGAGCAGGAACTCACCAGGCTGGTCGCCGCGCAGCGGGTCGCCGAGCAGGGCGTCAGCGGACTGGTCCGCCGCACGCTGATGCTCACCGCCGGCCTGCTCGCGGTACTGGCGGCCGGCCTCGCCGCCGCCGCCCGCCCCTTGGCCGACACCTTCTTCAACGGGCGCCTCGACATGGTCGCGGCGCTCGGTCTCGCCTTCGCCGCGATGGCGGCCGGCAACGTCACCCGCGGTGTGCTGGCCGGCCTCGGCCGCTTCGGCCCGTACGGCATGCAGCTGGGCATCGACGGCGGTCTGCGGATCGCGCTCGCGGTCGCCTTCGCGCTGGCCGGCGTCCGCTCCCCGCTGGCCTACGCGCTGATCCTCACCGCCGCGCCGCTGGTCTCCGTGCTCCTGACCCTGCGCCCGGTCCTCGGCGGGATCGAGCGCGGGACGGCGCCCGCCTGGCGGGTGCTGGTGGCGGGCCTGGTCCCGCTGGTCTGCTCCACCCTGCTCTCCCAGGTCGTGGTCAACGCGGCGGTGGTCAGCACCAAGCTGCTCGCCCCCGCCGACGGCGCGCTGGTGGCCGGCCTGCTGAACGCGATCGTGCTGGCCCGGGTGCCGCTGTTCGTCTTCGGCTCGCTCCAGGCCTCGCTGCTGTCCGGGCTGTCCACCGCCGCCGCGGCGGGCGACCGGGGCGCCTTCTCCAAGCTGCTGGCCCGCACCTGTCTGGTGGTCACGGCGCTGGGCGCGCTCGGCGGCGTGCCGGCCACCTTCCTCGGCCCCTGGCTGATCCGGGTGCTGTTCGGCGCCCAGGACGTGCTGGGCCGGGCGGACTTCTTCTGGATGTCGGCCGGTACCCTCTGCTACATGCTGGCCATGGTGCTCGGCCAGGCCCTGATGGTGCTCCACCGGCACGGGATCCAGCTGCTCTGCTGGGTCCTCGCCACCCTGGTCCTGCTCGGCGTCACGCTGCTGCCGGGCGAGGTCGCCACCCGGGTCTGCCTGGCCTACACCGCGGGCTCGCTGACCGCCGCGCTGGCGATGGCGTCGGCGCTCTGGCTAACCTTCCTCCGGGCCCGTCCCGACAGCGGGAACACCATCGCGGGCGACCCGCGCCGCACCACACTCGTGGACTCGGCGTGACCCGCGGGGGCCTTCGTGCCGCCCGTCCTCTCCCCATCTCTACCTTGCGGCCAGGGGCTGCAGCATGGAGCAACGATGTCCGACTATGACGACGTGTGGCTGGTCATCCCGGCCTACAACGAGGGAACCGTCATCGCCGACGTAGTGGAGAACGCCCGCAAGGTGTTCCCCAACATCGTGGTGGTGGACGACGGCAGCACCGACAACTCCTCCGAGCACATCATGACCACCGGCGCCCACCTGGTGCGCCACCCGGTCAACCTCGGCCAGGGCGCCGCCCTGCAGACCGGCCTCGCCTACGCGCTCAAGCAGCCCGGCGCCCAGTACTTCGCCACCTTCGACGCGGACGGCCAGCACCAGACGCCGGACGTGGAGAAGATGGTCGCGCTGCTGCGCGCCGACGAAGCCGACGTGATCCTCGGCTCGCGCTTCATCGAGCAGACCGGCGAGGTCCCGTGGATCAAGCGGGTCGTGCTGCGCACCGCCGCCACGCTCAGCCCCACCGCCCGCAAGCTCAACCTGACGGACTCCCACAACGGCCTGCGGGTCCTGAACCGGACCGCGGCCGCCAAGGTCCGGATCACCATGAACGGCATGGCCCACGCCTCCGAGCTGGTGGCCTTCCTCGCGTCCTCCGGGCTGCGGGTGGCCGAGGTGCCGGTGGACATTCTTTACACCGAGTACTCCCGGTCCAAGGGCCAGTCCCTGATCAACGGCGTCAACATCCTCTTCGACATCTCGCTCCGGGAGCGTGCGCGCAAATGAAGTACATCTGGATCCAGCTGCTGCTGCTGGCCGGGACCGGCATCCTCGTGCTGATGTTCGTGCGCCGGTGGGACGCCGCGCACACCCGGGCCTGGAAGCGGATGGCCTTCGCGGCGTTCGTGGTCGCCAACGTGTACGCGGTGTTCCGTCCCCAGGACGTCAACTGGGTGGCCAACCAGCTCGGCGTCGGCCGCGGCGCCGACCTGGTGCTGTACCTGCTGGTCGTCGCGATGGCCTTCATGACCCTCAACACCTTCATGCGCTTCCGCTCGCTGGAGGCCAAGCTCACCGACCTGGCCCGCGCCATCGCCGTCAACGACGGCCAGCGGGCCAACGCGGAGCGCCTCGGCGAGGTCGAGGGCCGGCCCGCGGCCGAGTCCGAAAAGGTCGGCCAGTAGCCGGCCGCACCACCCGCGCGCAGCTCTCACCAGGTTCGGAGACCGAGGTCATGCAAACGATTGTCACGGCCGCCGAGCCGACGGCCATACGCCCGGCCCCGGTCAGGCGGCGGACCTCGTGGTTCGCCCGCCTCACACTGACCGGGGCCGAGGCGTTGTCCGGTGTCGTGGTCGCGCTGGCCTTCACCTGGCTGTCCATGCGGATCCACGTCAACCCGATGACGCGGATCGGGCAGGTCAGCGGGCTGGCGGCGCTGCAGCTCCGGTTCCTGCTGGCCTTCGTCGTGATCGCCTCCCTGCTGTGGACCCTGAGCCGCTGGGGTGCCCGCACGCCGGCCCTCCGGGTGGCCTGCGGATCGCTGGCCGGCCTGGCGACCGGCCTCTACGCCGGCGGTATCGCAGTCGCACTGCGGGGAACGGCGTGGCCGCTCAACGGCGACGGCGGTGACGCCGGGCAGGTGCAGACCTGGGCCATGGGCCTGCTCCAGGGCAAGCCGATCTCCAGCGTCTACCCGCCGATCTTCCCCCACCTGATGGCCTGGTGGACCGAGCACCTCAACCCCGGCCGGCCCGGGGCGGCGCTGAAGATCCTCACGCTGCTGATCGTCGCGCTGGCCGGGCCCGCCGCCTACCTCGCCTGGCGGCTCGTCCTCCCGCCGCTGTGGGCGCTCGGGGTGGGCGTGGTGGCGAGCTACCCGATCCTCAACGCGGTGAAGCCGTACGCCGACGTCGTCCTGATCGTCCTCGTCCCGCTGCTCGCGCGGCTGCTGACCGGGATGCTGAACGCCTCGCGGCTGTCGGCGCCGAAGGCCATCCTCCAGGGCCTGCTCTTCGGCCTGGGACTGTCCGGGCTGTTCCTGCTCTACTCCGGCTGGTTCGTCTGGTCCGCGCCCGGGGTGTTCGCCTGCCTGGCCCTCACCCTGGTCAAGACCTGGCGCGAGGGATGGCCCGTGATGGGGCGGGCGCTGCTGCTGCTCGCCACCACCGGGGCGGTCTTCCTGGTGGTGAGCGGCTCGTACCTGCTGCGACTGCTGGCCGGCTCGGGGACACCCGACACCTACATGTACTTCGACACCGGGGTGGACCCCGCCTACTTCCTGATGTGGCAGGGGGACATGCCCGGCGCGGTCGGCAGCGGGCCGTGGCCGGTCCCGGGCGAGCTCGCCGGCGTCGGGGCGTTCGCCGTCCTGCTGCTGGCCGGTCTGGTGACCGCGCTGTGGCTCGGCTCCGACCAGCCCGCGGTGCAGCTGGCGGCCTTCTCCGTGCTCGGGGCCTTCGGCCTGCGCTACTGGTTCGCCTCGCACATGGAGCGCGACGGCGCGGTGCAGCTGTACCCGCGGACCTCGGAGGAGCTGCTGTACTGCCTGCTGGTCCTGGCGGGGCTGGCCTGCTACCTGGCTGTGCGCCGGCTGGGCGAGCGGCCCCGCACCGGCCGGGCGGCCGAGCGGCTGGCGGGCGTCCCGGGCCTGCGGGTCAGCGGTGCGGTCCTGTGCGGACTGGCGCTGTTCTTCTCGATGGCCGGCTCGGCCACCGTCGACCGCTTCATGCCGGCCGACCCGGCCCGCAACACCTGGGGCCAGATGGCCTGGTACGCGCACAACCTGCGCAACCCGGACGGCAGTTGCCCCACCTACTCGTTGCCGCAGGTCTGCAAGCGCTGATCCGGCGCCCACCGCGCGAACGCCGCAGGCCCCGCACCCGGTCCAGGGTGCGGGGCCTGCTGCTGTGTCCGCTGCCTGCGGCGCCGGCTTCGTCAGGAGCCCGCCGCGACCTCGTGCTCGACGACCGCCGCGGGAGCGGGGGAGGGGACCGGCACGGCCGCCGGGACGGTCACGGTCACGGTGGTGGTGGCGGTGGCGGTGGTGGTGGCGGTGGCGGTGGCGGTGGCGGTGGCGGTGGTG
>NZ_JAIZ01000424.1:15943-18795 GCF_000710465.2 Kitasatospora sp. MBT63 | reverse complement strand
GGCCGCCCGGATCCGGGACGCGGTGCTCGACCGGCTCGCGCCCGACCCCGCCGACGACGAGCCGCCGGCCGCCCGGGATGCGGCCCGCACCGTGCGCTCCGCCGCCCGGCTCGCCCTGCTGGACGGCGTGCTCGGCCCGCACGACGCCGCCTGGCTGGCGGCCTTCGACGCCGCCGGCGCGCTGGACGGACCGCACCCGCTGGCACCGCTCGCCGAGATCGCCCGCGGCGCCGGCTGGTGGTGGCCGTACGAGGGCGTGGCACTGGTCAGCGAACGCCCCGTGGAGCTGCACCGCGACGAGGCGGGCCGGCTCGACCGCGCGGACGGCCCGGCGCTCGCCTACCCGGACGGCTTCGCCCTGCACGCCTGGCGCGGCATGCCGGTGCCGCCCGGCTTCCTGGCCGAACTGGCCGCCGTCACCCCGGAGCGGATCCGCACCGAGGAGAACGCCGAACTGCGCCGGGTGATGCTGGAGTTCTACGGCTACGAGCGCTACCTGGCCGACTCCGGCGCCGAGCCGCTGCACCGGGACGCCACCGGGGTGCTGTGGCGGATCCAGCTGCCGGACGACGAGCCCGTGGTGATGGTCGAGGTGGTCAACTCCACCGCCGAGCCGGACGGCACCTTCCGCACGTACTGGCTGCGGGTCCCGCCGTCCACCCGGACCGCGCGGGCCGGGGTGGCCTGGACCTTCGGCGTCCCGGAGCAGGAGTACCGGCCGCAGCGCGAGACCTGAGCGGACCCCGCCCGGGGTCCCGCGGCCGGTTGTCAAGGGTACGGCCACCCGATTCCGGGCCCCGGCAGCCTGTACGGATTGATAGGAATTCGCCGAGCCCCGGCCACTGGTTCGCAGGCCAGGCCGTTGATATACCTCAGAGGCATAGGACGGGCGAGGTGTATCACCTACCCGTCGAGATGCGACGAACCAGGTGGTGATGGGCAAGTGAAGCTCCTCCGTGTGGGCCCCGCGGGCGCCGAGCGTCCGGTCGTGCTGGGCCGCGACGGCGCCGCGTACGACCTCTCCGAGCACACCGCGGACATCGACGGCGCCTTCCTGGCGGGCCTGGACCGCGCGGCCCTGGCCGCCGCCGTCGAGGCCGGCGAGCTGCCCCGGGTGGACCTCACCGGGCAGCGCACCGGCGCCCCGGTGGCCCGGCCGGGCAAGGTGGTCGGGATCGGCCTCAACTACCGCGACCACGCCGCCGAGGCCGGCGCGCAGCTCCCCACCGAGCCGGTGGTGTTCCTCAAGCCGAGCAACACCGTGGTCGGCCCGCAGGACGAGGTGCTGGTGCCGCGGGGCAGCGAGAAGACCGACTACGAGGTCGAACTCGCCGTGGTGATCGGCCGCACCGCCCGCTACCTGGACGACCACCGGCAGGCCGCCGAGGTGATCGCCGGGTACGCGGCGGTCAACGACGTGACCGAGCGGGCCTTCCAGTTCGAGCGCGGCGGCCAGTGGGACAAGGGCAAGTCCGCCGAGACCTTCACCCCGCTCGGGCCCTGGCTGGTCACCCCGGACGAGGTCGGCGACCCGCAGGCGCTGAGCCTGAAGCTCTGGGTCAACGGGCAGCTCCGGCAGGACGGCAGCACCGCCGAGATGGTCTTCCCGGTGCTGGAGATCGTCCGCTACCTGAGCCACTTCATGGTGCTGGAGCCGGGCGACGTGATCATCACCGGCACCCCCGCGGGCGTGACGCTCGGCCACCCGGGCACCCCGTTCCTGCGCCCGTCCGACGTGGTCGAGCTGGAGGTCGAGGGGCTCGGCAGGCAGCGGCAGGTGCTCGGCAAGGCCTGAGCCGGCCGCCGGCCCGACCGGTCCGGCCGCCCGCCGGCAGGTGACCGACCCGACCCAGGCACGGGGTCCGGGTCCACCCCGCCGGCTACCCCGCGTCCCCGCCCGCCGTCCGACCGCCGTGGATCCCGTCCGCCAGCGCCCGCACCCGCTCCGCCATCGCCCGCGCCGGCCCGCCCGGTGCCTCCAGCTCCAGCAGCCCGGCCAGCATCCCGGCCGTCTGCGGATCGTGGCCCGCCGTCGCCGCGCTCATCGCCACGAACTGGTCGACCAGCCAGTCCCGCAGCGAGTCCGGCGGGATCTGCCGCCCCTCGTCCAGCCAGCTCAGCGCCGAGGCCTCCACCACCGAGATCCACGAGCGCACCAGCAGCGTCAGCCGCGGCCCGGCCTCGCGCACCCCCAGGTGCCGCAGGGTGCGCCGCAGCGCGGCCCGCCGCACCTCGTCCACGATCGCGGAGGTGCGCGCCGTCTCCACCACCGAGCCCCCGCGCAGCAGCGCGCCGTACCCGGCGTCGTGCTCGGCGACGAAGTCGAAGTAGCGGTCCAGCACCGCCGCCAGCTGCTCGGTCGGCGTACCCCGGGCGGGCACCTTGAACCGGCCGGTCAGCTCCTCGGCGGCGGTCCGCAGCGCCGCCTCGTACAGCTGCTGCTTGCCGCCCGCGAAGTACCGGTAGACCAGCGGCCGGGAGGCCCCCGCGGCCTCGGCGACGTCGTCCAGGGTCACCTCCTCCGGCGGCCGCGAGCCGAACAGCTCCAGGGCGACCGCGATCAGCTGCTCCCTGCGCTGCTGCACCGGCAGCCGCCGGTACCCGGCCCGCCGGGGCCGGTCCGGCGCGCCGCCGTCCGCCGCCCCGGCCGGGCCGCTCCCGGGGGCGGGCGGGTCGGCCGGTCCGGCCGTGGCCGTGGGTGGTGCTGAGCGCGCTGCCATGGCGGTCAGCGTAGTGGCCCGGTGACCGTTTCCGGAGGGGGTCCGCCGGGTCCGGGAACGGTACGGCGGCGGTACCGGGCCGCTGCGCCGGTCGGCGGGTCATCGGTCAGAATCGGGACGAATCATCGCATC
>NZ_JAIZ01000424.1:0-15848 GCF_000710465.2 Kitasatospora sp. MBT63 | reverse complement strand
GGTCGGCGGAGCGAGGAGGAACGGCGGGATGCGGCGCAGCGCCCGGGAGCGGTACCAGGCCCGCCGGGCGGCCCTCGGGCCGGCCGTCCGGGCGGCGCCCGGGGCCCTGTGGCGGTGGATCCGGGCGGCGCCCGGCACCTACGTCTGGCTGCTGCTGCTGGGGATCACCAGCCTGATCGTCAGCCGGATGGACCCGCGGTACCTGGACTGGTTCCTGACCAAGCGCAGCACCAACCTGGAACAGCTCGGCAGCCGCCCGGTGCACGCCCTGCTGGCCAGCGCGGTCTGGACCGAGCAGGGCGACTTCCTGTCCTACGTCGTGCTTTTCCACCTGTTCCACGTCCCCGCCGAGCGGTGGCTGGGGACCGCCCGCTGGCTCACCGTCGCGCTCACCGCCCATGTCCTGGCCACCCTGATCAGCGAAGGGGTGGTCGCCTGGGGCGTCGCCTCGGGACGGCTGCCGGCGAACATGGCCGACACCGTCGACGTCGGGGTGTCCTACGCCCTGGCCGGCGTCCAGGGCGTGCTCACCTACCGCTTCGCCGGCCGCTGGCGGCTGCTGTACGGCGGCGCGCTGCTGACCGTCTACCTGGTGCCGCTGATCACCTCGCACACCTTCACCGACCTCGGGCACTTCTGCGCGGTCCTGATCGGCCTGGGCTTCCACGGCTTCACCACCGGTCGGCCGACCTGGGACCCGGGCCGGTCCTGGCGGTCCTGGCGGTCCCGGCGGCGCCCGCGCCGCCCCTCCGCCGACCGCCGCCCCGCCCGGACCGTGACGCCCGGACCGTGACGCATCGGCCGAAACCACCACACCGGACGGTCCGTCAGCACCGTACGTACCGCGCCGGGGTGCCGAAAGCCCAGACCGAGAAGGTCTTGAAATCACGACCGGCTACGAAAAGATGGCCGGATGGCTGATGAACTGATCACCGAATCCGAAGACGGCCCCACCCCGCGCCGTGTCGCCGACGCCTACGTGCACGCCCTCGCCGAGCTCGATCCGCTGACCGCGATCTACCTCGGCCTCAACCCGGAGGACGACCGGCTCCCCGACCTCTCCCCGGCCGGCAGCGACGCCGTCGCCGGTCTCGCCCGCCGCACCCTCGCCGAACTCGACGCCGCCGAGAGCGCCGGCGCCGCCCGGGGCGGCCCGGACGAGGCCGAGCAGCGCTGCGCCAAGCTGCTGCGCGAGCGGCTGACCGCCGAACTCGCCGTGCACGACGCCGGCGAGCACCTGCGCTCGCTGCGCAACCTGGGCTCGCCGCTGCACAACGTGCGCGAGGCCTTCACCCTGATGCCCACCGAGACCGAGCACGACTGGCAGCTGATCGCCCGCCGCCTGGCCAAGGTGCCCACCGCGGTGGAGCAGTACCGCAGCTCGCTGGCCGAGGGCGCCGCCCGCGGCCTGTACGCCGGTCCGCGCCAGGTCACCACCGTGATCGGGCAGATCGACGAGTGGGTGGCCGGGGAGGTCCCCGGCGGCTGGTTCGGCACCTTCGTCCAGGACGCGCCCGCCCCGCTCGCCGACCAGCTGTCCGGCGCGGCCGTCGAGGCCACCGCCGCGCTGGCCGACTTCCGCGACTGGCTGGGCGGGGTGTACGGGCCGGGCGCGGCCGGCACCCCCGACCCGGTCGGCCGCGAGCGCTACGCCCGCTGGGTGCGCTACTGGACCGGCGCCGACCTGGACCTGGACGAGGCGTACCGCTGGGCCTGGGGCCAGTTCCACGACCTCGAGGCGCAGATGCGGGTGGAGGCCGAGAAGGTCCGCCCGGGCTCGACCCCGATGGAAGCCATGAAGTGGCTGGAGACCGACGGGCCGGCCATCAAGGGCGCCGACGCCGCCCGCGAGTACCTCCAGGGCCTGATGGACCAGGCCATCAACGACCTCCAGGGCACCCACTTCGACCTCGCCGAGCCGCTGCTCAAGGTCGAGTCGAAGCTGGCCCCGGCCGGCAGCGCCGCCGCCCCGTACTACACCCAGCCCTCGCTGGACTTCTCCCGCCCGGGCCGGACCTGGCTGCCGACCCTGGGCCGGGAGTCGTTCCCGGTCTGGGACCTGGTCTCCACCTGGTACCACGAGGGCGTGCCCGGCCACCACCTGCAGCTGGCCCAGTGGACCTACGTGGCCGACCGGCTCTCCACGTACCAGGTCACCCTGGGCGGCGTCAGCGCCAACGTCGAGGGCTGGGCGCTGTACGCCGAGCGCCTGATGGACGAGCTCGGCTACCTCACCGACCCCGGCCACCGGCTGGGCTACCTCAACGCCCAGATGATGCGGGCGCTGCGGGTCATCGTCGACATCGGCATGCACGTCGGCCTGGACTTCCCGGAGGACTCCCCGTTCAAGCCCGGCGAGCCGGTGCTGCCGGACGGCGCCCGGGAGTTCTTCGGCCGCTACTGCGGCCTGTCCGCCGAGTTCCTGGACAGCGAGCTGATCCGCTACCTGGGCCTGCCCGGCCAGGCGATCGGCTACAAGCTCGGCGAGCGGGCCTGGCTGCAGGGCCGGGCCGCCGCCCGCGCCGCCGCCGAGGCGCGCGGCGAGGAGTTCGACCCCAAGGCGTGGCACATGGCCGCGCTGTCGCAGGGCTCGCTGGGCCTGGACGACCTGGTCGCGGAGCTCGGGGCGCTGTGAGCGCGGGCGGTGGGGGCGGCCCGGTCCGGGGCGCCCCCGCCGCCGCACGGCCGTCCGGCGCGGATATTCCCGGACCGGTCAATATCGGACTTTGGTACCAAAACTATACAAACTCCATCATTTACGTCTGAATCTCCTTGCCGATCGCCGCCCCGAGGGCTTTTCTGGAGAGAGCGTTTGCGTGCGCCCCAGCCCAGTTCCCCTCCGGAAGGCGGCCCACGGTGTCATCTCAGCCCACCCCAGACGTCCAGGCGGCGGATCCGCGCCGCTGGTGGGCGCTGGCAGTGATCGCGATCGCCCAGCTGATGATCGTCCTCGACGCGACCATCGTGAACATCGCACTTCCCTCGGCGCAGAAGGACCTGGGCATATCCGACGGCGACCGCCAATGGGTGATCACCGCCTACACCCTCGCCTTCGGCGGTCTGCTGCTGCTCGGCGGCCGGCTCGGCGACCTCTTCGGCCGCAAACGGACCTTCACCATCGGTCTGCTCGGCTTCGCGGTGGCGTCCGCGATCGGCGGCTTCGCCGTCGACCCCACCATGCTGTTCGCCGCCCGCGCCCTGCAGGGCGCTTTCGGCGCGATCCTCGCGCCCTCCGCGCTGTCCCTGCTGTCCAACACCTTCTCCGACCCCAGGGAACGCGCCACCGCCTTCGGCGTCTTCGGCGCCATCGCCGGTGCCGGAGCCGGCATCGGCCTGCTGGTCGGCGGCCTGCTCACCGAGTACCTGACCTGGCGCTGGTGCCTGTTCGTCAACGTGCCGATCGCGATCGGCGCCGCCTTCGCCGCCTTCTACCTGCTCAAGCGCGACCACATCGACAAGGGCCACCGGGTCAAGCTGGACCTGCCGGGCGCGTTCCTCGGCTGCGGCGGCCTGCTGGCGATCGTCTACGGCACCTCCGAGGCCGAGTCGCGCGGCTGGGGCGACTGGCTGGTGCTGACCTGCCTGCTCGGCGGCATCGCCCTGCTGGCGATCTTCGCGCTGGTCGAGCGGCGGACCCCCAACGCCCTGCTGCCGACCCACATCGTCGGCGACCGCAACCGCGGCGGCGCCGCCCTCGCGGTCGGGCTCGCGGTGGTCGGGATGTTCGGCCTGTTCCTCTTCCTGACCTACTACCTGCAGGTGGTGAAGGGATACTCGCCGGTCCTGGCGGGCGTCGCCTTCCTGCCGATGGTCGGCGCGATCATCATCAGCTCGACCGGCATCGCGGCCCGGCTGATGACCAGGATCCCGTCCCGCAACCTGATCGTCCCCGGACTGCTGCTGGCCGCCGCCGGCATGGCCTGGCTGACCCAGATGAAGGTCGACAGCCCGTACGCCGGCCTGGTGCTGCCCGCCGAACTGCTGCTCGGCCTCGGCATGGGCCTGGTGTTCATGCCGTCCATGAGCCTGGCCACCCTCGGCGTCGCCCCCAACGAGGCCGGCGCGGCCTCCGCCACCATCAACTCCGCCCAGCAGGTCGGCGGCTCGATCGGGGTCGCGCTGCTGAACACCATCGCGGCCAGCGTCACCACCACCTACCTGGCCACCCGCAACGCCGCCGATCCGCTGGTCCAGTCCCAGGGCGCAGTGCACGGCTACGCGGTCGCCACCGCGGTCGCGATGGGCATCCTGATCGGCGCGGCCGTGATCGCCTTCTTCCTGATCGACCACCGCCCGGCCCCCGGCGAGGCCACCGGCAAGGACGCCGAGGCCACCGCCCAGGTGCTGGCCTGACGGCCGCCACGCAACGGCCCCGAACCCCACCGCGGCCCGTGCCGGACCCCCGTCCTCCCCGCCGTCGCCCCGCCCGGATCACGCCCCGGGCGGGGCACTACCGTGTCCGGGTACGAATTCTCACTACTCTCACAGGGGCGGATCACACTCCTCCCAGGCCGACCGCCCATATTTTTGACTGTACGCGCCGCCCGGGGCGCGTCACCGGAGAGCCGACAGCGCGCGGGCGCGACGGGCGGGAGTGGGGACCTTGATGGGCCGTCAGCACGAGGTTCGCCGGCGCGTGCGCCGCCCGGTCGCCGTCACCTCCCTGCTGGCGCTCGGACTCGCGGGCGCCGTCGTCGGCGGCAACACCCTGGCCTCGCAGGTCACCGCCGCCAGCCGGCGCCCCGCCCCGGCCGCCACCGTGACGGCCGCGGCCACCCCGGCCGCCGGGCCCGCCGACGACGCGTCCACCGCGCCGCCGGCGTCCGCCGACCCGTCATCCGGCGCCGAGGCCTCCGGCGAGGCCGCCACCGACCCCTCCGACGCGGCCCCCCGGGCCGGCACCGGCCCGTCCGCGGGCTCCGAGCACCAGGGCGAGCAGGCCACCCTCTACCGCGGCGACGGCAGCACCGGCACCGCCGAGGCCGGAAGCGAGGCCGACCGGGTCGGCGCGCTCTTCACCGGCTCGATCACGGCCGGCCACCACTCCTGCTCGGCCAGCGTCATCCACAGCATCACCAAGAACCTGGTCCTCACCGCCGCGCACTGCGTGGCCGGCTCCGACGGCCTGCGCTTCGTCCCCGGCTACCGCGACGGCAAGGCGCCGTACGGCAGTTGGCAGGTGACCAAGGTGTTCACCACCGACGGCTGGAGCCAGGACGAGGACGAGGACGAGGACTTCGCCATCCTCCAGATCGCCCCCCAGGGCGGCCGGCAGATCGAGGACGTGGTCGGCGGCAACCCGCTCGGCCTCGACGCCGGCGCCACCACCAAGGTCCGCCTCTACGGTTACCCCGACGGCGGCGAGGAGCCGCTCCTGTGCACCAACGCCACCGAGCGCGAGGACACCCACCAGCGCCGCGTCGACTGCCCGTCGTTCCCCGGCGGCACCAGCGGCGGGCCGTGGATCGACACCGCCAGCGGCCAGGTGATCGGCGTGATCGGCGGCTACCAGCAGGGCGGCGACACCGCCGACACCTCCTACAGCGCCACCTTCGGCCGGACCATCGGCGACCTGTACACCGAGGCGGTCAAGGCCTCCATGCCCGCCGTCCCCTCCCCGGCCCCGGCCCCGGCCCCGCCGAGCTCGACCCCGGCCCAGCAGAACCCGACCGCGGCCGGCTGAGCGGGGATCAGCCGGCCACCGGCAGACCGAACACCACGGTCGCGTCGTCGTGCCGCTTGCCCCGGAAACTCCCCTCGGCCATCGCGAGTTCGGCCTCCCGGACCGACCGGACCAGATGGGCCGGGCCCTGCTTCTCCAGCGTCCGCAGCAGCTGTTCCCAGCTCCACCCGAAGCGCTCGACCAGGCGGGAGACACCGTCGCTGAGCAGCGCGAAGCTGCGTACCTCGGCCGTCCTGAAGCTGACCGTCACCGCCCGGTCGGCCGCCTCGGGCCGGGTGCCCGCCACCCAGAACCCCGCGTCGGTGTTGCGCAGCCGGCCCGCCGTCTCCCGGTCCATCGGCGGCAGCCGGTCGAGCCGGTCGTCGACCACCGTGGTCAGCGCGCCGTCGTGGGTCTCCACCACCACGGGGGAGTCCGCCAGCGTCAGACAGTCCAGCCGGCCGTCGTGCTCGCGCACCAGCGCGACCGTGGCCGACGGACTCTCCGGGTTCGCCAGGTCGCAGCCGGGGTGCAGCCCGCGGGTCCGGACGATCCCCTCCCGCAGCACCTCCCGCAGGTCCAGCCCCGGCCGCTCGGTCAGCACCCCCGCCAGCGCCCACGCCAACCGCCCGGCCAGCCAACGGACATCGTGCACGCACCCGGTCGGCAGCCCACTGGTCGTGGCCCCGTCCAGCACCACGACGAACCGCCCGGCCGCCGCCACCACGTCCTCGTTGGCACCGCCGTCGGGCCCGACGGCGCCGGGCTCGCACACGTAGCTGATCTGCACGGCACTCCTCCTGCGGCGCTCCTCCAGCGGCACTCCCGCCGGGGAAGGCCTCGCCGCCATCATCCCCGCTCCGCCCCCCGGCCCCGGGAACGGGCCGTTACGTCCGGTCGGACGGAGTACGGCGGTCCCGTGGGGGCAAC
Source organism: Kitasatospora sp. MBT63 (assembly GCF_000710465.2). Lineage (GTDB taxonomy): Bacteria > Actinomycetota > Actinomycetes > Streptomycetales > Streptomycetaceae > Kitasatospora. The sequence continues at coordinate 9,256 of NZ_JAIZ01000424.1, read as the reverse complement.
CCGGCGTCGGGGGAGGCGCACTGAAGGCAGGTGAGCGCGCGGCCGGCCCGTCGTACCGGCGCCGCCCTACGCCTCGTCGTCCCGCTCCAGGACCAGGCCGACCGAGCCCTCGACCAGGCCGTGCCCGGCTTCGAGATGCAGGTGGCTGCCGTCGGGAGTGCCGTCCGCCGCCAGCGCCAGCAGATGGGCGGCGAGCGTCCGCAGTCCCGCGGCGTCCGCCTCGACGACGACCTCACCCCCGAGGCTGCGCACGTTGATCCGGGCCCGCTCGTCCCAGCCGAACGCGAGCGGCACACCGTCCGCCCGCGCGGTCATCCGGACAGTGGCGACGGGGAATCCATCCGGTTCCGAGGTCATGGCCGCATCCTGCCACCGCACCCGGCCGCGGTCCCACCGGGCACCACCACCCCTACCGGGCCCGGAACATGACGAAGGCCCAGCCTCGCGGATGATCCGCTGAGCTGGGCCTCGATCAAGCACTTCTTGCGAAGTGCCCCCGGCAGGATTCGAACCTGCGCACCCGCCTCCGGAGGGCGGTGCTCTATCCCCTGAGCTACGGGGGCCTGCTGTGTGCCGCGGTGTTCTTGCGACGTGGAGAACATTACCAGGCCCGCAGCGTGGTCCGTGCACGGGTTTCCACGGCGGGTCCACGGATGCTCCGCCGCGGGTCCGCGCCGGCCGTCGGCGGCGGCCGGCAGGCCCGGGTGGGCGCCGCTGCGGCGGCTCTCGGCAAAGCCCGGACGGGGGGGTGGAGGCGCGGCTACCCTCGGTGATGTGCCGGGAACGTCCGGGCGGGTCCTCGTGGTGGATGACAGCGAGGTGATCCGCCAACTGATCAGAGTCAACCTGGAGCTGGACGGCTTCGAGGTGGTGACGGCCGCCGACGGCGCCGAGTGCCTGGAGGTCGTCCGCCGGGTGGCGCCGGACGTGGTGACCCTCGACGTGATGATGCCCCGGCTCGACGGGCTGAGGACCGCGGCCCGGCTGCGGTCCGCGCCCGAGACCGCCCGGCTGCCGATCGCCATAGTCAGCGCCTGCACCCCGGCCGACCTGCGCCGCGGCGAGGCGGTGGGCGTGGACGGCTACCTGGCCAAGCCGTTCGACCCGGCGGACCTGCTGGAACTGGTGCACCGGCTGCGCGCGCTCGGCGCGGCCGGCCGGGCCGGCGGTTTCGCGTACGGATTCGGCGTCGGCACGCCCACCCGGACCGATTCCGCTCTCGGCGAACACGGCTCGCCGGGTGCGGGTTACCCCTGATCCCCGACGATCTCCGACGTCTCAGCCGGCAAACCGGGTGGCGGGCCCCTCCCCCTTCTCGCCTACCCTTGGCGTCGTGACACCCGCAGAGCTTTCCCAGGCAGTCCTGGCCGCAGTGAGCGCCGTCGTTGAGGCGGGCGACCTGACCGTCGCCGTGCCCGAGCACGTGACGGTCGAGCGACCCAAGAACAGGGACCACGGCGACTACGCCACCAACGTGGCCCTCCAGCTCGCGAAGCCGGCCGGCCGGCCGCCGCGAGCCGTCGCCGAACTGGTCGCCGCGCGCCTGCGCGAGCTGCCCGGGGTCGCCAAGGTGGACATCGCCGGGCCCGGCTTCATGAACATCACCCTGGACGCCGCGACCCAGGGCGAGCTGGCCCGCACCATCGTCGAGGCCGGCGAGGGGTACGGCCGCAACGAGGCGCTCAAGGGCCTGAAGATCAACCTGGAGTTCGTGTCGGCCAACCCGACCGGCCCGATCCACATCGGCGGCGTCCGCTGGGCGGCCGTCGGCGACTCGCTGGCCCGGGTCCTGCGGGCCACCGGCGCCGACGTCACCACCGAGTACTACCTGAACGACGCCGGCGTGCAGATCGGCAAGTTCGCCATCTCCCTGCAGGCCGCCGCCAACGGCCGGCCGGTCCCGGAGGACGGCTACGTCGGCGAGTACATCGTCGACATCGCCAAGGCGATCGTGGACGGCGTCCCCGGCGTGCTCGACCTGCCCGAGGACGAGCAGCTGCAGGTCTTCCGGACCAAGGGCCTGGAGCTCATGGTCGCCGAGATCAAGCGCTCGATGGACGAGTTCGGCACCCACTTCGACGTGTGGTTCTCGGAGAAGACGCTGCACGACTCGGGCGCCGTCGAGCAGGCGATCGAGCGGCTGCGCGAGCAGGGCCACGTCTTCGACCAGGACGGTGCGATCTGGCTGCGCACCACCGACTTCGGCGACGACAAGGACCGTGTCCTGATCAAGGCCGACGGCGAGACCACCTACTTCGCCGCCGACGCCGCCTACTACCTGAGCAAGCGGGACCGGGGCTCCGAGGTCTCGGTCTACATGCTCGGCGCCGACCACCACGGTTACGTCAACCGCCTCAAGGCCATCGCCGCCTGCGCGGGCGACGACATGAACCGCAACATCGAGGTGAAGATCGGCCAGTTCGTCAAGATGATCCGGGACGGCGAAGAGGTCCGGATGTCCAAGCGGGCCGGCAACATCATCACCATCGACGACGTGGTCGACTGGATCGGTGTCGACGCCGCCCGGTACACGCTGGCGCGGTCCTCCACGGACTCCACCATCACGCTCGACATCAACGTGCTGACCAGCCAGACCAACGAGAACCCGGTCTTCTACGTCCAGTACGCGCACACCCGGATGTGCGGCGTCCAGCGCAAGGCGAACGAGCTGGGCATCACCAAGGCCCCCGACTTCAAGCCCGAGCTGCTCGCCACCGAGTGGGAGTCCACGCTGCTCGGCCAGCTCGGTGAGTTCCCGCGGGTGCTCGCCAAGGCCGGCGAGCTGCGCGAGCCGCACCACGTGGCGCGCTACCTCGAGGACGTGGCCCGGGACTACCACCGGTTCTACGACAACTGCCAGATCCTGCCGAAGGGCGACGAGGAGGTCACCGACCTCACGCACGCCCGCCTCTGGCTGGCCGACGCGACGCGCACGGTCATCGCCAACGGCCTCACGCTGCTCGGCGTATCCGCCCCCGAGCGGATGTAGCGGGCAGCAACTCCCGGCGGCAACGGGGGCGGTGACGGTCCGTCAGGACAGTCGCCGCCCCTTCGCGCAAGAGCCCGCACCCCCTCACGCCCCACCTCGCCCCACTCCCCGACCCGACCCGACCGGCCCCGCCCGACCCGGCACAGCGCAGGAAGAGGCCCCAGATGAGCCGCTCCGCCCACCCCGCAGGCCCCCGCCACGGCGATGTGCTGACCGAGGGCCACTACCAGGCCCCGCCGAGCGACCTCAACGCGCTCGACCCCAAGGTCTGGTCCGCCACCGTCGCCCGCGACGCCCACGGCGCGGTCACCGTCGGCGGCCTGGACGTGCGCTCGCTCGCCGCCGAGTTCGGCACCCCGGCGTACATCCTGGACGAGGCGGACTTCCGGGCCCGCGCCCGCGCCTGGCGGGACGCCTTCGGCGAGGACGCGGACGTGTACTACGCGGGCAAGGCGTTCCTGTCCAAGGCGGTGGTCCGCTGGCTGCACGAGGAGGGGCTGCGGCTGGACGTCTGCAGTTCCGGTGAGCTCGCGGTGGCACTCGCGGCCGGGATGCCGGGGGAGCGGATCGCGCTGCACGGCAACAACAAGTCGGCGGCCGAGCTGGACCAGGCGGTCAAGGCCGGGGTCGGGCACGTCGTCCTCGACTCGTACCAGGAGATCGAGCTGCTGGCCGCCGCCGCCGAGCGCCAGGGCGTCCGGCAGCCGGTGCTGATCCGGGTCACCGTCGGCGTCGAGGCGCACACCCACGAGTTCATCGCGACCGCGCACGAGGACCAGAAGTTCGGCCTGTCGCTGGCCGGCGGCGCCGCGCTGGAGGCCGTCCGCCGGGTGCTCGCCCACCCCGCGCTGGAACTGCGCGGCATCCACTCGCACATCGGCTCGCAGATCTTCGACACCGCAGGCTTCGAGGTGGCCGCCCACCGGGTGGTCGGCCTGCTCGCCGCGGTCCGCGACGAGCACGGCGTCGAACTCCCCGAGATCGACCTCGGCGGCGGCCTCGGCATCGCGTACACCAGCGACGACGACCCGAGCGAGCCGGCCGCCATCGCCGCCGCGCTGCGCGCCATCGTCGGCCGCGAGTGCGAGGGTGCCCGGCTGGCCGTGCCGCGGCTGTCGGTGGAGCCCGGCCGGGCGATCGTCGGCCCGACCGCGTTCACCCTGTACGAGGTGGGCACCGTGAAGCCGCTGGCGGGTCTGCGCACCTACGTCAGCGTGGACGGCGGGATGTCGGACAACATCCGCACCGCCCTGTACGACGCCGAGTACTCGGTGGCGCTGGCCTCCCGCACCAGCGACGCCGGCCCGATGCTGTCCCGCGTGGTGGGAAAGCACTGCGAGTCCGGCGACATCGTGGTCAAGGACGCCTTCCTGCCGGCCGACCTGGCCCCCGGCGACCTGCTGGCGGTACCGGCCACCGGCGCGTACTGCCGCTCGATGGCGAGCAATTACAACCACGCCCTGAAGCCTCCCGTGGTGGCCGTCCTGGACGGCCGGGCCCGGGTGATCGTCCGGCGCGAGACGGAAGAGGATCTGCTGCGCCTGGATATCGGATGACGAAATCCTTGTCTCAGATCATGGAACGACCGTAGATCTGTGCGGAAAGTCCCCGAGACTGGTAGTGACCCAAGACCGACGGGCGTCGACCGAACGCCGTCGGAGACCGAGAATGCAGAGCGGAGTCGGATGATGCGTACGCGCCCGCTGAAGGTGGCGTTGCTGGGCTGTGGTGTGGTGGGCTCCGAGGTGGCGCGCATCATGACGACGACGGCCGACGACCTCGCCGCGCGGATCGGCGCGCCCGTGGAGCTCGTGGGCATCGCCGTCCGCCGGACCGGCCGGGCCCGCCCGGGCGTGCCCGAGCACCTGCTCACCACCGATGCCGAGGCCCTGGTCACCCGGGGCGACATCGACGTGGTGATCGAGGTGGTGGGCGGCATCGAGCCGTCCAAGCACCTCATCCTCGCGGCCATCGGCAAGGGCGCCTCGGTGGTCTCCGCCAACAAGGCGCTGCTCGCCCAGGACGGCGCCGAGCTGCACGAGGCGGCCGCCAGGGCCGGGGTCGACCTGTACTACGAGGCCGCGGTGGCCGGCGCGATCCCGCTGATCCGTCCGCTGCGCGAGTCGCTGGCCGGCGACAAGGTCAACCGGGTGCTGGGCATCGTCAACGGCACCACCAACTTCATCCTCGACAAGATGGACACCACCGGCGCCGGGTACTCCGAGGCGCTGGAGGAGGCCACCGCGCTGGGCTACGCCGAGGCCGACCCGACCGCCGACGTGGAGGGCTTCGACGCCGCCGCCAAGGCCGCGATCCTGGCCGGCATCGCCTTCCACACCAAGGTCACCGCCGCGGACGTGTACCGCGAGGGCCTGACCGAGGTCACCGCCGCGGACATCGCCTCCGCCAAGCAGATGGGCTGCGTGGTCAAGCTCCTCGCGATCTGCGAGCGGGCCGCCGACGGCGGCTCCGTCACCGCCCGGGTGCACCCCGCGATGATCCCGCTCAGCCACCCGCTGGCCTCGGTCCGCGAGGCGTACAACGCGGTCTTCGTGGAGGCCGAGGCGGCCGGCCGGCTGATGTTCTACGGTCCGGGCGCGGGCGGCGCACCGACCGCCTCCGCCGTCCTCGGCGACCTGGTCGCGGTCTGCCGCAACCGGCTGAACGGCGCCACCGGCCCTGGCGACTCGGTGTACACCCGGCTGCCCGCCAAGCCGATGGACGAGGTCGTCACCCGCTACCACGTCAGCCTCGACGTGGACGACCGGGCGGGCGTGCTCGCCCAGGTCGCCTCCACCTTCGCCGAGCACGGGGTGTCCATCGACACCGTGCGCCAGCAGGGCCGGGACGGCGACGCCTCGCTCGTGGTGGTGACCCACCGCGCCACCGACGCCGCACTGTCGGCGACGGTCGACAAGCTGCGCGCGCTGGACAGCGTGCGCGACGTGGCCAGCATCATGCGGGTCGAAGGGGAGTAGGAACAGCCATGAACGCCGTCATCGACAGAGCCAGTGGCCACACCCACCAGTGGCGCGGCCTCATCGAGGAGTACCGCGACCGGCTGCCGGTCACCGCCGACACCCCCGTGGTCACCCTGCTGGAGGGCGGTACGCCGCTCGTCCCCGCCCAGGTGCTCTCCGAGCGCACCGGCTGCGAGGTCTACCTCAAGGTCGAGGGCGCCAACCCGACCGGGTCCTTCAAGGACCGCGGCATGACGATGGCCATCTCCAAGGCCAAGGAGGACGGCGCCCAGGCCGTCATCTGCGCCTCCACCGGCAACACCTCCGCCTCGGCCGCGGCGTACGCGGTGCGGGCCGGGATGGTCTCCGCCGTGCTGGTGCCGCAGGGCAAGATCGCGCTCGGCAAGATGGGCCAGGCGCTGGTGCACGGCGCGAAGATCCTCCAGGTGGACGGGAACTTCGACGACTGCCTCACCCTGGCGCGTGAACTGTCCGAGAAGTACCCGGTCGCGCTGGTCAACTCGGTGAACCCGGTCCGGATCGAGGGCCAGAAGACCGCCGCCTTCGAGATCGTCGACATGCTCGGCGACGCCCCCGACATCCACGTCCTGCCGGTCGGCAACGCGGGCAACATCACCGCCTACTGGAAGGGCTACCGCGAGTACGCCGCGGACGGCCTGGCCGCCCGCACCCCGCGGATGTGGGGCTTCCAGGCCTCCGGCTCGGCCCCGATCGTCGACGGCGCCCCGGTGCTCAAGCCGCAGACCATCGCCACCGCGATCCGGATCGGCAACCCCGCCTCCTGGGACTTCGCGCTCGCCGCGCGGGACGAGTCGGGCGGTCTCATCGACAAGGTGACCGACCGTCAGATCCTGTCCGCCTACCGGCTGTTGGCGTCGCAGGAGGGTGTCTTCGTGGAGCCCGCCTCGGCCGCCTCGGTGGCCGGCCTGCTGGCCAAGGCCGAGGCCGGGCTGGTCGACCCGGGCCAGCGGATCGTCTGCACCGTCACCGGCAACGGCCTGAAGGACCCGGACTGGGCGGTGGCCGGCGCCCCGCAGCCGCAGATCGTCCCGATCGACCCGGAGGCGGCGGCGCTGCGCCTGGGCCTGCTGGACTGACCACCCCGGAGCGACGGCGCCCGGCCGTCCTGCCGGCCGTGCTGACCAGGTGTCAACGGTGGGCCGCCCCGCCCGGGGCGGCCCACCTGCCGTGTCCGGACGACACGTCCGGTGTCGGTCCGCTGTCTTTTTCCATGCCGTTTTCCGCACGGTTTCCGGCCACAACCGGCAACACGGTGGATCGAACGGGAGCGGGGTGTACCGCTGTGGAACCTGTCTTCGATAGTCTGGTTCCCGGCGGGCCGCGCCTTCGGCCTGCGGTCGCCCGCTCCGCCGGAGCCTTCCGGCCGGGCCCCCGCCGCCGTACCACTGGCCCGTACGCAACCGGGCCGTCCCACTCCCCAGGAGACACCAACCACATGGCCGGTCCCGCGTTCCGCGCTGCCGCCGTCAGGGTCCGGGTTCCCGCGACCAGCGCCAACCTCGGCCCGGGCTTCGACGCCTTCGGACTCGCCCTCGGTCTCTACGACGACGTGGTGGTCCGGGTCGCCGACTCCGGACTGACCGTCGACATCGCCGGCGAGGGCGCGGAGAACCTGGCCCGGGACGAGCGCCACCTGGTGGTCCGCTCGATGCGCGCCGCCTTCGACCGCCTCGGCGGCCAGCCGCGCGGCCTCGAAGTGGTCTGCGCCAACCGGATACCGCACGGCCGTGGCCTCGGTTCCTCCTCGGCCGCCATCTGCGCCGGCCTGGTCGCCGCGCGCGCCGTCACCATCGGCGGCGCCGGCCTGCTCGACGACGACGCGCTGCTCGCGCTCGCCTCCGAACTCGAGGGCCACCCCGACAACGTCGCCGCCTGTCTGCGCGGCAACTTCACCGTCGCCTGGACCGACGACGACGGCGCGAGGACCATCGTGCTGGAGCCGTCCGCGCAGGTCGTCCCGGTCGTCTTCGTCCCCTCCACCGAGGTGCTCACCGAGACCGCGCGCGGCCTGCTGCCGAAGACCGTGCCGCTGGCCGACGCCGCCGTCAACGCGGGCCGCGCCGCGCTGCTGGTCGAGGCGCTCACCCGCCGTCCCGAACTGCTGCTGACCGCCACCGAGGACCGCCTGCACCAGGACTACCGGGCCTCCGCGATGCCGGACAGCGCCGCGCTGGTCGCCGCCCTGCGCAACGAGGGCGTGCCGGCCGTCATCTCCGGGGCCGGCCCGACCGTGCTGGCGCTGACCGACGAGGCGGGGGCCGAGAAGGTGCTCGCCTTCGCGCCCGGCTTCGCCGCGCACCGGCTGGAGCTCGACCGCGCCGGAGCCTGCGTCCTGCCCCTCGACATGTAGAGGTGCGCGGGGCGCACGCCGGGCTGAGCAGCGGGAACGTCCGCGCACGGATTGGCAGGACGGACACGATTGACGAGGACGGGGCTGGGGAATGTGTCAGGGGGTCGGTAGTGTTAACCTCATTGCTGCACCAGGTGCCCTCCGGGGCGCGGTGCGACGCGTCCCGATCCCGACATCCCGCCCGCACGGCCCGACAGCCGTACCGGGTGAGCTGCGGAAGCGCGGGACCACGATTCTCCGGGAGTCCACCACATCGCGTACGCAGCCTGCCTGCGCGACTGGGGCGCATCCCGAAGCCGTGACGGCACCTGACTCCCACCCGCAGCCTCCAGACTGAGGCCCGGACGGGCGGAGCCCTGGGTACCGGAACGCGACGGGGGCCCGGGTTTCACAGGCGCAGCGGTGCCGGCACGAGTACCGGCCATCCGCGCCACTTCGCACCACAGTGCACCGCACTTCGCAATTCTCCCGATCGGATCAGCCTTTCGGGGGAATCCCGCCTCGGACCAGCGCGAACAGACGTTGGTCAGGACAGCACAACCGGTCGCCGAGCCAGACAGGCCGACGTCCGCTCCAGGGAAGGACCCTTAGTGAGCGACACCACCGATCTGATGGGCGCGCGCCCGGACGCCGACGCGTCGGACGCAGCCGCCGCCCCCGCGGCTCCGGCACGGCGCCGTCGTAGCGCTGCCGCGGGCCTGGACGGCCTGGTCCTGGCCGAGCTTCAGAAGCTCGCCTCGACTCTTGGAATCAGCGGTACCGGACGCATGCGCAAGAGCCAGCTGATCGAGGCCATCAAGGACAAGAGCGGCGGTGACCCGCTGCTCGCCGGCGCCGCCGCCCCGGCCCAGGCCCCGGCCGCCAAGCGCGCCGCCAAGGCCGCCCCCGCGGCCGAGGAGAGCGCCGCCCCGGCCG
>NZ_JAIZ01000423.1:2684-10691 GCF_000710465.2 Kitasatospora sp. MBT63 | reverse complement strand
AGGCGCCGTCGGCGGTGCGCGGCAGCGCGTCCAGCACGGTCACCGAGGCCGGCACCTGACCGGCCGCCAGCAGCGAACGCAGCCGCAGCCGCAGCTCGGTGCCGGACACCCCGGCCGGACCGCGGCCCACCGCGTACGCCAGCGGCGCGAGCCCCTCGCGCTCCAGCAGGTACGCCTCGCGGACCCGCGGGTCGGCCAGCAGCGCGGCCTCGGCCGGGTGCCCGGACGCCAGCCGCTCGCCGGGCAGCTCCGCGAGGTGCCGCCCGCCGTCCTCGGCGACCGCCGTGAGCAGCGCGGCGAAGCCGGCGGCCAGGCGTTCGCCGGCCGGTCCGGCCAGCGCGTCCGCGTCGTGCTGGACCAGGCAGCGCGGCTGCGGGCCGTCCTCCACGAACAGACCGAGGTCGAACTTGGCCAGCCCGAGGTCGACCTCGACGGCCTCGGCCGCCAGGCCCGGGAGCTCGAGCGCGCCCGGCGCGGTGACCAGGTCGCAGGTGACCGAGAGCAGCGGCGAGCCGTCCCGGCCGCGGGCGGCCGCCCCGAGCCGCTCCACCACCAGGTCGAACGGCACCTCGTGGCGCCGCTGGGAGGCCAGCAGCGCGTCCCGGACCCGGCCGAGCAGCTCCTCGAAGGCCGGGTCGCCGCCCAGGTCGGCGCGGACCGGCAGGGTGTTGACGCACAGTCCGACCAGGCGGCGCAGCGCGGGCCGGGAGCGGTGGCTCGACGCGCAGCCGAGGGTGAGGTCCGCCTCGCCGGTGGCCCGCGCCAGGGTGGCGAAGGCGGCGGCCAGCACCACGGTGAACAGGGTGGCGCCGTGGGCCCGCCCGAGCGCCCGCAGGCCGTCCAGGGTCCCGGCCGGCAGCGGTACGGTGTGCAGCCGGGCGGCCCGGGTGCGCGGCCCCGCGGGGGTGGCCGGCCGGGGCAGCGGCACCGGGCGGGCCCCGGCGAGCTGCTCGGCCCAGGCCGCCACCTCACCGGCGAGTTCGCCGTCGCGTCCGCGCTCCCAGCGGGCGAAGTCCGCGTACTGCAGCTCCGGTTCGGCGGGCCGTGCGGCGCCGGCACCCCCGGCGGCGTACAGCCGGGCGAGCTCCGCGGCGACGAGCGGCAGCGAGCCGCCGTCGACCGCGATGTGGTGCAGGGTGATCAGCACGGTGTGGTCGGCCGGGCCGTGGCGCAGCACCAGGGCCCGCAGCACCCGCCCGGAAGCCAGGTCGAACGGGCGGGCCGCCTCGGTGCGCAGCAGCTCGGCCGCCGCGTCGTCGGGGGCGTCCAGCACCGGCACCTCGACGGGCGCCGGCGCCACGGCCTCCTGGTACGGCGCGTCGTCGCCGTGCTGCCCGTACCGGGTGCGCAGGATCCTGTGCCGGGCGGTCAGCGCGGTGAGCGCGGCGGCCAGGGCGGCGGTGTCCAGCGGTCCGCGCAGCCGGGTCGCGAGCGGCACGTTGTACAGCGCGCCGGCCTGCCCGAGCCGGTCCATCAGCCACATCCGGTGCTGGGCGTGCGAGAGGGGGGCCGGGCCGTCCGCGGGGCCGCGCGGGATGTCCGCGGCGCGGTCGGCGCCGGCCCGCAGGCGGGCCTGCCGCAGCAGGTCGGCCTGGCGGGCGGCGGGGTGGGCGGTGTCGGTCATCGGTTCTCCGTGCGGTGGTCATCGGCCCCGGTGGGGTCGGCGAGCGCGTCGAGCAGGGCCCGCTCGACCAGGGCGGCCTGGCCGGCCACGGTCGGGTGGGCGAAGAACTCCGCGAGCGTGAGGTCCACGCCGAGGTCCTCGCGCAGGTCGTCCACCACCCACATGGCCATCAGGGAGTGCCCGCCCTCGGCCAGGAAGTCGGCGTCCGCCCGCTCGACGGGGTGGCCGAGCGCGCGGGCCCAGACCTCCGCCACCTCCTGCTCGAGCGGGGTCAGGGCGGCCGCCGGCGCCTCGGCGGGCGGCGCGGCGCCGTCCGGCCCGGTCTCGGCCAGCGCCCGGCGGTCGACCTTGCCGGTGCCGGTCAGCGGCAGCGCGGCGACCACGGCCCAGCCGGTGGGCACCAGGTGGGCGGGGAGCCGCTCGGCGAGGTACCCGCGCAGGGCGTCGCCGGCCGGCCGGGCACCGTCGGCGGGCACCACGAACGCGGTCAGCGCCGCATCGGGCGTACCGGCCCGGTGGACCACCACGGCGGTCTCGGAGACCTCGGGGTGGGTGCGCAGGGTGTGCTCGACCTCACCAGGCTCGATCCGGAAACCGCGGACCTTCACCTGGTCGTCGGCGCGGCCGTGGAAGTCCAGCGCGCCGTCCGGCCGGACCGAGACCAGGTCGCCGCTGCGGTACATCCGCCCGGCGCCCGGGATCTCGCGGAACCGCTGTGCCGTCAGCTCCGGCTGGCCCAGGTAGCCGAACGCCAACCGGGTGCCGCCGATCCACAGCTCACCGCGGCCGCCGGCGGGGACCGGCTCGAGCCGCTCGTCCAGGACCAGGACGGTCGCGCCGCCGAACGGCCGCCCGATCGGCACCGGGCCCGCGCAGCCGGCCTCGGTCAGCGGCTGCAGCGTGGTGAAGGTGGTCGCCTCGGTCGGGCCGTACGCGTTGACCAGCTCCAGCCACGGGAAGGCCCGCAGCACCGCGCCGGCGTGCTCCGGCGACAGCGCCTCGCCGCCCACCAGCAGGGTGCGCAGCAGGCCGAACACCCGGGAGCGCCGGGCCGCCAGCTGGTGGAACAGCGCGGTGGTCAGGAAGGTGTGGGTGACACCGAACCGCTCGACGTCCCGGGCCAGGTCCTCGGCGGTGGGACGTTCGGCGGGCGAGACCATCACCGCGGCGCCGGCCGCGAGCGGCGCCCACATCTCGAAGCTGGAGGCGTCGAAGGTCGACGGCGAGTGGAACAGCATCCGGTCACCGGGGCCGAGCCGGACCGCGTCCGGGGCGGTCACCAGGCCGGCGATGGCCCGGTGCGGCACCTCGACGCCCTTGGGACGGCCGGTCGAGCCGGAGGTGTACAGCACCAGGGCGAGCGCGCGCCCGCCCTCGCAGGCCGGGTCCGGGCCGCCGGCCGCCGCCTCCGGCAGACCGTCGAGGTCCAGCGTCAGCGCCTGGCCGGCCGGGATGCCCGCCTCGGCCAGCAGCGCCTTGTCGCCGAGGGTCAGCGTGACGCCGGCGTCCGCCAGCATCCCTGCGGTGCGCGGGCGCGGGTGGGCCGGGTCGAGCGGGACGACGTGGCCGCCCGCCCACCAGACGGCGAGCTGGGCGACCACCAGCCGGGTCGAGCGGGCGGCGAGCAGCCCGACCGCGCTGCCGGGGCCGACCCCGTGCGCGGTCAGCTCGGCGGCCAGGGCGCGCGCCGCGGAGACGAGTCGGGCGTAGGTGAGGACGGTGTCGCCGTCGGACACGGCGAGCGCCTGCGGCCGCAGTTCGGCCTGACGGGCGACCAGGCCGGGTACGGCGCCCAGGTGGGAGAGGTCGAGGTCCATGGGTGGTTCCCTTCCGGGCGCCCCGGCCCACGGCCGGGGCGCCCTGCTACGTCGGGCGGTCAGGAGACGGGCACGCGCTCCGGGCGACGGGCCTCGACCAGCGCCGCCAGGGCCCGCAGATCGGGCTGGCGCAGCAGCTGCGGGGCGCGCAGCCGCACGCCGCACTCCTCCTCCAGCGCCACCAGCAGCCTGGCCGCGGCCAGCGAGTTGCCACCCGCGTCGATGAAGTTGTCCAGCGGCCCGAGGTCCGCGCGCCCGAGCAGCGAGCGGCACAGCCGCAGTACCGTGCGCTCGGTGTCGGTGGCCGCGTCGGCGTCCTCCGCGTCCTTCGCGTCCGCGTCCTCGCCGGCCGTCTCGGCGGCCATCAGCGCGGCCCGGTCGACCTTGCCGTTGGCGTCCAGCGGGTAGTCGTCGACCATCCGGACCACGGTGGGCACCGCCTGCTCGGGCAGCCAGCGGCGGACCTCCGGCAGCAGGTCGGCGCCCTGCACCGGGGCGTCGCCCGGCTGGACGAAGGCGAGCAGCCGCGCGGTGCCGGCCGCATCGCGGCGGACCGCGACCACCGCCCGCCGCACCCGCGGATCGCGCTCGAACGCGGCCTCCACCTCGGCCGGCTCGATCCGGACCCCGCTGATCTTGACCTGGTCGTCCAGCCGGCCCAGGAACTCGAGGACGCCGTCGGCGCCCATCACCACCCGGTCGCCGGTCCGGTACACCCGGTCCACGCCCTCGATCCCGGGCGGCGCCGCGACGAACCGGCGGGCCGTCAGCTCCTCGTCCAGGTAGCCGAGCGCCAGCAGACCGCCGCCGACCCGCAGTTCACCGCTCTCGCCGCGCGGCACCGGCACCCCGTCCGGGTCGGTGACCAGCAGCACCGCACCCGGCACCGGCAGACCGATCGGCGGCGCGCCCGCGCCGCCCGCACCCGCCGGAATGGTGTGCACACTGGTCACCACGGTCGCCTCGGCCGGCCCGTACGCGTTGTGCACGTGCGCGGTCACCTGCGCCGACGGGTACCGGCGCAGCCGGTCCCCGCCGATCGACAGGTGACGCAGCGCCAGCCCCTCGGGCCACGGCAGGTCGAGCACCGGCTCGGCCAGCGGGGTGGGCAGCACGGCCACGGTGATCCCCGCCGAACGCCACCAGTCGGTGAGCGCCGCCGGGTCCCAGCGCACCGCGTCCGGGGCCACGCTCAGCGCGGCGCCGGAGGTCAGCGTCCCCCACAGCTCCATCAGGTGCGGGTCGAAGGCCACCCCGATCAGCAGGCTGTGCCGGTCGCCGGGGCCGAGCCCGGTCAGCCCCCGGTACCAGTGCAGCATCGCGGCCAGCGAGGGCTCGCCGACGGCGACCGCCTTCGGGACGCCGGTCGAGCCGGAGGTCAGCACCGCGTAGAACGTGCCCTCCGGCGCGGCGGCCGCGCCCTCCGCCGACGGCCCGAAGGCCGCCACCACGGCACCCGCCGCGGTCGCGCCCTCGGCCGGCACCGGCAACGGCAGCTGCTGCACCGCCCGGTAGGCGGGCGGCAGCAGCGCCGGGTCGCCGATCAGACAGCCCAGCCACAGGTTCTCGGCGACGGCCTGCAGCCGCCGCTCGCCGGGCCGCGGACCGAGCGGCAGGTGCACCGCGCCGAGCCGGGCCACCGCGAGGGTGACCGCGACCAGCGCCGCCGAATGGTCCAGGCACACCCCGACCAGCTCGCCGGGGCGCACCCGGCCGCGCAGCGTCCCGGCCACCTCGTCGGCGAGCCGGTCGAGTTCGGCGTAGCTCCACTGCCGCCCGCCGTCGGTCAGCGCGGGCGCGTCGGGGGTACGGCGCACCCAGTCGCCGAACAGGTCGAGGACGGCGGCTTCGGGGACCGGCGCGCCCTGGGGCAGGCCGCGGACGATGGATCGTTCAACAGTCATGTCGTGTTCTCCGAACAGTCGTTGGCGGTCAGCCCAGGCCCATGGCCCGAGCGATGATCACCTTCTGGACCTCGGAGGTCCCCTCGATGATCGTCATCATCCGGACGTACCGGTACAGGAACTCCAGCGGATGCCCCCGCACCCACCCGGTCGCCCCGTGCACCTGCAGCGCCCGGTCCACCACCCGCACCGCCGTCTCCGACGAGGTCAGCTTGGCCAGCGCCGCGTTCTCCGGCGCCTCGGTGCCCTCGTCCACCAGCCGGGCACAGGCCAGCGTCAGCAGCTTCGCCGCCTCCACCTCCGCCCGGCTGCGCACCAGGTGCTCCTGCACGTGCTGGTAGGCGCCGATCCGCTCGCCGAACGCCTCCCGCTCCCGGGCGTACTCGACGCCCAGGCGCAGCGCGTACTCGGCCACGCCGTCGCACATCGCGGCCACCACCAGGCGCCCGCGCGAGAGGCTGTCCATGGCCAGCGCCATCGCCGCCCCGACGCCCGCCTCGCCGCCGATCACGGCCGCCATCGGGACCCGCACCCGCTCCAGCAGCAACTCGAACATCGGCTCGCCGGACATGCCGTCGTAGCGCTGCCCGATCCGCAGGCCCGGGGTGTCCATCGGGATCGCGAACGCCGTCGCCCCGCCGGTCGGCCCCTCACCCAGGTCGGTGGCGGTGACCACCAGCGCGAGGTCCGCCCGGTCCGCGTTGGAGACGAAGGTCTTGCGGCCGCTGATCACCCAGCCCTCGCCGTCGCGGACCGCCGTGGTGGTCAGCCGGAACGCGTCCGACCCGGCCTGCGGCTCGGTCAGCGCCAGGCAGCGCGCCGACTCCCCGCGCACCAGCGGCACCAGGTACTTCTCGATCTGCTCCGGGGTGCCGTGCCGCAGCAGCGGGCTCGGACCGTCCGAACCGGCCAGCGCGTACGGCGCCAGCGAGCAGCCGCTGCGCCCGGCCGCGTGGTGCAGCAGCACCACCGCGGTGAACGGCATCCCGGAGCCGCCCAGCTCCTCCGGGTAGTCGCCGGCGTAGAAGCCCAGCGCGGCGGAGCGCCTGCGCACGTACGCCCGCAGGTCGGCGGGCGGCAGGTCCGCGGTCTCCGGCAACTCGGCTGCCAGCGGGACCAGTTCGCGCCGGATGAAGCTCTCGAAGGCCTCGACCAGTTCGCGGTGGTCCTCGGTGAGGACGGCGGAAGGGGCGGAGCTCACGAGCGGCCTCCGGTCAGGGCGCGGGCCTGGTCGGCCAGGACGGGGTTCTGGAACAGCACGCGCAGCGGCGGGCGGCTGCCCAGGTGCGGCTCCAGCCAGGCGGCCAGCTGGGCGGCGAGCAGCGAGTGGCCGCCGACCTCGAAGAAGTGCGAGTCGGCCGCGAACCGGTCGTGCCCGAGCACCTCCCGCCAGGCACCGGCGACCAGCGCGAGGCCGGGCTCGGTGAACTCCCTGGCTCCGGTGGGCTCCTCACCCGGCTCCGGCAGTTCGGCGAGCAGCCGGCCGAGCGCGGCCCGGTCCGGCTTGCCGCCGGGCAGTACCGGCATGGCCTCCAGTGCGACCCAGCTGCCGGGCACCAGCCCGCCGGGCAGCCGCAGCGACAGCGCGGCGTGCAGCGCGGCCTGGTCGGGCCGGTCCGCGCCCTCCAGGAAGCCGACCAGGCGGGGGCCGCCGGCCGACTCGCGGTCCAGCACCACCGCGCAGGAACGGCCGCCGAGTTCGGCCGAGGCGGCGGCCTCGATCTCCTCCAGCTCGATCCGGTAGCCGCGCAGCTTGACCTGGTTGTCCTGGCGGCCGAGGAACCACAGCCGTCCGTCGAGGTCGCGGAAACCGCGGTCGCCGGTGCGGTACACCCGCTCGCCGCCGAGCGCGGGCACGGTGACGAACCGGGCGGCCGTCACCTCGTCGAGGCCGAGGTAGCCGTCGGCCAGCGCGCCGCCACCGACCGCGAGTTCGCCGACCCCGCCGGCCGGCAGCGGGCGCAGCCCCTCGTCCAGCACGTGCACCCGGGTGCCGGGCAGCTCGGTGCCGAGCGGGATCTCCGCCGAACCGGCCAGATCGGCCGCGGTGACCTCGTGCACCGTCGAGGTGACGGTCGCCTCGGTCACGCCGTACGCGTTCAGCACGGTGGCGCGGGTGCGCTCGGCGAGACCCGCCAGCGCGGCGGCCGGCAGCCGCTCACCGCCCAGCACCAGCAGCCGCGGTGCCCAGCGGCCGTCGCCCAGCGCCTCGGACAGCTCCTCGCGGACGGCGAGGAAGTAACTGGTCGGCAGGTTGGCGACGGTGACGCCACGGGCGGCCAGCACGGCGACCAGCTCCGGGCCGGTCGGCACGTCACGCTGCGGCAGCACCAGGCAGGCGCCCGCCGCCAGCGAGGGCAGCACCTCCTCCAGCGCCACGTCGAACGAGGGCCGGGCGAACAGCAGCACCCGGTCGGCCGCGTCCAGCCCGTACCGTCCGGCCAGCGCGGCGACGTAGCCGGCCAGCGCGGCCCGGCCGACCCGCACTGGCTTGGGCACGCCCGTCGAACCGGAGGTGTGGATCAGGTACGCGGCGCCCTCCAGCACCGCGGCGTCGCCGGCCGCGGGGAACGCCGGGCCGTCCAGCAGCGCGGGCGTACGGCCCTCCACCGGCAGCGCCAGCGCGCTCTGCCGGGTGGCCACCACCAGCGCCGGGTCGAGC
>NZ_JAIZ01000423.1:0-2594 GCF_000710465.2 Kitasatospora sp. MBT63 | reverse complement strand
GGCCGAGCCGGGCCGCCGGATCCTCCGGCGACAGCGGCGCGTACACGGCACCGGTGCGCAGGCAGGCCAGCAGCGTGACGACGCTGTCCACCCCGCGCGGCAGCACGGCCGCCACCGGCTGGCCGGCCCGCACCCCGGCGGCGGTCAGCCGCCCGGCCAGCTCGGCGACCCGGCGGTCCAGCTCGCCGTAGGTCAGCCGCTCGGCGCCGGCGATCACGGCCAGGGCGGACGGGTCGCGGCCGCTCAGCGGGTCGAGCACGGCCTGGTCGGCGGCGGTGGCCGCGGCGGGGGCGGGCTGCTCCTCGGCGGCGGCCAGGGCGGCCAGTTCGGACTCGGGGGCGTCGAGGTAGGCGCGCAGCAGGTCGAGCAGGCGGCCGGCGAGCAGTTCGGCGACCGGCTCGCCGAAGATGTCGGCGTCGTAGTCCCAGACCAGGGTCATCCCGGCCACGCCCTGGCGCTCGCCGACCATCCGGCGGTCGTCGGGCAGCAGCACCAGGTCCAGGTCGAAGCGGGTGGTGCCGGTGTTGAAGCCCTCGTACAGCGAGATCTCCAGGCCGGGTGCGTCGACCTCCGGCAGGGCGGCGTCGTGCGCGCTGAACATCACGCTGAACAGCGGGTTGTCGGCGCCACTGGTGTGCAGACCGAGCGAGCGGGTCAACTCCTGGACCGGGACGTCCTGGTGGGGCAGTGCCCGGAGCAGGGTGTCGGTCACCTCGTCGACGTTGTCCACCCCGCCCGCGGCCGGGTCGAGCCGAAGCCGCAGCGGCACGGTGTTGACGAACATCCCGACGGTGCCCTCGAAGCCGACCGGCCGGTTGCCGACCGCGGTGCCGACCATCAGCTCGCGGTGGCCGCTGTGCCGGCGCAGCAGTTCGCCGAAGAGGGTGAGCAGGGTGGAGAACGGGGTGTGGCCGTCGGCCTTGGCGCGCTCGCGCAGCCGCCCGGCGAGGTCGGCGCCGATCGACTGGCGCAGCTGGCCGCCGCGGTGGCGGCGGACCGCGCCGGGCCGGGACAGGCCGGGCAGCACCAGGTCGAACGGTGCGTCCCGCAGCTCCCGTTGCCAGAACTCCAGGCTCGCGGACCGGTCGCGCCCGGCCCCGGCCCGGGCGTGCTCCTCGTACGAGGGGGCGGCCGGCAGCCGGTACGGCTCGCCCAGCACCTCGGCGCGGTACACCGTGAACAGGTCGCGCAGCAGGATCGCGAACGAGTGCCCGTCGTGGATCAGGTGGTGCTCGACGTGCACCAGCCGGTGGTGGTCCTCGCCGAGCCGGACCAGGTGCCAGCGCAGCAACGGCGCCTCGCGGGTGTCCAGCGGTTCCTCGGCCTCGGCGCGCAGCAGCCGCTGGAAGGCGGCCTCGGGGTCGGCCTCGCCGGACAGGTCGCTGTCCCGCAGCCGGACCTCGGCGTCCGCGCGGACCCGCTGGTCCGGAAGGCCGCCGTCGTCGGAGGCCAACTCCAGCCGCAGGCCGGGGTGGTGGGCGATCACGGCGGCCAGTCCGGCACGCAGCGCGGCCCGGTCCAGCGGGCCCCACAGGTCGAGCGCGGCGGTGAAGTTGTAGGCGCGGCTGCCCGGCAGCAACTGCTCGTGCAGCCAGACGATCTCCTGCGAGGAGGAGAGAGCGAACATGGGTGGTCTTCCCTTGCTTGTGGCGAGAGTGGTGGTGACGCGGTGGTGTGCGGACGTACGGACGCGATGGCGTGCTGACGTGCGGACGTGGTGGTGCTCGGCGGTGCCGGATGGTGCGGGGGCCGGGTACCCGGGGTGCCGGGGGTGACGGCCGGGGGGTCAGTGCGCCGCGCCGGGCGCGGTGGCGCGCAGGTGGCGGCGGAGGGTGTCGAGCAGGGCGGCGAAGGCGTCGGCCGCGGCCGGGTCCGGCCAGTGCGCGCGGTCCCAGGCGAAGCGGACCAGCAGGTCCTCGCCGTGCGAGGCGGAGACCGCGAAGGGCGCCGCCAGCGGCCGTCCGGCGAGGTGGGTCTCCCGGCCGGCGGCGCCGCCGAGCACCAGCGGGGGACGGCGGTGCAGGTCCTCGAAGGTGAGCAGGCCGTCCAGGGTGCCGGTCCAGCTCGCCCCGGCGGAGCGGGCCGCGTGCACCACCTCGTCGAACGGGGTGTCGGCGTGGTCGAGGTCGTCCCACCAGCGGGCGCTGAGCTCCTCGAGGGTGGCCGGAGGGGCGGCGTCGGGGGTTGTCCGCTCGGCCGGTGCCGGACCGGTGGTGGCCGGGTGGACCAGGGTGTTCAGGAAGCATCCCAGCGCGGGCGGTGCGGCGGCCGGCCGGCCACCCCACGGGTACCCCAACGCGGGGGTGGCTCCGGGGCCGAGCAGCCGGTGGGCCGCCGCCGAGACGGCGTCCAGCAGGGCGGGGAACACCGCGCCCCGGGCCGCGCCGGTGGCGGCGGGCAGCCGGTGCGTCAGCATCCCGGTCGACACCTCCGCCGACCGCGCGCCCGGCTGCGGAAGGCGCCCGCTGCCGGGGCTGCCGCTGTGGTCGCCGCTGTGCCCGCTGCCCAGGGCGCCCAGCCGGGCGGCCCAGTGCGCCCGGGCCGCTCCGCCGGAGGCGGCGGCCTCGGCGGCGAGCTGGAGCTCGACGGCCGCC
>NZ_JAIZ01000422.1 GCF_000710465.2 Kitasatospora sp. MBT63 | reverse complement strand
GCAAGTCCGGCCCGGTCCGCATGACCAGCGCCGCCAAGGCCCTGTACGCGCCGTGGGACTGCATCGTCGTCGCCGTCTGACCGGCTTCCCGCCGTCACCCGAACCCGAGAAAGGGGTGCCTTCACATGAAGAAGATCGCCATCCGCAAGTCCGGCCCGGTCCGCATGACCAGCGCCGCCAAGGCGCTCTACGCGCCGTGGTCCTGCATCATCGTCGCCCAGGTCTGACCTCGGCCCCGACCGGGCCGTCCGCCGGATCCGCGGATGGCCCGGCTCGGCCGTCCCCGCGCGCAGGAGGAACCCTTGCCAGCCCGTCCGGACAGCGAAACCGCGCCGAGCCCGCTCGACCGGCCCCAGCCGATGCACCCCCTGGTCTTCCACCCCGAGGGCGAGGACGTGGTCGTCGGCCGCGCCGACACCGACACCTACGTGGTGCTCCCGGTGGACGGCGCCTACCTGGTCCACCTGCTGGCCGAAGGCACACCGCCGAACCGGGCCGCCGCCGCGTACCGCGAACGCTGGGGCGAGGACGTCGACATCCAGGACCTGCTCGACTCCCTGGACGAGCTGGGATTCCTGCTGGCCGACGGCGAGCACGTCGCCGAAGCACGCCCGGTCCGCCACCAGCGGCTGGGCAAGGCGCTGTTCGGCCCGGCCGCCTGGGTCTGCTACGCCGCGCTGACCGTCCTGTGGCTGGTCGAGAGCGTCCGCACGCCGGACCTGCTCCCCGACTACCACCACATCTTCTTCACCCCGTACTACAGCGTGATCGCCCTGTTCCTGCTGGCGGGCCAGACCCCGCTGATCGCCCTGCACGAGGCGTTCCACGCCCTGGCCGGGCGCCGGATCGGCCTGCACTCGCACTTCCGGCTCGGCCGCCGGCTCTACTATGTGGTCGCCGAGACCTCGATGGACGGGCTGGTCGCCGTCCCCCGCCGGAAGCGGTACCTGCCGATCCTGGCGGGCGTGCTGGCGGACGTCCTGGCGCTCGCCGCGCTGACCCTGGCCGCCGACCTGCTCCGCCGCCCCGACGGCAGCTTCCCGCTCGCCGCCGGCCTGTGCCTGGCCCTCGCCTACGCGACCGTGCTGCGGCTGGCCTGGCAGCTGCTGTTCTACCTGCGCACCGACCTCTACCTGCTGATGACCACCGTGCTCGGCTGCGTCGACCTGCACACCGCCGCCAAGCACGTGCTGCGCGACCGGATCCGCCGGCTCACCGGCCGCCCCCGCGCCGACGACACCCACCTGCACCCCACCGACCTGCGGGTCGCCCGCTGGTACAGCTGGCTGATGGTGCTCGGCTACACGTTCACCCTGCTGCTCGGCGCCACCGCCGCCGTACCGATGGCCTACCACGTGGTCGTCGGGGTCCTGGGCCGGTTCACCGGCAGCACCTCCGTCGTCGAACTGGTCGACTCCGTCACCGTGCTGGCCCTCAGCGGCGCCCAGCTCGCCGTCGCCGCCGCCATCGCGCTGCGCGACCGCCGCGCCGCCCGGGCCGCCGCGGCCGGCTGACCGCCGCCCGCCCCGCATCCACCGTTCCCGTCCGAAAGGCAGCACCGTCATGGCCGAGCACCGGCACCACTGGATCCGGGCCACCCACCGCAGCGCGGCCGACGCCGCCCGCCCCGGCCTGGAACTGCCGCCCGTGCTGGCCACCGTGAGCGCCCACCGACGCCTGCGCGGCCCGTACACCGCCGCCGGCTCCGTGCTGCGGGCGGTGGTCCCCGACGCCCTGGAACGCTGCCCCGACGCCGTCGCCCGCCACGACGTGGAGATCCTCTCCGCCGCACCGGAACTGCGCCGCACCGTGCAGGCCACCCGCGAGACCCTGACCTCGCTGGCCATCCCCAAGGAACGCACCCGGTTCTACTCCCGGCTGCGCACCCTGCGGCTCAGCCACGGCCTGGTCGAGTTCCTCACCGCGTACGCCCGCAGCCTGGACGACGGCCCGCGCACCCTGGTGGTCGAGGACCTCCAGCACGCCGACCCGACCGACCAGGAGTTCGTCGCGGTCCTGCTGCGCCGCGCCGACCCCGCGCTGATCACCGTGGTCGCGGTCACCGACACCGCCGGGCCCACCGCGGTCGACGGACCCACCGAGGCCCCGCTCCCGGCGGCCCTGGCCGCCCACTGCGCCGCGCTCGACGTGGACGGGCCGCCGCCCGCGCTACCCGCGGACCCGGCCCGCGCCTGGGTCGACAGCGACGGCACCGCCGACGACCCCCGGCTCGCCGAGGCCTACCGGGCGCTGCCCGCCGAACAGCGCGCCGCCCTGCACGACCGGCGGCAGCAGGAACTGGCCGCCCTGGACCAGGAGTCGCTCGCGCTCGGCGCCCTCACCTGGCACGCCCAGTACGGCAGCGACCGGCCGGCCGCCGTCACCGCCCTGCGCCGGGCCCTGGACACCTGCATCGACCTGGGCTTCTACCACGCCACGGTGGAACTCGGGGAGCGCGGGCTGACCCTCGTGGAGCCCGCGGACGACCTGGACGCCTGGTGGGCCTTCACCACCAAGATGACGACCTCCTTCGCCGCCCTCGGCCTGCCCGAGCGGTCGCTGCCGTTCTACACCGAGGCCCGGGCGGTCACGACCCACCCGGTGGTCCACATGCAGGCCGCCTACGCCACCTCGATGCTCTACACCCGGCACTTCGACGCCACCCAGCGCGACCACCTGCTCGCCCGCGGCTGGATCAACCAGGCCATCGCGCTCGCCGAGCAGATGCCCGACCCCAAGGAGCGGGTCGCCCGCGCCGTGTTCAACCGCAACGGGCTGGCCCTGATCGAGATGCACCAGGGCAACCTGGCCGGTGCCCTCACCCTGCTCGACGAGTGCCTGGCCAAACTGGACGAGACCCTCGCCCCGGACGAGCACGCCCTGCACCGCTCGGTACTGCGGCACAACCGCGCCCAGGTGACCGGCCAGCTCGGGATGCACGCCGAGTCGATCGCCGACTTCACCGAGGTGATCACACTCGACCCCAACTACGCGGAGTACCACTTCGACCGGGGGCTGGCACACCGCAGCCTCGGGCGCCCGGTCGAGGCACTGGCCGACTTCGAGCAGGCCGTCAGGCTCTCCCCGCCGTTCCCCGAGGCGTACTACAACCGCGCCGACGTGCGCTCCGAACTCGGCGACCTGGAAGGCGCGGTGGCCGACTTCGGGTACGTCCTGGAGCTGGACCCGGCATTCCCCGACGCCCACCTCAACCGGGCCGGACTGCTGCTCGCCCTCGGCGAGGCCGAGGCCGCCTGGCAGGACGTCCGCGACGGCCTGGAACTGACCCCCGACAGCGCCGAACTCCTCTGCCTCAAAGCACAGTTGCACCTGGACGCGGACAACATCGAGCAGGCACTGGAGGCGCTCGGACGCGCCCTGGCGGCCGACCCGGACTACGCCCCCGGCTGGGCGCTGCGCGGGGCGCTCGGGTACGAGCGGGGCGACCTGCCGGCGGCCGTCGCCGACCTGGGGCGCGCCGCCGAACTCTCCCCCGACCCGGAGATCCGCTTCAACCTGGCCGTGGCGCTGCGCGAGTCCGGCCGGACCGACGCCGCACTGGAGCTGCTGGACGCCCTGCTGGCCGAGGACGACGACCCGGACGTCCGGGCCGAGCGGGAGCTGTGCCTGAACAGCCGGTGACGGTGCGCCGAGCGGCCGGCGACCGGCGCGCCACCGCCGCCCGACCGGCACCTGACGGCCCGCCGGCGACCCGGCGGGCCACCTGGGACACGACACTCGAAAGCCGCTTGATCCGCACCACTTCCGCACCTGGCCCGCACCACCCACGGTATCCGCGCCCGGCCGGCGCCAACTACGATGTCCCGGGAACAACCCTGACACCAGCTGTGCTCAACCGGCCGGCGTAGGACCCGTGAGGGAGGCGCTTTGACTGGTCCGGACCTTGACCCGCCCACACTCAGCGACCGGATCGACCGGCTTTTCCAGGTCGTCCGCCGTCCGAGTGGCGAGCCGTACAGCCACGAGGAGGTCGCCAGGGCCTGTCGGGAGGCCAGCGGGGAGACATTTTCGGCCACCTACCTCTGGCAGCTGCGCACCGGCCGGCGGGACAACCCGACCAAGCGTCACCTGGAGTCGCTGGCCCAGTTCTTCCAGGTCCCGCCCTCGTACTTCTTCGACGACGAGCAGAGCGACAAGATCACCGAGGAGCTGGCGCTGCTCGGTGCGATGCGCAACGCCGGCGTCCGGGAGGTCGCGCTGCGCGCCGTCACCCTGTCGCCCGAAGGGCTCGGCACCATCAGCGACATGATCGAGGCGATCGCCCGCAGAGAGGCCAGATCCCAGCGGTCCGAGTGATATCTCCGGTCCGGCGCCCGCGCCTAGGATCATCGGGGGTGGCCGACCGGACGGCAGGGGTGGGAGTGGCGATGGCATGGGCGGACCGCGACGGCAGAAGGCTCTGGCGCCGGTGTCAGCAGCTGGTCGCCGACGCCCCGCTGCCCGTGCCCTTCGAGATCGCCGGGTTCCTCGGCGCGCTGTCCGAGCAGCTCGGCCGGCCGATCGAGCTGATCCCGCTGCCGGCCGGGGTCCGGGCACCCTGCGGGGTGCTGGTCAGCACCGACCGGGCCGACTACATCGGCTTCCCCACCGACACCACCCCGCTGCACCAGCAGCACATCGTGCTGCACGAGGTCGGGCACCTGCTGTGCGGCCACCGCGGCGGCCCCGGCGGCACGGACGGCGCCACCGCCGGGCCGCTCTTCCCGCACCTGTCCGGTGAGTTGATCCGCCGGGTGCTCGGGCGGACGGTCTACACCGAGGTGCAGGAGCAGGAGGCCGAGCTGTTCGCCTCGCTCGCCCTGCACCGGGCCAGCCGGGCCAGACCGGCCGTACCG
This sequence comes from Kitasatospora sp. MBT63, assembly GCF_000710465.2. Classification (GTDB taxonomy): domain Bacteria; phylum Actinomycetota; class Actinomycetes; order Streptomycetales; family Streptomycetaceae; genus Kitasatospora. The sequence goes on along the minus strand of NZ_JAIZ01000422.1, from coordinate 1,048 downwards.
CCGGGCCCGCCCGGCGAGCAGGGCCCCGCCGGGCGGCTGGGCTCGATCTTCGACCGCCCGGCCCGCTGGGGTTCCTGCCCGTGATCGACCTCGCGGCCGCCGCCGCGTGTGTGATCGCCCTGCTCGGGATCGGCTTCCGGCTCCACCAGGTCCGCGGCACCCGGCCCGCCGCCGGGACGCTGTACCTGGTGGCGTTCGCGCTGTGCATGGCCGTGGCGATGGCGGCGCTCTCCCCCTCGGCCTCGGCCGCCGCCCACGGCCGGCCCCCCTGGGCGCTCGCCCTCGGCCTGGCCGGCGGCGAACTCAAGATCGCCGCTCAGGGGTTCCTCGCCCTGCTCGCCCTGTCCGTCGAACCACCCCGGCGCGGGCGGAAGTTGATGATCCGCCAAGCCATCGGCACGCTGACGGTGATGGCGGCCGGCGCCGCCGCGTTCCTGCTCGCCCATCCGACGCCCGCGACCGGCGGCCTGTACGTGGACCCGCCCGGGCGGCCCACCCTGACCTGCTACAACGCGCTGTTCACCGCCCACGCCACCTGGTGCCTGGCGGTCTTCCTGCTGCTGATCGGCCGGGCCGCGCGGCAGGTGGAGGACCGGCTGCTGCGGACCGGGCTGCGGCTGGTGCTGGCCGGAGCCGCGGTCGGACTGGTCTGGGCGGTGCTGAGCATCGGCCCACTGCTGGACGCCCTCACCACCGGCCACCAGCTCACCCGGGAGGACCGGGTCTCCGCCACCGCCAGCGTGCTGGCGCTCACCCTGGGCATCGGCGGCGCCACCCTGACCGCCTGGGCCGGGCTGCCGGCCCGGCCGCTGCGCCGACTGCGGGCCTGGTACCGGTACCGCAGGCTGGCCCCCCTGTGGGCGGCGCTGCGGACCGCCGTCCCGGAGATCGCGTTCGACGCCGCCGGGGCGGCCGGTGGCCACCGGCTGTCCACGGACGCCGAGTTCGCGCTCTACCGGAGGGTGATCGAGATCCGCGACGGCCAACTCGCCCTGCGCGCCCACCTGCGGCCCGAGATCGCCGAGCGGGCGGCCGCCGAGGCGACCCG
>NZ_JAIZ01000421.1 GCF_000710465.2 Kitasatospora sp. MBT63 | reverse complement strand
CAGGGCCGGCCGTCGCGGTCGGCTCGGGCGCCGCGGTGGTGCGGGCCGCCGACGGCGTGGCGCCGCTGCTCCGCCTCGCCGTCGGCGTCGGCGTGGTGGCCGCCCGCTTGGTCGGCGTCGCGGCGCCACCGCTGCCGCCGCTGCTGCCGCCGCTGCCGCCCTGCATCTGGACGGACCCCAGGCCCACCGAGCCGATCAGCAGGTAACACGGCGCGGGGGTGTCGAAGTAGACGTTCGGGTGGTAGGTCACCAGCGGGCCGTCGGCGGGCACCGTGACCGACAGCTCCAGGCGGTGCTCACCGGCCGCCAGCGCGGGCAGCGCCGATCCGGAGCCCATCCAGTACGCGTCCCCCACCGGGCCGCGGTCCTGACCCAGCGCCACACCGTGCCAGCCGCCGCCGTCCACCCGCCACGAGGCCTGGGGCGCGGCCGCGCCGGCCGGCGCCGAGGAGATCTGGACCCGGACCGTCGTCCCCGCCGGCACCTGGTCGGTGGTACGGAAGGACGCGGACACCACGCCCGCGTGGCCACGCTGGGCGTTGATCGAGTCCCGGCCGCCCCCGCCGGTGATGGTGCCGCTCCCCTGGCAGCCGCCGACCGGGGTGTCGGCGTGGGCGGCGGGGACCACGGGGGCCGCGCAGCACAGCGTGGCGGTGGCGGCGAACAGGGCGGCAACCCGGAACCGGGACAAGGTACTCCTCATATCCGCAGGCCACCGGGCCGACGGTTGGTACGAACGGTCGAGCGGCATGCTAGCGAAGCCGCCCGGCGGGCCGCCGCCCGGGCCCGTCGTCCCGTCAGCCGGCGCCCGGGCCCTCGTCGGGGCTGTGCCGGCGCCGGAGCGCGTCGGCCAGCGTCAGCAGGACCAGCAGGTTGGGCAGGCCGACCGCCGGGACCGTCAGCCACGCCTTCGGCTCACCGCGGCGGTGGACGTGCATCCGGCCCTGCTTCAGCTCGATCTTCCCGAGCTCCCGCCAGCCGATCCGCCGGCTGCCCTTCCCGAGGCCGCCGGCGTTGATGTCGATGACCCCGCCGAACTCCAGCCGCTCACCCGCCTCCAGCCGCGCCGCGTCCTTGGGCACCCGCGCCCGGGTGAACGCCTCGGTCACCCCCTCGGCGAACGGCAGCACCCCGGCGTACTCGTTGTCGACGACGATCAGGCGCCCCTGCTCGGGTGCCACCAGCAGCTGGTACTTCATGTAACTGCCGATCTGCTGAACCACCTTGACGTCGTCCCGGGCCACCCACCTGATCTCGTCCCAGTGGTGGACCTCCGGCTCGGCGCCCGCGATCTGCCGGGCGAGGCCGTGCTCGTAGCGGGCCACCCAGGTCTTGGTCCCGTTGCGGCGCAGCAGCAGCCAGGCCGCGGTCGCCAGCGCCAGCGCCGCGGCCCCCAGCATCGGGAGCCCGAAGTACCAGGTGCCGTCCTTGCGCTGGTTCTCCACCGCGATGTCCAGGCCGAAGTCGAACGCCCACCCGCCGACGGCGGCCATCAGCACGACGAACGGCCAGGGCTTCCGCTTGGGGTTGTTCTCCACCAGTTGCTGCCGGGCGCCGAGTCCGTGTTCCTGCGCGGCGGCGGCCATCGCTTCCGTCATCCGGGTCCCCCTTCGGTGTGCTGACCGGTGAGATCGGTCAGGCCCCCGATTATGGCCGTGCACGCCGGAGTTCGTCACCGGCAAGGATGGCCGCCGCGGCGGCCGCCGGCGCGCACGATCGGGTGAGCGGCGGCCGGTTCATGACCCGTCGTCAGTGCTCGGGGTTAGCGTCCCTGCCATGAACGACATCACCTTCCCGTCCGGGCCGGCCACCGGTGCCCTCGATCCGGCCGTCGCCCGTGCCCACCGCCCGTGCCCGGACCCGGGCCCGCATCCGGCGCTGGACGGCTCGCCGATCGCTCTGGTCTCCGAGGCGTTGTGGGCGGCGCTCGCCGCGATGGCGGAGGGCCTGGACCGGGCCGCCGCGGCGGCGGACCCGGCCGGCACCGCCTGCGACGTCCTGCGCCTGATCGTCGCGGCGGCCGAGGACACCGCCGAACCGGGCGAGCGGCCCGGTCTGCTGTACGTCACCCCGTCGGTGGCCGAACTCGGCAGCCGCCCGGTCTGGTTGCTGCGCTCCGGCCCGCACGGGACGGTCCTGGCGGGCTTTCCGAGCGACATGTGAACGCCCGGTGGGGCGGCGGGGCCCCGGGTCAGCCGCAGTGGCTCCAGCCGCTGGTCCAGCTGGCGCCCTGGTACGAACCGCCCCACTGGACACAGGTGTTGGCGGCGTGCGCGGTCACCGGACCGGCGTAGTAGGTGAAGCTTCCCGGATTGCCCGCCGTGGCACCGCCCTTGACCGTCAGGGTGGCGTTCATCGCGACCGGGCCGCCGGGGGTGCCGGCGATCGTGGTGACGCAGTTGTTGCCGTTGCCGGCGTTGTACAGCAGGTAGACGGTGGCGCCGCCGAGCGGGTGCTGGTCCACCACGCCGTAGCCGGCGCCGCACACCTGGGCCGGGCTGTACGCCTTGCCGGGGGTCGTGGGCGGCGTCTGCGGCGCGGCCGGGCCGGTGCCGGGTGCGGTGGCCGGCGGGCGCGGCGCGGCGGAGGTGCCGGCAGCC
>NZ_JAIZ01000420.1 GCF_000710465.2 Kitasatospora sp. MBT63 | reverse complement strand
CGGAGGCGTTGATGGTGTAGGTGGTGTCCTTCACCGTGGGGGCCTGGTCGTTGGTGCCGTTGTGGAGGGTGGTGTGGGTGAGGCGGTCGTAGGCGTCGTAGGTGTGGGTGGTGTGGGTGGTGGTGTGGGGGCCGGGGGTGCCGTTTTCGGTGAGGGTGGGTCGGGTGTCGGTGCGGGTGGCGAGGTTGCCGTGGCTGTTGTAGGTGTAGTCGGTGCGTGAGAGGGTCTCGCCGGGGGTGCCGTCGGGGTTGTCCTTGGTGAGGGTTTCGGTTTTGGGTTGGTCGTTGTCCCAGTAGTCGGTGCGGGTGGTGGTGTTGTTGCCGTGCTTGACCGC
>NZ_JAIZ01000419.1:5665-10245 GCF_000710465.2 Kitasatospora sp. MBT63 | reverse complement strand
GCCGTCGATCTTGGGGGCCGCGCCGCGCCCCCGGCCGCGCCTGCCGGCGCCGGCCAGCATCCCGCCGGCCGCCCCGCCGGCGCCCGCCATGAGGAAGTCGTTCGGACCGCCGAAGACGGCGGACAGCACCGTGCTGCCGGCGATGCCGTTGACCCCGCCGATGGCGCCCTTGCCGGCCAGCGTGTTGGCTGCCTCCTTGAAGACGCCGCGCGCGCCCTCGCCGATCACGCCGCCGACGCCTCCGCCGATCGCGCCGCTCGCGCCCGAGGTGCCCACCGAGGTCCAGTCCCACGAGGTGCGGTCGTGCATGAGCCGCTGGATCGCCTGGATCCCCAGGTCCATGCCGGCCATCAGGACCGCGCCGCTGATGATGGCCTGCATCAGCCGCCGCAGGATCATCATGACCGCCACCCGGGTCGAGGCGATGGCGGCCGGAATCGCCTCCGGGGCCCAGAACGACAGGTCGACGATCTCGCCCGCCAGCCACACCAGCTGGGCGAGGATCATCAGTTTGCCGTGCTGGAGCTGCACCCCGGTGTTGCGCGCGGCGAGGCCCAGCTGCCCCGAGGCGTTGGCGACCTCGGGGATGCTGGTCCGCAGGCTCTGCACGAACTGGTGGAACTGGTCGGCCACCTGGCCGCCGACGTGCTGGAGCACGGAGCTGCCCGCAGTGCCGAGCCGGTCCACGAGACCGATCAGCCGCCGCTCGGCGTCCTCCCAGGCGTGGCCCAGGACGGCCATGGCGTCCTCGTCGCCCTTCGGCCAGCGCGAACCGACCGCCAGGGAGGCGACCCAGGCCAGCTCGGGGGGCAGTTGGATCGTCACCGCTTCCCCGGCCTGGTCGAGTGCTGGCCGCCGCCCTCGGGCCCGCCGATGGCGGGCGCGTGGCCGGCGCCGCCGTTGAGGGTCTTCGCGTGCGCGGCGTTGTCGTCCTCCAGCTTCCGGAAGTTCTTGGCCATGGTGTCGATGCCGTCGGCGGTCTGGTTCACGACGTCGGCCATCGCCGAGAAGCCTTGCAGGAGTTGGTCCCGAGGTCCCCGGTAGACCTCGGAGAACTGCCGGCCGGACTCGTCGTCGCCCCAGCACGGACCGATGGCCGCGAGCCGCTCGGTGAGGCCGGCGCCGATGCCGTGGAACTCGGAGGCGATCTCCCGTACCTGGGTGAGTGGTTCGCGCAGGCCCTCGGGGTCCACGGCGAAAGTGCGGTCAGCCACGGCTGCTCCCGGTGTCGAGTCCGTTGTCGATGTAGTCGCGTACCTGGTCCGGCATGCCGGGCTCCTCGGAGAGCAGGTCCGCGGGGTCGGCGGTGCCCCGGAGCAGGGCGGCGGCGCTCGCCCCCGACGGCAGCCGGAGGCCGGTCAGGTGGGTGACCTGCTCCAGGGCGTCGCGCCGGGCCTCGGCGATGGTGGTCAGCAGGGCCTCCGAGAGTTCCTTGGGGGTGAGCCGTCGGAAGGCGCCGGTGGGGAACTCGATCGCGGTCACCTCGCCCTGGGCGTTGGCCGTCACCTTGACGGTCTGCCGGGGCGCGGTCGCCGTCCCGGTGGTTTCGTTGATCCGGCGTCGGGTCTCGGCCGCGCCCGCGCGCTGCCGCTGGTACAGGGCGAGGAGTTCCTCGATCTCCTGGTCGTACGTCGAGCTCATGGTTCCTCTCCCGGCTCTGGTCAGATGATGGCGCCGAGGCCCGGCGCGTCCGAGGCGCCCCACAGGTCGCGCTCCTGGACGAGCAGGTCGGCGGCGCCGCGTACCGGGGCCTCCTCCTGCGCCGCCTCGGCGGGCTCCTCCTCGGGATCGGGCGCGATGTCCTCGGTGGAGCAGGACAGTGCGGCTCCGGCGAGGGCGGCTGCCGCGGGGGTGGCGGCGGCCTCGCCGGTGCGGTTGGGCTGCCAGGTGGCGAACGACGGCTCGGCCGCGGCCGGCACCCCCCAGGTGCCCTCGTCGGCGGTGGCGGGGCCTTCGGCGGTGACGTCCGCCTCCTCCTCGGTGGAGGCCGCCCAGAGCAGCGGCGCGAACGCGGCACCGGCGACGTCCCAGCCCGTGTCCGGCTCCCCGTCACCGGCGGCCGTGGGCAGTACGACCGCAGCGGGCGCCTGCTCGGTACCGGCGCCCTCCTCCGCCGGGGCCTCGGCGGCAGCCGAAGGTCCGGCTTCCTCGGAGTCGTCGTCGGGACCGGCCCCCGGTCGGATGGCGCTCCCGGCCCAGAGCGCCGCGGCCTCGCCGACCGTGAGCGCGATGGCACCCGCCTCCCGGCGTTCCCGGTCACCGTCCCGCTCCCGTTCGAGTGCCGCCCCGGCCTGGGCGGGGAGGAAGGGCAGTGTCAGGCCCTCGCCGCCGGCCGCGGTGCCCGTCTCGGCGGCCGCGCCGTCGGTCTCGGTGGTCCACGGCTCGGCGTCCTGCTCCAACAGACCGGAGGCGTCGCTGCGTTCGCCCTGGGCGGCGGCGGTCGGCTGGCCGGCGCCGCCGGTGCCGGGGAGGTAGGGCATGCCGGTTCCGGAGCCGCCGGCTTCGTGGGCGGCGGAAGCGGTGCCCGCGCCGGGGAGGGCGGATTCGGGGAGGGCGGGGGTGTCGGAGGGCAGGGTGAGGCCTTCGCCGCCGGTGGCGGTGCCGAGGTGGGTGGCGAGGTCGTCGCCGACGTCGGTGGAGCCGGCCCAGGGGTCGGCGTTGTGCTCCAGGAGCCCGGAGGCGTCGCTGCGTTCGCTGTTGGTGGCGGCAGGCTGGGCGCCGCCGCCGAGGCCCGGCGGGAACGGCATGCCCGCGCCGCCCAGGCCGCCGGTCGACAGGCTCCCGGGGAACGCCACCCCCGCCTGCCCGAGGCCGGGGAACTCGGATCCCGTGGACAGGCCGGGGAGACCGGTGGGCAGTCCGGAGGAGGTGCCGAGGTCGCCGGGGAACGCGACGGGCTTTCCGCCGGTCGCACCGCTGCCCAGGCCTCCGGTGCCACCGGTGCCGAGGCCGCCCGGGAAGGTGGCGGGCTTTCCGCCGGTCAGGCCGCTGCCGAGGGTTCCGGTGCCGCCGGTGCCGAGGCCGCCGGGGAACGTGCCGACGGGGGGCAGCGACGACCAGGTGCCCGGGTCGGCCGTGCCGAGGCTGTCGCCGATGCCGCCCGTGCCGATGCCACCCGTACCGGAGCCCACGGTGCCGGTGCCGCCCAGGCCGGTACCCCCGGGGAACGCGCCCGGCAGTGGCAGCGCGGAGCCGAGGCCGCCGAGGCCGCCGGTGCCACCGGTGTCGAACGGTGGCAGGGGGGAGACGCTGCCGAGCTTCCCGGTGCCGTCGGTGCCGGTTCCCCCGGCGAAGGGGTCGGCGTCCGCGGCGCGGAGCGAACCCGCGCCGAGCCCACCGAGCCCACCGAGCCCACCGAGCCCGTCGAGCGCGCCCGGCCCGCCGGTGCCCGTGCCGTCGGGGAACGCCGCGGGGCCACCGAGATCGAGCGGGCCGCCGGCCCCGGCGAGCGAAGGTGCGCCGCCGAGGGAGCCGGCGCCCTTGGTGGCCAGGCCGCCGTCGAAAGGCGCCACGGCCGCCTTGGCCCCGCCCGGATCGCCGCCGAGCCTGCTGCCGGCGGTACCCAGGTCCGGCAGCTTCAGCGCGTCGAGCTTGGTGGGGGAGGGCTCAGCCCCGAGACCCGCCTTGTCGGCGCCCTTGGTGCCGTCGGCGTGCGTGAGGTTCGGCAGGTCGGTGGGGTTCGGCTGGCCGGTGCCGCCGCCGCCCCCGCCCAGCGGCGAGGTGATGGGGTCCGGCGACGTGATCTTGTCGATGGTGACCTGGTACTCGGTGGCGAGGCTCAGCAGGACCTGCCGCATGTCCCGGGTCATCAGCTCGACCACGCCGGGGGCCTTGCTGACCGGCACCAGGCCGTTGGACATCGCGTGGTAGCCCATCAGGTCCGCCTGGTTGGCGTACCAGTTGTCGATCTCGATGATCTTGTTCTGGGCGTTGCGCAGGTTGACCGCGTTGTCGGCCAGTTGCTGCGGGACGGAGTTCCCACCCGAGTCCCCGCCCGAGATCTTGTCGGCGACCGCGCCCACCTGCCGGGAGAACAACGTGATCATGTCCAGGAAGCTGTCGGCGGCGTCGCCGGTCCACACGCCGTCCTTGCCCGCCAGCGCGTTGCCCTGGTCGGCGAGGGACCGGGAGACTCCGTCGAAGACCAGTTGGACCTGGTAGAAGATGTCGGCCGCGTTCTGGAGCGACTGGGGGTCGGCCACCGACTTCGCCACGGAGAGGTTGGCCTCGTCGGACACCCCGTTGCTCATGCCCATGATCGCGGCCTGGATGTGGTGCCAGTCCCACGTGTGGTAGTCTTGGACGTGGAAGCTGCCACCGGTGGGATTGCCGAAGAGGACTTTTTTGTCGTCCGTGGTGAAGTCGTTGTCGCTGCTGCCGGTGTCCGTGCTCTTGTCTCCCATTGACCCCTCCTGGTCCCTGTGCGCGCGCCGCCCGCCGCCGCCCCCCGGGTTCGGGGGCGGCGGCGGACCGCGCGCCGATCAGTCGTGCTTTCCGGTGGTCTGGCCGCCACCGCCGGCGCTGCCACCGCCGGTGCCGCCGCCGCCCGTCCCGTGACTGCCGCCGTCGCCCGCGCCACC
>NZ_JAIZ01000419.1:0-5580 GCF_000710465.2 Kitasatospora sp. MBT63 | reverse complement strand
GCGCCACCGGCGGGGCCGGCGGCCGGGCCGGTGGCGGGATTGCCACCCGCGTCGTCGATGAACGTGTTGAACTTCCCGGTCGCCTCCGCCATGGCTTGGTGGAGGTCCTTGGCGGTCATCTTGTTGGCGTCCTCGATGGTCTTGTACTGGCCGCTCAACTTCTTCACGCCGTCGCGCAGATCACCGAGTGCGTGACCGAGGTCGGTGAGCGCCGTGATGCACTCGGCCTTGAGGCCGGCGTCCTCGTCCAGACCGTTGACCTTCTGCCGGATCGCCGAGGCGTGGTAGAAGTTGCCCGGGTGCACACCGACCGGGTCGAGCGCCTTCGTCGCCGCCTCCACCGGTGCGATGAGCGTGGCGATGTTGTCGGCGAACTTGTCCAGCGACGCCGTATCCACCGTGGTTCCGGTCCCCGCCTTCCCAGGTGGCGGCGGGACGGTCGGCGCGGTGAACCCCGACGAGGCGTCGTAGTGGCCGTGCCCGGCCGCGACCGAGGTGTCGCCGCCGAACTCCTTGGGGTGCTTCACACTGCCGTCGCTGCCGCCGTTCGACGACGAGCCGCCGCCCGAGGACGAGCCGTGGTGCTTGAAGTAGTCGAGGTCCTGCTTGCTGTCGGCCATCGACGGGTCACGACCAGAGCTGGACGCCGGAGCGCTCGCCGTAGAAGTAGTACTCGTTGATGGTGCCCAGCATCTGGGTCGCGGTGGCGGCCTTCTCGGTCATGTCGGCCGCGGCGTTGTCCCACTGGACCTTGACCTGCGCGTAGGTGTCGCGCGCGGCGCTGGTCCACTCGGCGAGGTGGACCGTCGACTGGTTGTCGAGGTCGGCCAGCGTCTGGTTGATCTTCTGGGTGATGGAGGCCATCTCGCCGACGATGGTCTCGACCTGGTCCATCTGGACCCTGTACGTGCTCATGCTGATCTCTCCTCGGTGCGGGGGTGGGAAGGGGGTGGGGTGGTGCGGTGAGGTGGTGCAGGGGGCGGTGCCGCCGGTCAGAGCGGGAAGCCGACGAGCCCGCTGCCCGCGCTGACCTGCGCCGCGACCTGGTGGGCCACCTGCGAGGTGTCCTGGTGCGTGTTGGCGTACACGTGGGTGTTGGCGGACAGCGTCTCCAGCATCTTGGTCAGCGCCTGGTTGAGGCTGCGGAAGTCGGCGAGCCACTGCTGCATGGCCTGGCCGTAGATGGTGGCGGCCTCGCCCTGCCAGCTGCCGTGCAGGGCCTCCACCTGGCCCTCGATCTGGGCGTAGGAGCTGGTGGCGGAGTCCACCGCGTTCTGGAACGTGCCCTGGGCGGCGGTCATGCCCGCCAGTTCGACCTGGGTGAGCTGCTGTGCCATGGCGCTTCCTCTCAAGAGTGTGCGGGTACGGTTTCCGGCTGGGGTCGTTCGGCCTCGGGACGGGAGCCGGTGCCCGTCCGAGGACGTGTGAGGTCGTCCAGGGTGACCGTGCGCTCGCGCGCGGTGGCGGCGATGCGCTCGGCCAGCCGGTGCGCCGCGTACGCGGTGCGCTGCGCGGGCTGCGCGGCGAGGGCGGCGGCCAGCGCGGCGGTCGCCTCCTCGTCCAGGCGCATCCCGTGGGACGACAGATGGCGGAGCGTCAGCTCCAGTGCGTGCTCGGCCGTGTAGTCGGCGAGCTCGACGTACTGCGCGAAGGCCTCGGCCAGCTCGGCCCGGCCGCGCAGGGTGTCGATCAGGTACGGGCCGCTGCCGGTCAGCACCAGGACGGCGCCCTCCGCGCCCCGGGCCGCGGTGGCCAGCGCCGCGAGGACGGCGTCGCACTCCTCGGGCCCGCGCCCGGCGAACGCCGGGTCCGCCTCGAGGACCAGCACCCCGCCCGCGGCGTCGGCCAGTGCTGCGGTCAGCCGCAGCAGCGGCTGCTCGGGCCAGCGGGCCGGCACGGCCGACAGCGCCAGGTGCGTGGTCGAACCGGTGGCCAGCAGGCCGAGTTCGGTGAGGGCGTGGGCGTACACCCGGGCCAGGGCCCGGCGTCCGCTGCCCGGTGCGCCCTGGATCACCAGGTGCGGGGTGGGGCCGGTCGGGGCGCCGGCCCGGCGGGCCCGCGCGATCAGCAGCAGCCGTTCGCGCAGCGCGGCCCGGGCCTCCTCGGCGCCGGTCATGGCGTCGAGGCGCTCCAGCGCGGACCGGCCCGCGGCCGGCCCGGTCGGCGGCTCCGCTGCGCCCGGTACGGCCGGCGCGGTCGCCTCGCCCGGCGCCTCGGGTCGGGTCGGTTCACCCGGTGCCTCCGGGTCGGCCTGTGCGGCCGGTACGGTGATCACGTCGGAGCCGGTCAGGCGGGACAACTCGCGGTCGCTGTGCGGAGGTTCCGCGGCCAGCCGGGAGGCCTGCCGGTTGATCATCTCCTCGAAGACCTGCCGGGCGACCCGCCCGTTGCCGAAGGTGGCGCTCTTCGGCACCTCCTCGAAGTAGCGGTGCAGCGCCGCCACCGCGTCCTCGTCGGGCTCGTAGTAGTGCTTGCCGCACAGGCCCTGGACGATGGTGACCAGCTCGGCCGAGCTGTAGTTGGGGAACTCGACGGTACGGGAGAACCGCGAGGCCATGCCGGGGTTGGAGGCGAGGAACTGCTCCATCTGCGCCGAGTACCCGGCGACGATGACGACGATCTCGTCGCGGTGGTCCTCCATCAGCTTCATCAGCGTCTCGACGGCCTCCTGCCCGAAGTCCGGCCCGGTGCCGCGGGACTGGTTGGTCAGGGTGTAGGCCTCGTCGATGAAGAGCACTCCGCCGAGCGCCTTCTTGACGACCTCGGTGGTCTTGATCGCGGTGCCGCCGATGATCTGCGCCACCAGGTCGGCCCGCGCCACCTCGACGATGTGGCCCTGGCTGAGGATGCCCAGTTCGGCCAGCACCGCCCCGTACAGCCGGGCCACGGTGGTCTTGCCGGTCCCCGGCGGGCCCGCGAAGACCAGGTGGCGGCTCATCGGCGGCATCGGCAGGCCCATCTCCTGCCGCCGCTGGGCCAGCTTGTTGACGTTGATCAGGCCGGTGACCTCGCGCTTGACGCTCTCCAGCCCGACCAGGGCGTCCAGGTCGGCCAGCGGGCCGGTGCCCAGGCCCGTCGCCTCCGCCGCACCCGGGGCCGCCGGGGCGTCGGGCAGGCGGTCGGCGGCCGCGTCCGGCGGCGGGCCGCCGCCGTCGGTGTCCAGCCGGGCGACGTCCGGTTCCCCGGCACCGCGGACCCGGCCGACGGCCGCGCCGGCGTTGCCGCGGATCTCGCAGTCGTGGATCCGTACCGGGCCGTCGGTCGCGGAGCGCACCCCGTCACCGCCGTTGTCGCACACCGCGCAGTTGTCCAACTCGGCCCGCGCGGAGGGCTGCAGCTGGACGCCGTGGCGGCGGGCCCCGGTGATCCGGCAGCCGACCGCGGTGAGCGAACCGCCCTCGGCGACCCGGATGCCGTCCCCACCGGATCCGGTGAACTCGCTGTCCCGGCAGTCCAGTCCGGCGCCGTCGCCGACCAGCGCCGGACCGCCGCGCAGCAGCGAGGAGAGCAGCTCAGCGCGGGCGCCGGTGTCCAGGGTCAGGGCCGCGTCCCCGCCGGTGGCGAGCACCCGCACACCGTCCAGCTCGGCATTGGCCCCCTCGCCCAGCACGATCCCGCAGCCGCGGTCGAGTTCGACCTCCGTCTCACGGGCCGACAGCCGGCCGGCGTCGGTCACGGACACCGCGGCGGTGGTCGTCCCGGCGAAGGAGGTCTTCTCGCAGACCGCCTCCGAGCCGCCCTCCACCAGCAGGCCGACCGGCGTTCCGACGATCCGGCAGCCCTCCAGCCGGGCCACGGACCCCTCGCCGACCCGGATCCCGCCGTCGGCGGCCGGGCCGATCCCGCAGCCGCGCAGCACGGGCCGGGCCCCGCCGCCGACGTGCACCGAGGTGCCCCGGGAGCCGGTGAACGAGCAGTCGGTCAGGACCGTCGCGCCCTGGCTGGTCAGATAGGCGTCCAGCGTCGAACTGCCGCTGACGGAGAGGTTGCTCAGCCGGGCCCGGCCGTCCTGCTCCACCGCGACCGCGGGCTTTCCGCTGCCCTCGATCCGCCCGCCCTCGACCACCACGGCGCCACGGCCGTTGACGCAGATCCCGTTGCCCCGCGGTCGCACCAACGTGCAGTCACGGACCGTCAGTTCGCCGTGCTCGGCGATGACGAACGCGGAGGAGGCGATGTCGGTGAGGACGCACTGCTCCACCAGGCTCGCGCCGGCCGAGGTCACCACGATGCCGGCGCCCCGGGCGTTGGACACCTCGCAGGCGCGCAGCGCCAGTACACCGTCCTGCCAGGCCAGCACCGCGGCCCAGGACTCACCGGACAGCCGGCAGCCGTCCAGCGCCGCCTGCCCGCGCCGCACCTCCAGCACCGGCGCCTCGGCGTCGGCGCCGGAGAGTTCCAGACCGGACAGGCGCACCGCCTCGGCGTCCACCACCACGGTGCTGCCGGTGGCCGCGTGCAGCACCACCGGGCCGTCGCCGTCCTCGGCGGCCAGCGTCACCGGCCTGGTGACGGTGAGCGCCTCCTCGTACCGGCCCGCGGCCACCGTGATCAGGGCCCCGTCGACCGCGTCGGCCAGTGCCGCGGCGATGGTGGGGTACGCGCCCGGCCGTTCCCGGGAGACCAGCAGCCGCCGGCTCATGCGGCCACCGCCTTCGGCGCGGTGCGGGGGAGCAGACCGGGCGCGGTGCCCGGGGCAGGCGGGGTCGGTCCGGCGTCGCCGCCGGTGCGGGCGGGCGAGGCGGGGCCGTCGGCGGCCCGGGCCAGGCCGTCCAGGGCGATCTCGTCGAGTGGCACGTTCGTCTTCCTGTTCTCCGAACCCTCCGAGGCGGAGAGTTCGCGCAGCAGCAGTCGGTCCTGGTCGTCGGAGCCCAGCACCCGGAACCTCGTCCCGGGCGGGAACACCACCCGGTCCGGGGCGGCCGGGGCGAGCAGGGCGGTCCGGCGGGCCGTCAGCGACCAGATCAGGAAGTCGGTCGCGCCGGTCACCGGCTCCGCGGTGCGGGCCCACGCGGTGCAGAAGGCCCACTCGGTCAGCACGTCGCCCTGGCGGTACCAGGCCCGTTCGGACGGGTGCAGGGCGGCGCGCAGCAGCGTGGCGCCGCGGTGGGACGGCAGCCGCCGCAGACCTGCCGCCACGCAGCGGGCCAGCGGCACGTGCGGTCCGACGGTCGCCGTCCGGACCGCGGCGTCCAGCGCCGCGCCGTCGCCGGTGAGGTAGAGCCGCAGGGCGGCGAGGTCGGTGAACGCGTCGGTCTCCTCGGCCCGGGTGGCGCCGCGCAGCCCCGGTGATTCGGACAGCACCCGGGACACCGTGCCGGAGGCCGCGTTGAACTGCCGGGCGAAGGTGCGCCACACCCACTCCCGTTCCCGGGCCATCCCGCGCTCGTGCGGTACGGCGCTCGCGTCCGCCGCGGGCACCGGCTGCACCCGGACCGCGGATGCGGCCGCCAGGGCGGGGACCGGTACGACGGCCGGGGCGGGGGACCGGTCCGGTACGGCGCGCGGCGCGGCGGGGACCGGCTCCGGCGGGGCGAGCGACTCCAGCCGGATCCCGTGCAGGCGCGCGGGACGGGCGGC
>NZ_JAIZ01000418.1 GCF_000710465.2 Kitasatospora sp. MBT63 | reverse complement strand
GCTCGCCACCGGCCTGACCTTCTCCGATCCCGGCCAGCACAGCTGAGTCGAGCCGCCGCCCGCTGCTGCTGCTCCGGCCGGTCCCGGTCCGGGTTGCTCACGCCTGCGGGTCCCTGGCCTGGCCTGGCCGCCCGGCCTGCTGCGGCCTGGGCCCTGGCCCCTTCCCACCCATAGTGAACTGCCTTGTCAGGTGGGAATTTGTACCGCGCGGGTCGGCCCGCCCTGCCGCCAGCCCGCCGGCCCGTCGTCCGCCGCCGGCCTGCCTCCCGCCCGCGGCCCGCCGCTGCGCCTCCGCTGTCCCGGCC
>NZ_JAIZ01000417.1 GCF_000710465.2 Kitasatospora sp. MBT63 | reverse complement strand
TCGTCATCGTGGTCACGGGAGGGCTCCTGCCGGAAAGGGGGGACGGTACTCCCATGCTCCCGGGCGGCCCCGGCCGGATCCGTCGCTCCGGCGGACGGTTGGCCGGACCATCGCGAGGCGTACACCGGACCGTCACCCTCCTCCTGCGGGATGACACCGTCCCTGAGGCCCGGTGCGGCCCGGTGCGGCCCGTCAACTGGCCGATAACAGTGCTTCCGCTGGCCGGATCACGAACGGTTCGTCAGATGGCAAGGAAGCATGACAACTTCCGGGGCCGGGAACATGCGAAACCGGGAGTCGGACGACTAGGCTCAGGGGGTAGCCCGAACAGGGGCGGGAGCGGTTCACGCCCGGGTGGTGGAACGCAGACACGGGCAGCTTAAAACTGCTTGGCCGTAAGGCCGTGCCGGTTCGAGTCCGGCTCCGGGCACCAGCTCCGCCTGCTCGGCCGCGAGAGATCATCCTCGCGGCGTACGCGCACTGCTTTGCCAAGACATTACTCTTGTCCGATGGTGGGCGGTGCCGTGCCGTCCCCCGGAGGGAATGAGCATGAGAAGCAGCAATCCGGTCTTCTCGCGGGACGGGGCCTTCTCCCGCGACACCGGCTACGCAGGGTTCGACACCACCCGGCAGCAGCCCTACGGGGCCGACCCGTACGCCAACAACCCCTACGCCAACGACCCGTACGGCCAGCAGCCGCACGGCGGGCGGCCCACCGACGAGCAGCTGGCCACGATGTACCGGGCGCCCTCCGCCGGGCCGCTGGACACCGGCCGGATGACCATGGACGACGTGGTCGCCCGCACGGCGATCTGCCTGCTCACGCTGCTGGGCGTCGGTGCGGCGGCCTGGTTCACCGTGCCGGTCGGCAACTTCGGGCTGGCGATCGGGGCGTCGCTGGCGGCGTTCGTCCTCGGACTGGTCATCAACTTCAAGCGGAGCATCAGCCCGGCGCTGATCCTGCTGTACGCGGCACTGCAGGGCCTGGCCCTCGGGGTGGTCTCCCGGGCGTTCGAGACGTTCTGGGACGGCATCGTCATCCAGGCGGTGCTCGGCACCGTGGTGGTCTCCGGCGGGATGCTGCTCGCCTACAAGAGCGGCTGGATCCGGGTCACCGGACGGTACGCCAGGATCGGCACCGCCATCGCGCTGGGCTTCAGCTTCCTCGCGATGATCGACTTCCTGGCCTGGACGGCCGGCGCCGACCTCGGTCTGGGTTCCGGCCCGCTCGGCCTGCTCTTCGGCCTCGGGGGCGTCGCCGTGGGCGCGTTCCTGCTCAGCCTCGACTTCGCCGAGATCGAGGCGGGGATCCGCGGCGGGGCTCCGCAGGCGGAGTCCTGGCGGGCGGCGTTCGGTCTGGTGGTGGCGCTGATCTGGATCTACGTCTACCTGCTCCGGGTGATCGCCATCCTGCGCGGCGACGACTAGCCACCCGCCGACGCGGACGCGGGCCCCGGGAGTCACCGACTCCCGGGGCCCGCGGCGTCTGCCGGTAGCCTCGCTGCATGTCCGACGAACCGACCCTGTCCACCGCCGTCGACCGTCTGGCCGACCGGTTCCGCTCGATGCCGCAGAGCCGGCTGCTCGGCGCGGTGCCCGGCCACCCGTCCCGGGCGGCCGCCGCGCTGGCGCTGGCCCGCCGGCTGGCCGCCACCGCGCTGCGGCTGGAGGGCGGGCC
>NZ_JAIZ01000416.1 GCF_000710465.2 Kitasatospora sp. MBT63 | reverse complement strand
CCCCTTTCCGGCAGGAGCCCTCCCGTGACCACGATGACGACCACCACCGCCGCCGCGCGCGCCGTCGGCCTGAACAAGGTCTACGGCGAGGGCGAGACCCGGGTCGTCGCCCTGGACGACGTCAGCGTGGCCTTCGGCCAGGGCGAGTTCACCGCGATCATGGGCCCCTCCGGCTCCGGCAAGTCCACCCTCATGCACTGCATGGCCGGCCTGGACACCGTCACCTCCGGCTCCGCCACCATCGGCGGCACCGAACTCGTCGGCCTCAAGGACAAGCAGCTCACCCGCCTGCGCCGCGACAAGATCGGCTTCATCTTCCAGGCCTTCAACCTGCTCCCCACCCTGACCGCCCTGGAGAACATCACCCTCCCCATGGACATCGCCGGCCGCAAGCCCGACCGCGCCTGGCTGGACCGCGTCGTGGACACCGTCGGCCTCGCCGGCCGCCTCACCCACCGCCCCTCCCAGCTCTCCGGCGGCCAGCAGCAACGCGTCGCCTGCGCCCGCGCCCTCGCCTCCCGCCCCGACATCGTCTTCGCCGACGAACCCACCGGCAACCTCGACTCCCGCTCCGGCGCCGAGATCCTCTCCTTCCTCCGCAACTCCGTCCGCGAACTCGGCCAGACCGTCGTCATGGTCACCCACGACCCCGTCGCCGCCTCCTACGCCGACCGCGTCGTCTTCCTCGCCGACGGCCGCATCGTCGACGAACTCCACCACCCCACCGCCGACACCGTCCTGGACCGGATGCGCCGCTTCGACGCCAAGGGCCGCACCAGCTGACACCC
>NZ_JAIZ01000415.1 GCF_000710465.2 Kitasatospora sp. MBT63 | reverse complement strand
GCGTCTGCGGCGTCCCTGCGGTCCCCATCGGGCTCGCCCGTCACGCCCGGCGTGGCCGCCGGGCCGGGGGTTGCCGTGCAGTCACCCCCGGCGGCCCCGCCGGTGCTCCCCGCGGGTGCCCGGCTGCGGCTGCTGCTCGACCGGTTGGCGCCCGGGCTGGCGGCCGTCGCCGCTGGGCTGTGGTCCGACGGCCCGGCCTGGGACGGCGCCGGCGGGGTCGACCGCTACCGGGCCTGGCTGCGCACCGCCCACCAGGTGATCCGCGCCACCACCCCGCTGCTCGCGGACGCCGCCCAGGAGTGCCTGCGCCGCTCGGACCCGCTGAGCGCCCGGCTGGCGCCGTACTTCGCCGTCCAACTGGCCGAGGAGCACGGCCACGACCACTGGCTGCTCGCCGACTACGCCGCCACCGGCGCCGACCCCGCCGACCTGACCGCCGCCCAACCCCCGCTCGCCGTCGCCCGGTTCGCGGGCGCCCCGGCGTACTGGATCCGGCACACCCACCCGCTCGCGCTGCTCGGCCACATCGCACTGCTGGAGTGGTACCCGCCGCCGGCCTCGGCCGCGGCCCGGCTGGCCGCCCGTACCGGCCTGCCCGCCGCCGCCTTCCGCACCCTCACCGCGCACGCCGACCTGGACACCGCCCACGGCGGCGACCTGCGCGCCCTGCTCGACTCCCTGCAGCTCACCCCGGCCCAGCACCGGCTGCTGCTCACGGCCGCCGCCACCAGCGCGGCCGGCCTCGCCGACGTCCTCGCCCCGCTGCTCCCGGCCGCCGGACCGGGCCGACACCCCACGGAGGAATCATGGCTGACCCGCACCGGCTCACCGAGCTCGGCTTCGACCTGGACTACGCGAGCGACGAGCAACTGGCCGTCCTCGACGCCCTGACCGAGGAGGAGATCCAGCTGCTGCTCGACGTCAAGCGGCGGCTGGACGCGGCCGGCGCCGACGTCGAGGGCCACGGGATCGAGGGCGGTGCCCTGCTGTGGTGAGCACCCCCGACCCGGCGCCGCCGCCCGCGGGTTGTCCGGGCTGCGGCACGGTCAACCCGCCGGTGGCACGGTTCTGCATGGCGTGCGGCACCCCGACCGCCCAGCCGGCCGCCGCCGCACCGAGCGGTCTGCGGTTCGTCACCGTCACCTTCTGCGACATCTCCGGATCCACCCGGCTCGCCACCAGCCTCAGCCCCGAACTCTGGCACCGCGTGCTGGGACGCTACTTCGCGACCATGCGCGGCGCGGTCGAGGACCACGGCGGGCGGGTCGAGAAGTTCATCGGCGACGCCGTGGTCGGGGTCTTCGGCGCCGACCACCCGGCCGACGACGACGCGGTCCGCGCCGTGCACGCCACCCACGAGGCGCTGCGGCGGCTCGCCGGCGGCCAGGACGGCGGGGTCGAGCTGTCCGTCCGGTTCGGCATCGCCTCCGGCCAGGTGGTCCTCGCCGACCGGGACTCCTCCTTCGCCATCGGCGCCGTGATGAACCGCGCCGCCCGCCTCCAGGCCGCCGCCCCGCCCGAGGGCGCCCTGGCCGACGTCCGCACCTGGCTGCTGATCCGCGACCAGGTGCGCTGCACGGCGGTCGACCCGGTCGCCGCCAAAGGCTTCGACACCGCCCTGCAGGCCTGGATCCCCGAACCGGGCGCCCGGCCCGCCGCCGCCCGGCCGCCCTTCGTCAACCAGCGCCCGCTGCTCGCCGGCCTCACCACCGCCGTCGCCGCCGCGCTGCGCCGCCCGGGCGGCTCACTGCTGGCCGTGGACGGCGAACCCGGCAGCGGAAAGACCTCTGTGCTAAGGCAGTTGGCGTACGGCCCGGCGGCCGCGGGCGCGCTGGTGGTCCGGCTGGACTGCGCCCGCGACGACCACGCCCAGGGGCGCGCCCGGCTGCTGGAACTGGACGCCGCGCTGGCGGCCGCGACGCCCGGCACCGCAACTGCCGCAGCGGGCAACGGGATCGCCGGGTCCACCGCCGAACTGGGCTGGCGGATCGGCCGCCGCCTCGCCCGGCTGAGCGCCCGGCAGCCGCTGCTGCTGCTGATCGACAACGTCCAGTGGGCGTCCGCGGAACTGCTCCAGGTGATCGACGGCGTTCCGGACGCCCGCGAGGCCGCGGGCGGTCACGTCGTGCCGGACGGCTGCGGCCCGGTGGTCCTCGTGCTGGCCGGCCGCGATCTGCCCGCCGGCCTGCGGCGGCGGCCCACCGTCTTCGGCGTACCGGCGCTGTCCGCCGAGCACGGCCACCGGCTGCTCGGCCTGCTGCGCCCGGCCACCCCCGCCGGCGGCGACCTGGAACTGCACTACACGGCCGCCTCCGCCGCCCTGGTGGCGCGCAGCGGCGGCAATCCGCTCTTCCTCGAACAGCTCGCCGCACTGTCCGCCGACGGCATCGAGGACCTGGTCGCCCCTTCGGCCAGTGCCGCGCTCGGCGCCCGGATCGAGCGGCTCGGCCACCCCGCCCGCCGGGTCCTGGGCTGCATCGGCGCCTGGGGCACCGCCGTCGGCACCCGCGAACTGTCCGCCACGGCAGGCCTGGAGCCCGCCGAACTCGCCGAAGGCATAGCCGAGTTGGAGCAGCGGCAACTCGCGGCCGGGCGGCCCGGCGAGGACGGCAGACTGCGTTTCGACTGCCGCAGCCCCGCCCAGGTGGCGTATGCCCACCTGGCGCTCGCCGACCGGGCCGAGCTGCACACCGCGGTGGCCGGACTGCTGCGCGGGCAGGCGGCCACCGCCCCCGGCGCCCTGGAACAGGCCGCCGTGCACGCCGAACGGGCCCTGGAGTGCGAACGGGAACTGCGCCCCGGCTCACCCCAGCAGGCCTGCGCGGCGGAACTCGCCGCCGGCTGCCTGGTCGCCGCGGCCCGCCGCGCGGTCGGCCGCTCCGACGTCCGGCGCGCGGTAGAACTCGCCGCCCGGGCCCGCGAGTCGGCGGCCGACCCGGCTCTGCAGCTGGAGGCGGCGGCGATCGAGAGCTACGCGCTGGCCGCCTGCGGGCGGACCGCGGACGCGCTCGAGCTGATCGACCGCACCGCCCAGCACACCGCGTCCGCCGCCGACCCGTCCGCCGCCGACCCGTCCGCCCCGGACCCGTCCGCTGCCGGCCCGTCCGCTGCCGGCCCGTCCGGCGGCAACCCGGCGGCCGTCTTCCAGCTCCGCGCCAACGAGCTGGCGCTGCGCCCGGCCGGCCCGGACGCCGTACGGGCCGCCCGCCGGCTCGCCGAGCAGGCCGGCGACCACGCCTCCAGGGCCCGCCTGCTGCTGCTCGAAGGACTCACCGCGATCGGCGGCGGCGACTACCGGCTCGGTGAGCGGCTGCTCGACGCCGCGTACGGCGGGATCCGCTCGGCCGGCGCCGGGCTCGGGACCGCCGAGGTCCACGCCAACCTGGCGCTCTGCCTGGCCTTCGGGGACAGCCCGGTGCGGGACGCGCTCGCCCGCTGCGAGGAACTGCGGCGGGCCACCGCGGACGCCCCGGCCCTGCACGCCCTGGTCGGCTGCTCGGCCGCGTTGCTGCACGCCTTCGGCGGGGCCGCCGGACCCGCCCGGGACCTGCTGGAACAGGCCCGGGAGGTGTTCACCGGGATCGGCAACCGGGCCGCGCTGGCCGGGCTGTACCAGTTCCGCAGCGCCGTCGAGGAGTGGGCCGGGGACCCGGCCGGGGCCGCGCACTGGCAGCGTGCCGCCGCCGACTGCTGCACCGAGGCCGGCGCCGGAGCGGCGGCCGCCCGCTGCCTGGCCTCCGCCTGGCTGCTCGATCCGCGCGGCCCGGCCCCCGCCGGGGACCCGCCACCGCCCGGGGCGGGCTGGGAGGCCCGAGTGCTGCACCAGCAGGTGGAGGCCGTCCGGCTGGCCGCCCGGGGGGACCCGGCGGCGCGTGGCCCGATCGAACGGTCGCTGGCGGAGCTGGACACCGTCCGCGGCGCGGGTGCGCTGCTGCTTCCGCTGACCGCCGCCCTGCGGATCGCCCGGGCCGCACCCGGCTGCCAGGACCTCGCCGAGCGGGCCGGACAGTCCCTGGCAGCCGCCAGGGCCGCCAAACTGACCGGTCCCGAGCCGCCCGGAAGGCCCTGAGAGAAATACCTTCGGCTCTTTCACGGAATGTTCCGAGCGGCAATTCGGCCTGCCATTTTTTTCCGGCGCTGCCGGTGTTTTTCGAATGCTGTCGCGAGTGTTGACGGCCGTCCGCCCTTTGAGAAGAATTCGAAAAGGCCGCACAAGCGCGCCCGACGCACCGTCAAGAACCCATGGGAGGGCTCATGTCGAACGAATTCGAGAAGAACGAGGCCGAGGAGCTGGCCGCCGCCGCCCGCGAGGCGGAGCTGGCCGAGAGCGACGTCGAGGGCCACGCGGCCGACGTCGAGGACGAGGCCGGCTTCACGAACATCAACTTCGGCTGCTCGGCCAACTGACACCCGGCCGGAGCCGGACCCCCCTTGCCGACGGTCGATCAGGTGCCGCCGGCAAGGTGCGGGCCGCCACCCGCACCGGTGTTCCGGGGCCCGCATCAGTGATTTACCGGCGAACAACCGGCGGCCCTCGGCGCCGGATCTCAATCAGCGGAGCGGGGAGGGCCGAATGACCGACCGGATCCGACCCGGAATACCCCGGTACCGGGCCGCCGACGTGGCCGTCCTGCGCATTCCGGCGCTGCCCGCCGACGGTTGCACCGGCCTGCTCGCCGCCTGCCGACCGGACGACCCCGACTGGCCCGCCACCCACCGCGCCCTGCTCGCCGACGCCTGGCGTACCCCGCTGCTCGCCGCCGCCGTCGAGCACTCCGCACCCGACCTGGCCCGCGCCCTCACCGAGGCCGGCGGCCCGGACGGGCCGAGGACGGCGCTCGCGCTGGACCGCTGCCTGAACCGGCTGAGCACCCGGCCCACCCCGTTCGGGCTGGCCGCCGCGGTCGCCGCGGTGCCCGTCGCCCGCGCCGGCCGGCCCACCGGGACCGACCCCGGCGGCCACCTGCTGCGGCTGTCCGGCCCGGCCCGCCCGGTCG
>NZ_JAIZ01000414.1 GCF_000710465.2 Kitasatospora sp. MBT63 | reverse complement strand
CGACGCCGACCCCATCAACTACGTAGACCCCAGCGGCCACTATGCGGGCAAGAATCCGAAGAAGTTTATGTCGAATGATGGCGATGATGGATTCATCTCGGCAAAGAACGGCACTGGCAAGGGGGCATACAAGAAGAGGATAGAGGAGGTGGAGGAGCAAAGGAGAATTGAGGCCGAGAGACTGGCGGCCGAGAGGGCGGAACGGGCTCGAATTATAGCAGGCTACGAGGCGACTTGGGATATTAGCGACACCCCTGATGATTTCCAATTCCCGGCGACAAACAACAGCACCAATACCGCCGGAAGGATGTCGATCCTCGTATACACGAATAGGGGCGAGCCGATCCTTCGGAAGACCTACGGCACCAGGTGGAGTGGCGATAAGGTCCCGAACCGGGGCAGCGACTTCCATGCAAAATTCCAGACGAAGGATGGACCTAGGGAGTTTTCAAAGAATGACCCGGATCGAAATCTGATAAACGATGCGAGGGCCGATATAGTGCGCACATGGGGGGATCGGACAGATATGAACATTATGATTAAGCTTAAAGTCACCCAGGGCACCTGTCCGGGCTGCAAGCTTATCTTCTCGCAGTTTTTGAAAAAGTACAAAAGGGCACAGATTGAAGTAATCTATGAGACTCTCAATGATTCCCCGACCCATCGATCGGCATCAATGAGCGGGGCAACCGGGAGAGAGTTCTATAATGGAATTCCAGACGCCCAGCTTATCGGCCAGGCTGGCGGCACGAGTAGGTGGAGCGCAGTTCTTGACCATACTGGAGCAGTAAAGCTTGAGCTCTGAGCCAAGATGGTCTGGCTGATGCAGGAGGGGATTCTGATGGCATGGGCTGAAGTAGCGATTCGCGAAAAACGATCCCGCGGCTAGCTGCACCCGGCGGCCGTTCTCCCTGCCACGAGACGTTTGGTCTCGTGGCAGGGAGAACGGCCGTCTATGCTGTCCCTGCAAGACCTGGCTGCGTCGCCCCTGTGAAGGGTCATCCCTCAGTTGCGTGGTTGTGGCACTGGTGGATCGGACAAGTTCCGGCAGGTTCCGGTCTCCAACGCCCGTGTAGTCCTTGACGTCAAGGGGCATCGGCCTGTCCTCAACCGGGTCTGATGGCTGTGGCAACCGCGGCGTTCCTACGGCCTGGGCTGAACTCCTCATCGGCTGGCCAGTCCCGTTCAGCGTTGTGGCCGAATCGGGTCTGTACGGTCATAGGCCTTGTCCCAAGCCCAATCCCGGGGCCGAGGACGGTGACGGTGACGGCGGGCTGGTGATGGCGGGGAGGCCGTCAGGGCGGCGTCGGTGCGTCGCTCGCTGTAGCGGGACATCGCGTGGCCCCTGTCACCCAGGAGAGCCCCGGGGCGCTTGCGGGGGTGGCCGACGCGGCCGGCGACCGGTGGGGACTCCGTCGACCAGGGCGAGGTTCTGGGTGACGTCGTTGACGTTCGCCGCGGTGGTGATGACCTTGAGCGGGATGCCGTCGCCGTCGGTGATCAGGTGGTGCTTGCTGCCGGTCTTGCGGCGGTCGACCGGCGACGGGCCCGTCGCGGCGCCCCGCTACCGTCTTCGTGGCCCCGCCATGGGGTCGAGGACATCTTCACCGCCCTGGACGAGCAGACCGTCATCGTCCCCGGCACCGAGGCCGCCGCCTTGATCGTCCCCAGCCTCGCCAGCTCACTCAGCTCAACCAGCGCAAACACCTCGCCGCGAGGATCGAAGAACTACTGGAGGCCCACCCTCTCTTTCCACGGTCCTGACCTCGATGCCCGGCATCGGAGTCAGGACCGCCGCCCGGATCCTCGTCGACGTCGGCGACGCGAAGGCCTTCCCGACCGCCGGACACCTCGCCGCCTACGCCGGCCTGGCGCCCGTCACCCGCGCCTCCGGCTCCTCGATCCGCGGCGAACACCCCTCGCGACGGGGCAACAAACAGCTCAAACGGGCCTTCTACCTTGCCGCGTTCGCCTCACTGTCCCAGCCCGAGTCACGCGCCTACTACGACAAGAAGCGGCGACAGGGCAAACACCACGTCGCCGCCCTCGTCTGCCTGGCCCGCAGACGCATCAACGTCCTCTTCGCCATGCTCCGAGACGGCACCCTCTACGAACCCCCGGCCGTCACCGCCGCTTGACGAAAACCATAGGGGCACCTCTTTCGCGCGCACGTGGGGGACGTCCACGCACGCGCGACTCCAGTACCAGTTCGCCGGCCGCGTTCAGTTCCGCCAGAAGTGCCCGGTGCAGCTGGTCGAAGGCCCCGGTTTCCTGCCATCGCTCCAGGCGCCTCCCACAGGTCTGGCCGGAGCCGAAGCCCAGCTCCAACGGCAGCTGCTGCCACGGGATCCCGGCGTAGAGCACGAAAAGGATGCCCTGCAGGCACAGTCGGGTCGGGGACCGGCTTGGGTCCGGGCGAGCGATCGGGCCAGGGCGGCAGCATCGGCTCGATCATTGCCCACAACTCGTCGTCCACGACCCAGGGGTTGACGCTCATGTCCTCACGAACGGCGCAATCGTCATACCGGTTACGGCTGACCTGCACCAGCCCACAAGATCGTGTTACGAGCTCTTAAGGCCGGTGGTCTGTGAGGATTTCGATGCTACCCGAGCCGGATCCTGCGGTAACGGCAGGTCGATTAGCGGTCAATGTCGGCATCCCGAGGTAGCCGTTGGGGCGCTTTGGCGGGTCCCAACGCCCATCGGGGTGCAGAACTACATGCCGGACCCCGCCGTCAAGATCGGCCAGCAGGATATGGATCGTTCCGTCCGGCGATGCCGAGGCGGACACTGAGATGGCCTGTGGGATTCCAGCCGGCTCCGTGATCGAGCCCCAGGTCCCATCGGCGTGCCGGACACGATGCCAGAGCCGGCCGTCGGCATTGAGGCCGAAGGCCCGCGATTCGCCGTTCGGAAGTCCCACTATAGCGGGTGAATTTGCCGATACCCCTGGCCAGCCGCCGACTAGTGACCAGTTACCCCAGCTGCCGTCTGCGTGCCGGACGCGATGCGTGAGGCCCATCATTCCCTGGATCATGATCTGCGAGTCACCGTTCGGCATGCCAGTTATGGCTGTCTGCATGAAGTGTCCGCCAGGGAACGGCGACGTATCGACGGACTCCCACCCCTGCCACTCGCCGTTTTGCTGGCGGAGGTTGTGCCAGAGAGTTGGATGGGTCGGGTGAGAACTGATGGCAAGATATTGAGTTTCCCCATTCGGCAGAGCGGCCACGGAGATGCTCTGCGGAGTGCCGGACGGAAGTCCGGGGAGCGCCTGCCAATTTGTCATGGAATTACCGGATTTAATTCGATGCATGATGGCAGCGCCATCCGTGATGCCAACATAGTGGGTTTCGCCATTGGGGGTTGTGGCGAGCCCCGGTGAAACTCCACGGAATTCTCCCTGCCCGCCCGCGCCGCCGAGCGGCTTGGGCGATGTCCACATCCCGTCCGCGGAGCGAGTGCCGCTGAGGAACGTTGATTTTCCGGGCTCAGGGGGTAGAGCTTGGAAATCGGCGGCGGTAAACGTCTCTGTGGGGCCCACTCCTGGTGCATTCGCTGCCAATGAGCCGCGGCCGGCGGGAGCGTTAAGATTTCGAGAACTGACGAAGCAGCCGCGGCCTTCCGTCATATCGGAGAGATGTGTAGGAACTGGAAGCTCGGGATCCGTGGCGTCGGTGCGGCATGGAGCGATCCTTTGCTGAGCTAGCAGCGCGAACTTCCCCTCGCCTAGGTCGACGCGGATGAATTTACCGTTACGGGTTAGCTTATGGTCTAGGCCAAGATAGCCGTCCGTGGTATCGGACCCTCCCTGGTGCTGGCTGACGTACTGGCCGTTGGCCCAACGGAACGCGATGGTGCCGTCATCAAGATCGACGAGGTGCGTTGCCGAGGCACGGGACGGTCCTCCATGCATGGCTGGAACGGTACCCAGTGCGGGGTTGTCGGATCCGATGGCGTAGCGGAAGGAATGCTCGGACCGCAGACCGATCTGCCTGCCCTCCTGGATAGCCGCATCGAGAAAGACAGCGTCGTCGGCCTGGGTGCGAGATACAGCCAGACGTTCACCGCCGGCGCTCAATACCGCCCCGTACGGGCCATGGTCGAGTGGGATTTCCTGGACGCGCTGGTTAGTAGCGGTGTCGATCTCAGTCACCGAGCCCCCGCCGTTATTCGCCACGTAGACGCGCTCTCCGGCCGTCGTTACGGTGATTCCGGCGGGGCTCTCGCCAACCTCGACGGGGGATCCGACAGGCTGCTGGCTCGCGGTATCGATCACC
>NZ_JAIZ01000413.1 GCF_000710465.2 Kitasatospora sp. MBT63 | reverse complement strand
GCGAGCAGGGCGGCCACCCGGCGGGGCACCGGGCCCGGCGCGGCGAACGCGGCCAGGGCGCCCGCGACCGCGCCGGGAACCGGCGGCGGGACGGAGATGAGCGCGGCCCGGGCGACGGCCCGGGCAGTCAGCCGCCGGTCGCCGACAGAGTGCGCGGCCTCCTCGTCGGCCCACCGCTCGGTGCTGTAGGCGACAGCCTGCCGCAGCGGCCGCAGACAGGGGTTGACGCAGGCCGCGAGCTGGGTGGCCAGCAGGTAGCGGTGGTGATGGTGGGTCAGGTGGGCCCGTTCGTGCGCCAGCAGGACGGTCTGCTCGTCCGGGGCGAGGCCGGCCAGCATGCCGGTCGACACCGCGATCCGGCCGGGCGCGCCGGGCAGCGCGTACGCGTACGGGCGCTCGTCCGGCAGGACGGCGACCTCGGGCCCGCTGACGCCCGCCACCCCGAGCGCCTGCCGGCTGCGGGCCCGGACCCGACGGTGCCGGCGCAGGGTGCGGGCGCAGGCGGCGAGCACCACCAGCAGGGCGACGATCGCCGAGCTGCCGATGGTCCGGTGGAACGGGACGGCGTTGCGCACCTCCGGGTCGGACCAACTGTCCGGCAGCGGGTTGCCGGTGAGGTGGGCGGTGCCGACCACGAAGAGCAGGCACAGGCTGATCGCGCAGCTGGCCGCCATCACCACGGCGATCACCGTGAGCAGCCGGGCCGCCGTGCGCGGGTGCAGGTGCTGCTCGGCCAGCCGGGCGATGGGCAGGGCGGTGAGCGGCAGCACGAGCGGGAGGAAGACGAACACGCCCACGGCTCAGGCCTCGGATCCGTCCGCCGCGCTGTCGAGCAGGGCCCGCAGCAGTTCCTCGTCCTGCGGGAGCAGCGCGCTGACGAAGCTGGCGAGCACGGCGTCCCGGTCGGCGTGGGTGTCGAGCATCCGGCGCATCCGCAGCGCGGCGAGGCCGGCCGCGTCGGAGGCCGCCAGCCAGTGGTAGGAGCGGCCGGTGCGGCTGCGCGAGACGGCGTTCTTGCCGTGCAGGCGGGACAGGATGGTCATCACCGTGGTGTAGGCGAGGTCGCCGTCCAGCCGCTGCTGGACCCAGCCCGCGGTGACCGGCCCGGTCGCGGTCCGCAGGACCGCGAGCACCTGGGCCTCGAGCTCGCCCTGGGCGCGTCGGCGTACCCGGGGGAAGGCGGCCGCCGCGGTGGCCGAGGTGGTCGCCTGGTGGTCCGTCGTGGTGTCGCGCACGTCGGCGGCTCCCTCCGGTTCGGTGGCTCCGGACTGCCGGGGCGCTTCGTCGTCATCCTACTGAGCCGTCGTACCGGGCCGGCACGGGCCGGGGCGGGGGTGGGCTCCCGGGGCGGCTCGCGTGGTGCGGCGGTGGGCGCGCGAACTGACGGAAGGTCGGTGAATTGTCCGGTTTGGGCGCTATGCTCGACGGGTTGCCGCCCGGTCCGCGGTCGCCGTCGGCGGCCCCGCCCCGCGGCGGCTGACGGTCCGTCCGCCGGGTGGCCGCCGGAACTGTCCGGCGTGGTGAAGGGGGTACACGGGTGGTCGAGCGGCGCAGCCGCCGGAAGCCGGTGCTCTGGGGCATGGCGGGCCTGCTCTCGCTGGTCCTGCTGGCCGGTGTGGTGGTGTACCACCGGCTCAACGGCAATCTGCGGATCTTCGACGGGGACGCGCTGAGCCGCGACCGCCCGGCCGCCGGCGGCCCGGACGCGCAGGGGCGCACCCCGGTCAACGTGCTGCTGATCGGCTCCGACTCCCGAGACGGCGCCAACCGCGACCTCGGCGGCGGGGTGGAGAGCGGCGCCCGCTCGGACACCACCATCCTGCTGCACGTGTACGCCGACCACCGGCACGCCGTCGGGGTGTCGATCCCGCGCGACTCGCTGGTGGACATCCCGCCGTGCATGCTGCCGGACGGCAAGTGGACCAGGCAGCAGACCGGGGCGACCTTCAACAGCGCGTTCGAGGTCGGCGGCAGCGCCGACGGCAACCCGGCGTGCTCGCAGAACACCGTGGAGAAGCTGACCGGCCTCCGGGTCGACCACACCATCGTGGTCAACTTCTCCGGGTTCGCCTCGATGACCAGTGCGGTCGGCGGCGTGGAGGTCTGCGTCCCGAAGCCGGTGTACGAGGGCGACCTCAACCCGAACCTCGGCCGGCCGGGCCGGCTGCTGTTCCCGCAGGGCAAGCAGCGGGTCCAGGGCCAGGCGGCGCTGGACTACGTACGGTTGCGGCACGGCATCGGCGACGGGTCCGACATCGGCCGCACCAAGCGGCAGCAGGCCTTCCTCGGCTCGCTGCTGCGGCAGATCAAGGGGGTCGGGATGAACCCGGCCACCCTGCTGCCGCTCGCGGACGCCGCCACCGGCTCGCTGGTGGTCGACCCCGGACTCGGTTCGGCGGTCAAGCTGCTGGACTTCGCGCTCTCGCTGCGGGACATCGAACTCGCCGACGCCCGCTTCCTCACCGTGCCCTGGCGCTACCAGGGGTCCCGGGTGGCGCTGGTCCAGCCGGACGCCACCCAGCTGTGGGCGGCGCTGCGGGCCGAACGGCCGCTGGACGGGTCCGACGCCGACGCCTCGGCCTCGCCGGGCGCCGCGGCGCAGCGCGGCATCGAGGTCGAGGTCCGGGACGGCAGCGGCACCGCGGGTCTGGCCGCCCGCGCCACCGAGCAGCTGACGCTGAACGGCTTCACGCTCGCCGCCCGGGCCGCCGTCGCCACGCCGGCCCGCCGGACCACCGCGGTCCGCTACGGGCCGGGGCAGGAGTCGGCGGCCCGCGAGGTGGCCGGGCTGTTCCCCGGCGCGGGGCTGGAGCCGTCCGCGGAGCCGGGCGTGGTGCTGCTGCTGGGACGCGAGTTGGGGACCGCGACGGCGAGCCCGGGAGGCGCCTCGCCCGGCGGCGGGCCGGCCGGGCGGCTGCCGGCCTCGCTCACCGCGGCGGGCAGGTCCGCCGCCGACGACCCGTGCACCGACCTGTCGTACGGCTGACGCCTCCCGGGGCGCGCGGAGCGCTGACGGCGGACCAGGGGACGGGTCGGCCCGGCCGATTCACGCGCGATCTACAGTGCTGTAGATTCGGAGCAGCGCGAGATGCAGGGAGCCGGGCGCGCGCGGACCGGCGCGGGGAAGCAGGAGGACACCATGGGAGTCACGCTCGCCAAGGGCGGAAACGTCTCGCTGACCAAGGAGGCCCCCGGGCTCACCGCGGTCATCGTCGGACTGGGCTGGGACGTGCGGGGCACCACCGGCGCCGACTTCGACCTCGACGCCAGCGCGCTGCTGTGCAACGAGAGCGGCCGGGTGCTCGG
The DNA here is from genome assembly GCF_000710465.2 of Kitasatospora sp. MBT63. GTDB lineage: Bacteria > Actinomycetota > Actinomycetes > Streptomycetales > Streptomycetaceae > Kitasatospora. Next base: position 14,438 of record NZ_JAIZ01000413.1, on the reverse strand, counting down.
TGACCAGCACTTCGTCTTCTACAACAACCTGCGCAGCCCCGACGGTTCGGTCGAGCACAGCGGCGACAACCTCACCGGTGGCGGCGACGGCGACGACGAGCAGATCAAGGTCGACCTGTCGGCGGTGCCCGCCCAGGTCGTCAAGGTCGTCTTCCCGGTCTCCATCTACGACGCCGAGGCCCGGCGGCAGAGCTTCGGCCAGGTGCGCAACGCCTTCATCCGGGTGGTCAACCAGGCCGACGGCAGCGAGGTCGCCCGCTACGACCTGACCGAGGACGCCTCAACCGAGACCGCCATGGTCTTCGGCGAGCTCTACCGCTACGGCAACGAGTGGAAGTTCCGCGCCATCGGCCAGGGTTACGCCTCCGGCCTGCGCGGCATCGCCCTCGACTACGGCGTCAACGTCTGACCCGACCCCCGTCCGGCCCCGGGGCCGCGACCGCGTACCGCGCGGCCGCGACCCCGGGGCCGTCCGCGTACCCGCCGGGGCCCTCTGGTAGAACTCGGGACCGTCGGGACACGGGGTCCACCGGCGGCCGGCCCGGCCGTCACGGCCGAAGGGGAGCAGCAGTGACCACGGAGAGCACCGAGAACACGGGGACCGAGGGGATCACGGGGACGGCGGGGACCGGGGGGACCACCGAACGGATCGGACCGCCCCTGGTCGGAGGCGAACGCGAGATGCTGCGCGCCTTCCTCGACTACCACCGTGCCACCCTCGCGATGAAGTGCGACGGCCTGTCGGACGAGGAGCTGCGCCGGCAGTCGATGCCGCCCTCCACGCTCTCGCTGCTCGGCCTGGTGCGGCACCTGGCGGAGGTGGAACGGACCTGGTTCCGCCGGGTGGTGGGCGGCGAGACCGTCCCGCTGGTGTACTCCGACCAGGACGACTACCAGGTGGCGTACGACGCGAGCGGTGCCACCCGTTCGGAGGCGTTCGCGGCCTGGGAGGCGGAGGTCGCGCACTCCCGCCGGATCGAGCGGGAGGCCGAGTCGCTGGACGTCACCGGCCACAACGCCAGGTGGGGCGAGGACGTGTCGCTGCGGCTGGTGATGCTGCATCTGATCCACGAGTACGCACGGCACAACGGCCACGCCGACCTGCTGCGGGAGGGCATCGACGGGACCGTCGGCGCCTGAGCGGCGCGGCCCCGCCGGGCGCGCCCGCTCGGACCGGCGGCCCGGTCAGACCAGCAGCTCGCCCACCAGCTCCGCGAACTCCTCCGGCGTCACCACCCGCACCCCGAGCTCCTCGGCCTTGGCCCGCTTCGAGCCGGCCTTGTCCCCGGCGACCAGCAGGGTGGTGCGCTTGGAGACGCTGGAGGACGCCTTGCCGCCGGCCCGCTCGATCAGCTCGTTGGTCTCGGTGCGCGACAGGGCGGCGAGCGGCCCGGTCATGGTGCCGGTGACCACCACCGCCTGCCCGGCGAGCGGGCCCTGCGGCCCGTCCTCGGCGGCGGATGCGGAGGCCGCGGAGGACCCGGAGACCGTGGCGGGCGCGGTCGGGGCGGTGACGGCGGTGCCCACGCCGAGCGCCGCCAGCCGGTCCAGGACATCGGCCAGTTCGGCGAGTTCGGCGACCACCACGGCGGCCTTCTCCGGGCCGATGCCGTCCACCCCGGCGAGCGCCTCGGCGTCGGCGGCGCGGATCGCGGCCATGCTGCCGAAGTGCGCGGCGATCCGGCGGGACATCGACCGGCCGGTGCCGCGGACCCCGAGCGCGCAGAACACCCGGTGCAGCGGCTGGGCCTTGGCCGCGGCGAGGGCGGCGATCAGGTTGTCGGCGCTGGTGTCGCCCATCCGCTCCAGGATCAGCAACTGCTCCCTGGTCAGCGTGAACAGGTCGGCGAGGTCGGTGACCAGGCCGGCGTCGACCAGCTGGACGGCCCGGGTGCCGCCGAGGCCCTCGATGTCGAGCTGGTCGCGCCCGGCCGCGTAGCGGATCGAGGCGACGGCCTGGCAGCCGCGCCCGCGCACGCAGCGCCAGCGCTGCTGGGAGGTGTCGATCGCGTCGCCGCAGCGCGGACAGTCCGTCGGGAAGACGATCTCGCGCTCGGCGCCGGTGCGCTGCTCGGTCAGCGGCGCCTCGACGCGCGGGATGACGTCGCCGGCGCGGTGCACGAAGACCTGATCGCCGATCAGCAGGCCGCGGCGGGTGATGTCGGCGGGGTTGTGCAGGGTGGCGTACGTGATCGTGACGCCGTCCACCTCGACCGGCTCCAGGACGGCCCGGGGGGCGATCACGCCGGTCCGGCCGACGTTCCACTCCACCTCCAGCAGCCGGGTGACCTTGTGCACGGCGGGCAGTTTGTAGGCGACCGCCCAGCGCGGTGCCCGCGAGCCGGAGCCGGCCTGCTCCTGGTCGGCGGCCGCGTCCGCCTTGATCACGATCCCGTCGATCCCGAACGGGAGCGCCGCCCGCAGCGCGCCGATCTCGGCGATCCGCTGCTGGACCTGCGCCACGTCGGTGCAGTGGCGCGGGCCCGCCGCGGTGGCCGCGGCGGTGTTGGCGCCGAGCGCGGCGATCCGCTCCAGCAGCTCGCTGTGGGCGGGTTCGGGCAGCCCGAGGGCGTCGTAGGCGAAGAAGGTGAGCTCGACCCGGTAGGCGCGGTCCTTGGCCCGCAGGGTGCCGGCCGCGCCGTTGCGCGGGTTGGCGAACGGGGTGGCGCCGTGCGCCAGCCGGACCGCGTTGGCCTGCTCGAACTGGCTCTGCGTCAGCAGCACTTCGCCGCGCAGCTCGACGTCGACCGGCTCGCCGAGCTCGGCCGGCAGCCCGAGCACCGCGCCGGTGGCGTGTGAGATGTCCTCGCCGGCCAGGCCGTCGCCGCGGGTGACCAACTGGACCAGCCGGCCCGCCCGGTAGCGGGCCGCCACCGCCAGGCCGTCCAGCTTGGGCTCCACGCACCAGCCCGCGACCGGCCGGCCGAGCCGGCGCTCCAGCCCGGCGGCCCACAGGTCGAGCTCCTCGGCCGAGAAGACGTTGTCCAGGCTCAGCATGGGCACGCTGTGCGGGACGTCGCCGCTGGCCGCGCCGCCGGCCACCTTGCCGGTCGGGGAGTCCGGCAGCACCTGGTCGGGGTGGGCCTGCTCGTACGCGGTGATCGAGCGCAGCAGCGCGTCGTACTCGTCGTCGCCCAGCGGCGTGGAGCCGTCGGCGTAGTAGGCCTCGGCCGCCCGGACGGCGGTGGCGACGGCATCGGCGTAGGCGGTGGGGGAGGCCGGAACGGCTGCGTGCTTCATGTCGAACATCATCTCGACCGACACTGACAGTTCCCGACCGGCAGTGATCGCGGGCGGGCGGATGGCCCGGGTTGATCGCGGGTGCGCCGCCAGGGGCGTGGGCGGCCGGGGCTCAGGCCGGTCCCGGCGGAGCCTTCAGCGCCGCCAGGCGGGCGGACGCCGCCGAGAGCAGCAACTCCAGCGCCAGCGGGTACCCGCTGCGCCGCATGTCGGTGACCAGCAGCCGGGCGGTGGCCGCGATGTTGGGGTGGGTCTCGGCGGGCAGCCTGGCGTAGTGCCGCTGCCAGACCGCCAGGTCGGCCGCGCGGGCGGGGGCGGGCAGCGCGTCGGCGGCCGCGTCCAGCGCGGCGAACGCCAGGCCCTGGTCGACGAAGGCGTGGTAGATCGCGACCGCCTCCGGGTCCGGGAACCCGGCGCCGCGCAGCACCCCGAGGATGGTCTCCACCGCGCGGGCCTCGTTCTGCCGCCCGGTGGTCCGGTACGCGGCCAGCAGGGCGGCCTGCGGATGCGCCTGGTACGCCGCGTGGATCCGCAGGCCGATGGTGCGCAGGTCGGCGACCCAGTCGCCGGTCGAGCGCCAGTCGTGCTGGGCGCGGGCGATCAACTCGTCCGCGATGGCGAGCAGCAGGTCGTCGGTGTTGTGGAAGTACCGGTAGATCGCGCTGGGGTCGGCGCCGAGCGCGGCGCCGAGCCGGCGGACGGTGAGCGCCTCGGCGCCGTGCTGGGCGAGCAGCCGCAGCGCGGTCGAGATGATCACCTCGGCCGACAGGACGGTGCCCTGCTTGGTCGGCCGCCGTCGGCGGCGCTCGGGTTCGGGGACCACGCGCTCGTTCATCCGGCTGTGCTCCTGCGGTCGTCGGCCGGGCGGAGGGCCCGGCCCGCTGGCGGCACCTTATGACAACGCCATTGACCTGAAAAGGCCCCCGGGAGTTTCATGACCAGCCACCGGGGCCCGACGCGGCCCCCACGGTCGAGGCGGTGGTCCGTTGGCAGCAATGGCGAAGGACGAGGCGAGAGCCCGGGGGAACGGCGACGGGGCGGGCGGGCCCGGCGCGGGGAGCGGCGGCACGGCGCCGCACACCACGATGCGCAAGACGCTCGGCGTGGTGGACGGCGTGGCCATCGCGGCCTCCAGCACCGCCGCCACCTCCAGCATCGGCATCGGTCTGGGACTGACGGCCTCGGTCGTCGGACTGCACCTGCCGGCCATCATGCTGCTGGCCTTCCTGCCGGTGCTGGGCATCGCCGGCGCGTACGGCCGGCTCAACCTGGTCGAGCCCAACGCGGGCAACTCGTACACCTGGGTGGGGCGCACGCTCAACCCCTGGCTGGGCTTCCTGACCGGCTGGGTGAACACCGTGGGCACCATCGTGTTCATGGCCTACACCACGGCGGTCACCGGCTCGGCGCTGATCCAGCTGGCGGGCGAGGCCGGCCTGCACCGCCTGTTCGGGCTGGACCTGGACCCGGACTCCACCCGGCAGACCACCGTGATCGGCCTGGTGGTGCTGGTGGCCGCCACCGTGGTGGCGGTGCGCGGGCTGCAGCTGGCCGCCCGGCTGCAGAAGTACCTGCTGGTCTTCGAGTACCTGGTGCTGCTCGGCTTCTGCGGCTACGGCCTGTTCGCCGGGTCGCAGCCGTTCTCGCTGGACTGGTACAACCCGTTCGCCATCCCCTCGATGGGGGCGCTGGCCCAGGGCATGGTGCTGGCGGTGTTCTGCTACTGGGGCTTCGAGGCGGTGTTCAGCGTCGGCGAGGAGGTCCGCGAGCCGAAGGACGCCTCCCGGGGCGGCATGATCGCCCTGGTCACCATGCTGGCGCTGTTCCTGCTGGCCGGGACCGCCTTCCAACGCGTGCTGCCGCTCGACGAGTTGGCCGACAACGGCGCCCAGGGCCTGACCTACTTCGGCAACAAGCTCGCGCACCAGCCGCTGGCCGCACTCCCGCTGATCGCACTGACCTTCTCCGCGGTCGCCTCCCTGCAGGCCAACGTCATCCCGACCGCCCGCGGCACCTACGCGATGGGCCGCGACGGCACCCTCGGCGCCGTCTGGACCAGGATCCACCCCCGCTACGCCACCCCGGTCACCGGCACCGTGCTGATCACCGCCATCGCCTCCGCCGTCGCCCTGGTCTCGCTGGTCATCCCGACCGTCACCGACCTGATCGATGCCGCCGTCAACGCCATCGGCATCGTCGTCGCCCTCTACTACGCGCTCACCGCCGTCGCCGCCGCCGTGCGCTTCCGCCACCTGCTGCGCGGCAACCCGTGGGTCGCGCTGCGGGCGGTGGTCGGCCCGCTGCTCGGCGCCGCCGTGCTGCTCGCCGTCGGCGGCTACCTGGCCTGGAGCTTCTACGACTCCGCCGACCACTTCGAACTCAGCGCCGACAACGGCTGGTTCCAGCTGCTGGTCCCCGTACTGATGATCGTCAGCGGTCTGCCGGTGGCCGGCTGGGCCCGCTGGGGCCGCCGTTCGGACTTCTTCCGGTCCGGCGCCGGGACCGACGGCGACGCACCCGGCACGATGCAGTAGCGCCCACGCGCCGTAGCGCCCGTGCGCTGGCCGCCCGTGCCGTGGCACCCACCCGACCACCCTCCGACCTCCCCGAGACCCGCTGGAGCCTCCATGACCCCCCACGCCGACCTGGTCCTGACCGGCGGCCCGGTCTTCACCGCCGACGCCGCCCGCACCAGGGCCACCGCACTCGCCGTCACCGGCGAGCGGATCACCGCCGTCGGCCACGACGAGGTGCGCGAGCTGATCGGCCCGCGCACCGACGTGGTCGACCTGGAAGGCCGGATGGTGGTGCCCGGCTTCCAGGACGCCCACCTGCACGCCGTCTACGGCGGTACCGAACTCGGCGAGTGCGACCTGTCCGGCACCGTCGGCGCCGAGGAGTACCTGCGGCGGATCCGGGCGTTCGCCGAGGCCCACCCGGGGCGTCCCTGGATCACCGGCAGCGGCTGGTCGATGGAGAGCTTCGCCGGCGGCACCCCCACCCGGCAGCTGCTCGACTCGGTGGTCCCCGACCGCCCGGTCTACCTGCTCAACCGCGACCACCACGGCGCCTGGGCCAACACCCGCGCCCTGGAGCTGGCCGGCCTCACCCGGGACACCCCCGACCCGGCCGACGGCCGGATCGAACGGGAGGCCGACGGCACCCCGTCCGGGATGCTCCAGGAGGGCGCCACCGGCCTGGTCGCCCGCCTGGTGCCGCCCACCACCGCGGCCGACCGGCTGGCCGGGCTGCTGCGGGCCCAGGAACTGCTCCACTCGCTCGGCATCACCGGCTGGCAGGACGCGCTGCTCGGGGTCTTCAACGGCCAGCCCGACCCCACCGACGCCTACCTGGCCGCCGCCGGCGCCGGCACCCTGACGGCCAGGGTCACCGGTGCCCTGTGGTGGCAGCGCGAACGCGGCGCCGAGCAGATCCCCGAGCTGGTCGCCCGCCGGGCCGGGAACACCCTCGGCCGGTTCAGCACCCCGGCCGTGAAGATCATGCAGGACGGCATCGCGGAGAACTTCACCGCCGCGATGACCGCCCCCTACCTGGACGGCTGCGGCTGCGCCACCGCCAACTCCGGCCTGAGCTTCGTCGATCCGGTGGCGCTGCGCTCGTACGTCACCGAACTGGACGCGCTCGACTTCCAGGTGCACTTCCACGCGCTCGGCGACCGCGCGGTGCGCGAGGCGCTGGACGCCGTCGAGGCCGCCCGCAAGGCCAACGGCAGGCGTGCCACCCGGCACCACCTGGCCCACCTCCAGGTGGTCCACCCGCAGGACGTACCGCGCTTCGCGGCGCTCGGCGCGATCGCCAACATCCAGCCGCTGTGGGCCGCGCACGAGCCGCAGATGGACGAGCTGACCATCCCGTTCCTCGGGCCGGAGCGGGCCGGCTGGCAGTACCCGTTCGGCGACCTGCTGCGCTCCGGTGCCACCCTGGCGGCCGGCAGCGACTGGCCGGTCAGCAGCCCCGACCCGATCGCGGGCATCCACGTCGCGGTGAACCGGGCGGAGCCCGGCGCCACCGACGGCCGGGTCTTCCTGCCCGAGCAGCGGCTCGACCTGGCGACCGCGCTGGCCGCGTACACGGCCGGGTCGGCGCACGTGAACGGCCAGGACGAGGTCGGCACGCTGCAGGCCGGCCGGCTGGCCGACCTGGTGCTGCTGGACCGGGACCCGTTCGCGGGCCCGGCCGAGGAGATCGCCGCCACCCGCGTCCTGCGGACCTGGGTCGGCGGACGGCTGGTGCACCGCGCCGACTGACCGCGGGACCGGACCGGCCCGTACCGGGGCCGGCCGGGTGTCCCGGGTCCGGCGCCGCGGCGTCGGGCCCGGGATCTGTCGTACCCCGGTGCCATGCTGAGTGACTGTCAGCGGAGCCGCCCGAGACCGCGGCCCCGCACCCTTCGCCTGCCCGGGAGTGCCCCCGTGTCCACCAAGATCTTCGTCAACCTGCCGGTCAAGGACCTGGAGAAGTCGAAGGCCTTCTTCGCCGCGCTCGGCTACGCGTTCAACCCGCAGTTCACCGACGACAAGGCCGGCTGCCTGGTGCTCGGCGAGGACAGCTTCGTGATGCTGCTGAGCGAGCCGTTCTTCGCGACCTTCACCAAGAAGTCCATCGCGGACACGGCGTCCTCCGCCGAGGTGATCGTGGCGCTCGGCGTCGCGAGCCGCGCCCGGGTCGACGAGCTGGCCGACGCGGCGCTGGCGGCCGGCGGCACGCCGTCCAACGAGCCCAGCGACCAGGGCTTCATGTACGGCCGCAGCTTCCAGGACCTCGACGGCCACCTCTGGGAGGTCATCTGGATGGACCCGGCGCACGTCCAGGGCTGATCCCTCCGTGCGTTCCCCCGGCCGAGCGCTGTTAGGTTAGCCTCGCCTAAACAAGCTGGACGGGGTGCCGCTGCCGCCCCCGAGGGGAGCGACCGTGGAACCGAAGGAACTCGCCGGAGAGGTCGCCCTGGTCACCGGGGCAGGTCAGGGGATCGGTGCGGCGGTGGCCCGCGCGCTGGCGGCCCGGGGCGCCCGGGTCGCGGCGGCCGACCTCGACCCCGCCGGGATCGAGCGGCTGGCGGCCGGCTCCGGCGGCGCGGTGTCCGCCCATCCGCTCGACGTCGCCGACCCGGCCGCCGTCGAGGCGGCGGTGGCCCGGATCGAGGGTGAACTCGGGCCGCTCACCGTCCTGGTGAACGTCGCCGGCATCCTGCGGACGGCGCCCGTCGTCGACCTCACCGACCAGGACTGGGCGGACACTTTCGCCGTCAACGCCTCGGGCGTCTTCCACGTCAGCCGCGCGGTGGCCGGGCGGATGGCCGCGCGCGGACGCGGCTCGGTGGTCACGGTCGGCTCCAACGCGGCCGGGGTGCCGCGGGTCGGGATGGCCGCGTACGCCGCCTCCAAGGCCGCCGCGACCATGTTCACCAAGTGCCTCGGGCTGGAGCTGGCCCGCTCCGGCGTGCGCTGCAACGTGGTCTCGCCCGGCTCCACCGACACCGCGATGCAGCGCGCGCTCTGGTCCGGTGACGAGCGGGCCGCCGCGGCCCGGGTGATCGCGGGCGACCTCGACTCCTACCGGGTCGGCATACCGCTCGGCCGGATCGCCGACCCGGAGGACATCGCCGAGGCGGTGGTCTTCCTGGCCTCCGACCGGGCCCGCCACATCACCATGCACGACCTGTACGTGGACGGCGGTGCCACCCTGCGGGCCTGACCGGACGGCCGACTGTCAACCGAGGGTTGACGCCCACGGGGGTGTCAACCTAAGGTTGACGCATGGACGAACCCGTGCAGATGACCGGCCCGGTCCGGCTCGACGACCTGATCGCGGCCATCAAGAAGGTCCACCCCGACACCCTCGACCAGCTCTCCGGCGCGGTGATCGCCGCGGACCACCTCGGCGAGCTGGCCGACCACCTGATCGGCCACTTCGTCGACCAGGCGCGCCGCTCGGGCGCGTCCTGGACCGACATCGGCAGGAGCATGGGGGTCACCCGGCAGGCCGCCCAGAAGCGCTTCGTGCCCAAGGACCCCGGTGAGCCGTCCGACCTCGACGCCTCCCAGGGCTTCGGCCGCTTCACCGTCCCGGCCCGCAACGTCGTCATCACCTCCCAGGAGGAGGCCCGGGCCGCCGGGAACGACGAGATCCGCCCCGAGCACCTGCTGCTCGGCCTGCTCGCCGAACCGCAGGCCGTCGCCGCCCGCGTCCTGGAGGCGCAGGGCGTCACCGCCGACGCCGTCCGGCGGGCCGCCACGGCGGCGCTGCCGCCGCCGGCCGAGCGGGTGCCGGACCTGATCCCGTACGACGGGGCGGGCCGGAAGGTCCTGGAGCTGACCTTCCGTCAGGCCCTGCGGCTGGAGCACCGGCACATCGGGACGGAGCACATCCTGCTCGCCCTGTTCGAGCAGGAGGCGGGCGACGGCGTGCTCACCGGTCTCGGTCTCGACCGGGCCGCCGCCGAGGCCGCCGTGGTCGAGGCGGTCGCCGCCGAGCTCGCCGGACCCGCCGAGGACGCCGACGCCTGACGGGCGCTCACCAGTACCGTTCGTCGTCCTCGGCGACGGGCTGTACGAGTTCCGGGCCGCCCCGGTGCGGGGTGGCCGGGTAGCCCTCCGGCGGGGCCGGCAGTGCGGCGACGCACGCCGCCGAGCAGGCGTTGACCAGCAGCGGCAGCACATCGGTCGCCACCCGCAGGGAGATCCACACCTGGTGCACCGCGCCGCCGTCCAGCGCCCGGTCGCAGACGCTGCAGGTCCGCAGGGCCCCGCCCCCCACCCCGGGGTCGGCCGCACCGGCCGGGTGCGGTCCGCCGTCGAGTGCAGGGAACGGCGGCCGGATATTCTCGTTGCCGAACAGCGCCCGGGTGCTCACCGTGCTCCGCCGCAGGTTCCGGCACCGGGTCAGCTCGTACGGGTACCAGTGCAGCCGGTACGAGGTGTACGGGGTGAACTCCTCGAGCGCGGTCATCGCCCCGATCTCCGGCGGGATCCGCACCAGCGCGCTGCCGTACAGGTTGAAGGTCCGCACCGCGGTCAGCCGGGCGATGGACGGCGGCAGCGTGATCACCTCGGCCCGCTCCGCGGGGCTGAGCTCCCGCAGCGGGTGGAACTCCTCGCGCCCGTCCGCGGCGGCCTCCTCGACCAGCGCGAGCAGGTGGAGCCAGCCGGGGGCGGAGGTGTCCTGCAGTTCGGTGTGGAAGCGCACCTTGCGGCGCCGGGACACCCGGTACTGGTCGAAGCAGCGGCAGGTCCGGTCGTCGGCCGGGGCGGGCACATCGGCGCCGAAGCGGTTGCGGAGCACGGGCCCGCCGGGGTCGGTCGTCATGCGGCGACCGTACCGGCCGGCCCGCGGGGTGCTGCGCGCAGGGCCGTCAGCCGCTCCCGTCCTCGGTCTCGGCGGTGGTGCCGTCCGCGCGGACCGCGAACCGCGGCTCCCACCCGGGATGGCCGGACCACGGCAGCGCCATCTCCACCAGGGCGTCCCACGGCAGATGCCAGCGGCGGGGGTCCCGGGTGTCCGCGACCATCAGGGCCACCGCCGCGCCCAGCAGGGCGCTCGAGTTGCGCAGTGCGGTGCGCAACCGGTCGGCGCCGTCCGCGTAGTCGACGCTCTCGAGCTCCTCGGCGCTGCGGGCGCCGACGAACTCCACGAGGTCGCGCACCGTCTCGGCGGACGGCTGGGCGGGCTGGGCGGCGCGGTTCGGTTCGGGATCGCTCACCCGTCCATCCCAGCACGGAGGCCGGCCGCACGGTGCGAGGCGCACCCGGCGGGCACGCAGTCGCTTGCCATCGCCTGACGGTCTGTTCTATAAGTAATAGAGCAGGCAGACGGCAGGCGGGAGCCGATGTGATCCTCACCCTCGATCTGAACAGCGAGATCCCGATCTACCAGCAGATCCGCGACCGGGTGGTCGAGGCGGTCGCCGCCGGCGAACTGGCCGAGGGTGCGGCGCTGCCGTCGACCCGTCAGCTGGCCGCCGACCTCGGCATCAACTTCCACACCGTCAACAAGGCCTATGACCTGCTGCGTCGCGAGGGGCTGCTGCTCCTGAACCGCAAGAGCGGCGCCGTGGTGCGCCGGGACGCCCGTTCCGGGCCGCCGGAGCCCGGCTTCACGGACGACTGGGGTGCCCGGCTGCGCACGCTGCTGGCCGAGGCGACGGTGCAGGGGCTCGACGGGGCGGCGGTGCTGGCGGCCTGCGGCCGGACGGTGGGCGGGTTCCGGGTGCGGCCCGAGGGGGCCCGCGTGGAGGGGGAGTCGGTATGACGGTCACGGCGGTGGTGTCCGGGGCGATCGTCCCGGTGGTGGTTCTGGTGCTGGCCTGGCTGGCGCCGGCGATGGCCGACCCGGGTCTGCCGTTCGGGGTGCGGATCCCGGCGGCGCACCGGGACGCGGCTGTAATAGGTGAGCAACGCCGGTCCTACCGGAGGCTGTTGGCGTTGGGTGGCGGGTCCGCGGTGGCGGTCGGGGCGGTGCTCGCCGCCGTCCTGCCGGACCCGGCCGCGGTGGCGACGGCGGTGACCGCCGTGGTCGCGGCGGTCGGCGCGACGGCCCATGTCCGGGCCCGCCGGGCGATCCGCTCCGCCAAGGAGCGCGAGGGCTGGTACCGGGGTCTGCGGCAGGGCGTGAGCGTCGACACCTCGCTGCGGACCCGGCCGGTCCGGGCGCCCTGGCCGTGGGCGGCGCCCGCGGCCCTGCTGATCGCGCTGACCGCCGCACTCGCCGTCGCCCGGTATCCGGGAATGCCCGGGCAACTGCCCACCCACTTCGGGGCCGACGGTACGGCGGACCGGTTCGCGGCCAAGTCCCTCACCACCGCCTTCGCGCCCGTCCTCGCGCAGCTCGGGCTCACCGGCCTGCTCGGGCTGACCGTTCGCCTCGCCCTGCGCGGGCGGGCCGACCTCGACCCGGCCGACCCGGCGGGCAGCGCCGCGCGGCACCGCCGCTACCTCAGGCGGACCTCGGCCGCGCTGCTGGTGCTGGCCGCCCTCGTCGACCTGTCGGTGCTGCTCGCGGCGGTACGGATCTGGCGCGGCGAACACACCGTCGAGCCCGCCGAACTGCTCGCTCCGGTGCTCCTTGGGCTGGCGGTCCTGGTGGTCGTCGCCGTCCGCACCGGTCAGGGCGGCAGCCGGCTCGACCGGGCCTCCGCGCGGCCCGAGCCCGGCCCGGGCCCGGAGCCGGGCCTGGTCCACGTCGACGACGACCACCACTGGCGGCTGGCCGGCACGGTGTACGTCAACCGGCGGGACCCGGCGCTGCTGGTGCCAAAGCGCCTGGGCGTCGGGTGGACCCTCAACCTCGGCAACCCGCGGACGCTGCTGCTCGCCGCGCTCTGCGCGGGCTTCGCGCTCGCCATGAGCCTGATCTGACCCCACCGCGACCCCTGGGCGCGCCGCACCGTACGGGTGTGGCGCGCCCAGCTGCGTTGCCGGCCCCCCCGGCGGCCTGCGCCCGACTGCGGGTGGAGGCACCGCCAGGACTGCTGCCCCCGCGGGGATTGACGGCGCGTCGACACGATGGTTCAGTGGCTCAGCCACTACACCTCTGGATACGGGAGAGGCCGATGAAGACGCTGCCCCGGCGCGGCACGGCGTTCGACGAGCTGATGGTGGGGACCGTGCGGCTCGCGGGCGAGGCCGGGGCGCGTCCGATCCGGCTGGACCTCGCGGTCCGGGCGGACCGGGTGCTACTGCCGCACCGCACCACCGACGCCCGCCTCACCGGCCGGGTCCGGATCGGCGGACTGGCCGACGACCCGTCCGCCGCAGGGGAGTTGGAGATCTCCCCGCTGGCCCGGCGACGGATCCGCTACCGGATCGAACTCCGCTCCGGGGAACGGCGGTTGACGCTGCTCGGCTGGAAGTCGGTCACCGCGAGGCGCCCACTGGAGTCGATGACGGTGCTCCCCTTCACCCTGCTGGAGGACGGCGCCGCGGTAGGCCGCGGCACCCTGCGCTTCCCGCTCGCCACCGCGCTGCTGCCGTTCGTGGCCAGCTGGCGCTTCCCGCGTCCCGCCGCCGCGCCCGCCGACGGGCCCGGCGCCACCGCGCGGGCGGTGGAGCGGGAACTGACCCCGCGCTGGGACGGCACCCCCGGTCGCACCGAGGTCTGGTACACCACCCTCACCGACCCCGCCGACGGCACCGGCCTGTGGCTGCACCACGAACTGACCGCGCCCACCGACGGCACGCCCGCCCGCGAACACGGCTGGATCGCACTGTTCCCGCCCGGCGGCCCGCCCGAGCACGCCCGCTACACCGTCGAACCGGGCGACACCGACGCCCCGGGCCGCCTGCGCGGCACGGCCGGCCCGTACAGCTGGGACCTGACCGAACGGTTCACCGGACCGCCGCTGTACACCTTTCCCCGCTGGGCCTGGCGCCGGCCGCTGCTGCCCGCCGCGCACATGCTCCCGGCGGCCACCTCCCGCTACACCGGAGCCGTCACCGGCCCCCGCGCCGGACTCCGGCTGGACGGCGCCCCGGGGGCGACCGCCCGGATCTACGGTCACGGCAACGCCCGGCGCTGGGCCTGGCTGCACGCCGACCTCGGCGGCGGCGACGTCCTGGAGGTGGTCGCCGCCGTCTCCCACCGGCCCGGGCTCGACCGGCTCCCGCCGCTGGTCTTCCTGCGCCTGCTGCACCGCGGCCGTACCTGGCCGCGCAGCTCGGCCCGCTCCGCGCTCGGCGGCTTCCGGACCGTCATCGGCCTGCCGGAGTGGACGGTGACGGGCCGCACCGCGCTGCGCCGGATCACCGTGACGGTCCGCCAGCCCGAGGACCGCACCCTCGCCCTCGACTACACCGACCCGGACGGCAGCCGGGCCGTCTGCCGCAACAGCGAGTCGGCCGACGCCCGGATCACCGTCGAACGCTGGCGGGGCCGTTGGCGCCAGGAGCACGCCTGGGTGCTGGACGGGACGGCGCACGCCGAGGTGGGCGGCCGATGACCCCCTCGCCCGCCGGCACCGACACCGACACCGACACCGGCACCGGTGCCGGCAGCCGGAGCAGCAGCCGCAGCCGCAGCCTGCACGGCCTGGTCGCCGCCCTGCTCGCCGACGACGGGCGCGAGCCCTGGCCCGCCGCCACCGCCGACCGCCTGGACGCCCTGCTCACCGCGCTGCCCGCACCCGCCCGGGCCGGCCTGCGCACCGCGGCCGCGGCCGTCGACGCGTACGCGCTGCTGCGCAC
>NZ_JAIZ01000412.1:57662-69862 GCF_000710465.2 Kitasatospora sp. MBT63 | reverse complement strand
GCGTCCGCGGTGCGGTCGAGCAGATCGGCGTCGGAGAGGGTGACGTCATCGGTGGCCTGAAGCGTTTCGGACATGGTGGTACTCCTTTGCGAGAAGGGGTGGTTGGGGCCGGCCGGGCCGCGCTGTGCGGTGCGTCCTGCGCTCTGGTATCGAAGGTATCCAGCCCCGGCATTACCTTCAAGTGCATGTCAAGCACGGCTAGGATGACTCCCATGCAACTGGACTTGAACCTGCTCGCCGCCCTCGACGCGCTGCTCGAAGAGGGGAGCGTGGCCGGGGCGGCCGCACGCCTCCATGTCACGGCCCCCGCGATGAGCCGGAGTCTGGGCCGGATCCGGCGTACGACCGGGGACCAGATCCTGGTGCGCACCGGCCGCACGATGACCCCGACGCCGTATGCGATCGCGGTCCGGGAACAGGTGCACCAGTTGCTGCACCAAGTTCAGGGAGTACTGGCTCCGAGCCGGGAACTCGATCTGGCGACGCTGGAACGCACGTTCACCCTCCGCTGGCACGATTCCCTGGTCGCCCTGAGCGGCCCCGCGCTGCTCGCAGCCGTACGCGAACAGGCGCCGGGCGTACGGCTGCGCTTCGTCGCGGAGTCGAGCGTCGACACGCCCGAGCTGCGGCGAGGCGAGGTCGATCTCGAGGCGAACGCCAACCGCCCGGGCGCACCGGACATCCGGGCCGAGAACGTGGGCGAGACCCGCCTCGTCGTCGTCGTACGGCAGGGGCACCCCCTCACCCGCGTCGACGCCGTCACCGCACAGCGGTACGCCGCCGGCGAGCACGTCACCGTCTCGCGACGTGGAAACTTCGGCAGCGCCCTCGACGACGCCCTCGCCCGGCTCGGCCTCACCCGCCGCGTGGTGGCGACCGCGCCCACCGAAGCGGCCGCGTTCGAGTTCGCGCGCGGCTCCGATCTGCTGATCAGCGTCCCCGAGGCCACCACGCGGTCCGCGGTCGCCGACCTCGGCCTGGTCGCCCTCCCCCTCCCCCTCGAACTGCCTTCGGCACCCGTGTACCTGTCGTGGCATCAGCGCTACGACACCGACCAGGCCCATGCCTGGCTGCGCGGGCTGGCGCGAACTGCGCTGGCCGCGTGCGGAACGGCGTAGCCGGCGCGGTCCCGGGCGCTGCAGGGCGGGCGCCCGCACGGCCTCGTCGATGCCGAACGGCGGGCCGTTGCGCGGCGCAGCGGGCGTTCTGTCACCCCTGCACCAGCGGTAACTGCCCCTCTTCCAGGGATGATCCCGCCACCTGGACGCCCGAGCGGGTCGTCCGCAGCGCCGGCACTGGTCCGGGCAACCCGCTCGTCGAGGGTCCGCCCGGTGATCTCTGCGGCGAAATCCCCTCTCCGCCTCGGCGATCTCGCTCACTCGGTCGGCTCCTGGCCGCTGAGCAGCTCGAGCAGGCCGGCGGGAGCGTTGTCGCCGAAGATCAGCCGGTGGTTCCGGTCGGACTCCGCGGCGAACCGGGCACTGCGGGGAAAGAGGGCCCGCTCGTACTCCTCGAGGGCGGCCTCGACGTCGTCGGGATGTGCGGCGATGGCTTGGCCGAGTTCGGCGCCGTCGAACATGGCGAGGTTGGCGCCCTCCCCGGCAAACGGTGACATGAGGTGGGCGGCGTCGCCCAGCAGCGTCACTCCGGGAACGCGGTCCCACCGGTGGGCGATCGGCAGGGCACTGATCGGGCGCGGGGCGAGGGCCGTCTCCCCGTCAGTGATGAGTGCGGTGAGTTCGGGCGCCCATCCGGCGAACTCCGCCGCGACCTGGGCCGCCGCCGTGTCGGGCCCGGCGAGGATGGCGGCGATCCAGTCCTGCGGCTTGTTGAGGGCGACGTAGGTGTGAAGAACGGCGCCGGCCTCTCGGTGGCCGAGGATCCCCTTGCCTGCCGTGACGGCGAACAGGGAACCGTCGCCGGCGGCCTTGGCCGCCGCGGGGTGGTTCCGGTCGGCGTCGTACAGGTAGGTCTCGATGAACGACGTGCCGACGTACTCGGGCTTCGCGTCGGAGAGCAGCGGCCGGATCCTCGACCAGGCGCCGTCCGCGCCGACGAGGAGGCCGGTCGTCACGGTCGGCCCGTCGGCGAAGGTCAGCTCGTGCCTCCCGTCTCCGAGGGGGTGGACGCCGGTGAGCTTGTGCCCCCACTTGATCATCCCGTCGGGCAGCGAGTCGATCAGGATCCGGCGCAGGTCTCCGCGGAGTACTTCCGGGCGACCGCCCGTGCCGACGTCGGGCTGGTCGAGCAGTACCGCGCCGTGCTGGTCGAGCACGCGCAGGGCCTGGCCGCCTTCGTGGATGATCGCGCGGAACTCGTCGTTGAGGCCGGCCGCTTCGAGGGCGAGCTGCCCGTTGTACTCGTGGATGTCGAGCTGACCGCCCTGGGTGCGTGCGTCCGCCGATGTCTCGGCTTCGTAGATGGTCGCGGGGATGCCGTGCAGGTGCAGGACGCGTGCGAGGGTCAGGCCGCCGAGCCCGGCGCCGATGATCGTGACGGGAGTGGTCATGGTGTTTCCCTTTCGCTTGGACACCGCTCTACCTAGATACAGCGTTCGCAGTACCGCGCCACGATAGCATTACTGCGAACAGTGGACGCAGTAGCGAGGAGGAGAGCCGATGGACGACGTTCACACAGTGATCTGGAACCGGCCGGAGCGGGCCGCGAAAGGTCCCGCGCCGTCACGCACGCGGGCGGAGATCACCGATGCCGCCATCGCGATCGCCGACGCCGAGGGCATCGAGGCGCTGTCCATGCGGCGCGTCGCCCAGGAACTGGGCACGGGCACGGCCTCGCTCTACCGCTACCTGGCGTCCAAGGACGACCTGCTCGACCTCATGCTCGACGCCGTGGCGGCCGAGGACGGCAGCCCGCCCGCCCTCACCGGCGACTGGCGCACAGACCTGCGGGGCATGGCCCATCGTTCCCGGGCCGCCTTCCACCGGCACCCCTGGATGACCTCCCTGGCGGCGGGGCGCCCCTCGCTCGGGCCGAACTCCCTCGACGCCATCGAGCACGCGCTCGCCGCCCTCGATCCCCTCGGCTTCGACATCGACGTCATGATCACCATCGTCAACACGGTGCAGGCCTTCGTCCGCGGCTACGCCATCGGCGAACTCGCCCAGCAGGAAGCCGTCCGACGCTCCGGAGTCGGTGTCCAGCAGTGGATGGACGCCCATGCGCCCTACCTCGACAACGTCGTCAAGAGCGGGCGGCATCCACTCCTCGCCCGGGTCATTCGTGATGCCGAGCTTCCCCACGCGGCCGACAGCGCCGAGCGCGGGTTCGAGCTGGGACTCGAACGACTCCTCGACGGATGGGAGGCCAACCTCCCGGCCCGCCCCTGACGATCCGCCAACCCCACCCGGGCGTCCACCGGGGAACCCCCGACGCCGGCCCCGCACGCCGAACCTCCCGACGCGGCACGACTCCCGAACCGAACAGCCAAGGCCTGCACGGATCGGTGGACGCCTCGCCGCATCCGCCTGTCGGTCAGCTCGGCGCCCCGGCCACGAGATCCGGTTCCGCATCGCCCCGGGCGGCGCGGGCCTGCTTCTTCGACCGGGCGGGCCACTCTGCCGACGGCGTCGCCCGTGCGGTGGGAGAAGGGGAGGCCGGTCAGGCTGCCGGGGCGGTCAGCGCGGTCTCGGCCACCAGCCGGAGATTCCTGATCATCGGATTCGGGTCGCCCTTGCGGCTGACCAGGACGACCTGGCTGGAAGGAGCGCCCTCGATCGGGACGGTGACGAGGTCGGGGCGCAGTGCGCTGCGCCGATCGCCGACCGGCAGCACGGCGATCGCCCTGCCGCTCGCGACGAGTTCGAGCTTGTCCTCGTAGCTCTCGATCGGCGGCACGCCGGCCCCGAGGATCCGGTAGGAGGTCCAGTCCGCGGTCTCGAACGCGCACGGCGCCGCCTCCTCGCCGGCCAGTTCTTCCGCGGTCACCGACGGGCGGTCGGCCAGGGGATGGCCGCGCGGGACCACGAGCATCCGGGGCTCCTCGTACAGCGGCATGGTGAGGACGTCGCCGGCGGCGAGCGGCAGCGGTGCCCGCGCGAACAGGGCGTCGACGCGCCGGTCGGACAGCGCCCCGACCTCGCGGCAGCTCAGGTACCGGGTGGTGATCTCGGCGTCCGGGTGACGGCGGCGCAGTTCCCGTACGACGGCAGTGATCACAAGGTCCTCGACGTAGCCGATGACGATTCGTTCGGCCCCGGCTTGCTCACGCACGGTCAGCTCGGCCTGGCGGGCGGCCTGCAGCAGGGCACGGGCCTGCGGGAGGAACCTCTGGCCGGCCGGAGTGAGCCGGGTGCCCTGGGGTACGCGGTCCAGCAGTCGTGCACCGAGATACTTCTCGAGGCGTTGGATCTGGCGACTCAGCGCAGGCTGGGCCACGTGCAGGTCGGCGGCGGCCCGGCCGAAGTGCTGGTGCTCCGCCACCACGGTGAAGTAGCGCACCAGCCGCAGTTCCAGGTCCTGTCCGAGATCGTTCACGCTTCCAGCGTACGTGTCATGCCGTTTCGGAATGATCAGGTTTCCGAACCGGTCTTGGACGGCCGTGCCGTCCTGGGCCTTGACTGAAGGAGCAACGTTTCCCCGAGAAAGAGACAGACGCGATGAAGGCGATCCAGTTCCACGAAGCGGGCGGCCCGGAGGTTCTGCGGTACGACGAGGTGCCGGTTCCCGGGATCGGCCCGGGCGAAGTGCTCGTCCGGGTGCACGCGGCGGGCATCAACCCGCCGGACTGGTATCTGCGTGAGGGGATGAAGGTCATGCCGGCCGCGATGAGGCCGGCCCTGGAATTCCCTCTGATCCCGGGAACGGACATGTCGGGAGTGGTCGAGGCGGTCGCTCCGGACGTGCCGGGGTTCGCCGTCGGCGACGAGGTCTTCGGCATGCTGAGGTTCCCCGGATTCGACGGCCGGACGTACGCCGAGTACGTGGCCGCGCCGGCTTCGGACCTGGCTCACAAGCCGGCCGCCATCGACCATGTACAGGCGGCCGGGGCGCCGATGGCCGTGCTCACGGCCTGGCAGTACCTGGTTGATCTCGGCCATGACGTGCCGTCCGTCTTCACCGGTCAGGTGCACCGGCCGGTGCCGATCACGCCCGGGATGACCGTGCTGGTCAACGGGGCCGCCGGTGGAGTGGGTCACTTCGCGGTTCAGCTGGCGAAGTGGAAGGGGGCGCACGTTGTCGCGGTGGCCTCCGGGCGGCACGAGCAGTTCCTGCGCAAGCTGGGCGCCGATGAGTTCATCGACCACACCAGGACGCAGGCTGCGGACGTGGTCAGCGGTGTCGACCTGGTCATCGACGCCGTCGGCGGCCCGGACAGCTCACGCTTCCTGGCTGTGCTCAAGCGCGGCGGCACCATGCTTCCGGTGTTCTTCGCCCAGTACGACCCGGAAGAGACGGCGAAGCTGGGCATCACGGTCTCGACCATTCAGGTGCGGTCCAACGGCCCCCAACTCGCCGAGATCGGGCGCTTGTTCGACGAGGGCAAGCTGCAGGTCGGGGTCGACAGCACCTACCCGTTGCCCGAGGCGGGCAGCGCACACACGCGAGCCGCGCAGGGCCACATCCAAGGCAAGATCGTGCTGACGGTGGCCTCGTGATCGCCGGACGCCAGCGGGCGGTGGCGCAAAGGGCCGCGCGGCCGGGGCGGTGGAGTCGGCTCAGGAGGTCGCTGCGGGAACGAGGCGGTCGAGTCCCTGCGCGCTGCCAGTCGCGGCCTCGATCGAGCGCGGCAGCATGATGCTCTCGTAGGCGCGGAGGGCGTCGTCGACGCTGGGTTCGGTGACGAGGGCGTGGGCGAGGTCGGCGCCGTCGAGCATGGCGAGATTGGCGCCCTGTCCGGCCGGGGGCATCAGGTGCGCGGCGTCGCCGAGCAGCGTGACGCCGGGGACGTGCGCCCAGGTGTGCGGGGTGGGCAGGACGAACAGGGACCGGTTGATGAACCCGCTGTCGCTGTTGCGCAGGAGGTCGCGCAGGCTCTCGTCCCAGCCGTCGAACATCGCCAGCAGGTGCGTCCGTACGGCCGACCGGTCGCCGAGGTCGATACCGGCGGCCAGGTGCCAGTCCTCCGGGGCGCGGAACGCGATGTAGGCGCGGATGTGGCCGTTGCTGTTGCGCTGGGCGACCAGGGACCGGCCGGCGCCCTTCGCCAGCATCGATCCGTTGCCGACCAGCCGCGCGAGGTCGGGATGCCGGGTGTCGCAGTGGTCGAACCCGGTCTCGACGAAGGTGACGCCGGTGTAGCGGGGCGCGGCGTGCGACAGGGCCGGGCGGACCCGCGACCAGGCGCCGTCGGCGCCGACCACCAGGTCGAAGTCCTCGGCGGTGCCGTCATCGAGGAGCATCCGGCAGGTGCCGTCCGGCAGCGGGACGACCCCGCTGACGGCGCGGTCCCAGCTCACCGTGCCCTCGGTGATCGAGTCCAGCAGCAGGCCGCGCAGTTGGCCCCGGTCGATCTCCGGCCGGCCGCCGGTGGCGGACGGCCCCTGCTGCGCCAGGACGGCGGCGTCGGTGAAGTCGAGCACGCGCCACTCCTCTCCCTCGGGGCGGGAGAGGGCGTGGAAGCGGTCGAGGAGCCCCGCCGCTCGCAGGGCGGCCTGACCGGTGTCGGCGTGCAGGTCGAGGGTGCCGCCCTGCGGGCGGGCGTCGGCGGAGGCCTCGCGTTCGAAGACGGCGACGGAGCGGCCGTGTTGCTGCAGGACGCGGGCGCAGGTGAGGCCGCCGAGGCCGGCGCCGACAATCGCGATGCGGGGACCACGGGAAGGGTTCATAGGAGTGTCCCTCGGGAGGGGGTGAGCCGCCGGGAGGTCCGGCCCCACCAAGAAAGCACACTCACTCAATAAGTGCAACGACTCAACTTTTTCAGTCGATTCATCTTGGGGTACGGTGTGCGAGTGACCGAACCGACCGGGCGCCGCGAGCGCAAGAAGGCCCAGACCCGCCAGTCCCTGGCCGACGCCGCACTCGAGCTCTTCCTCGACCGCGGCTACGACCAGGTCGGCGTCAAGGACATCGCCGACGCGGCCGACGTCTCGGTGACCACCTTGTTCAAACACTTCTCCGGCAAGGAAGCCCTGGTCTTCGACCAGGACGACGACCTGGAGGCGGCGCTCGTTTCAGCCGTCCGCGACCGCACCCCCGGCACATCGATCCCACAGGCCCTGCGCGAGCACATCCTGCTGAACCAGACCCGGTTCGCCGTCCACGCCACGGACCCGCGGTTCGCCGACTTCACGCGCATGGTGCAGGAGACCCCCGCCCTGCGCGACTACGCCCACCGCATGTGGACGCGCCACGAAGCGGCCCTGGCACGGGCCATCGCCGAAGCCGCCGGCGCCCCCGAGGACGACCTCGGCTGCGCCGCCCTGGCCCACTTCGCCCTTGAGACCCGCGGCCTGATCCTGCGGCACGCCGAACCGAGCCGCGCCGCCGACGAGGCCTTCGCACTGCTCGAACACGGCTGGGCGGCCTCCCACCCGGCCAGCTGACCCGGCCCGCCGCGGAGCCCCGGTGTGCGCGGACGCGTCGCGAGCCCTCACAGGTTCGACCCGAGTAACTACGCTGTCACGCAAGCCGCCTGAAGCGGTATTCGGCCGGACAGCGCCCCTGAACGAGACCGCCCTCGATCGACCTCACCCGCACCTTCCTTCGCGGCAGGAGAGATCAAGCCGGCCGCAGCCATCCGGCTGTGCGCACGAGACGAGGACCTCCTCGACGGCGAGCGCGTGTTCTCGGCCGAGGGCGCGGGCTCCCCGGGTCCGGCCCATGGCCCGCACGCCGCGCCCTGACCTGCCCTCACCTCTGATGCGCACCCGGCAGGCCCACGGCGCGTGCGCGGACCGCTCCGGGCGTCGCCCTCCGGCAGCAACGCCCGGAGCAGTTACTCCCCGCGGCCCGCCCGGGTCGGACCGCGGCAACGGGACCCTGGCCGGTTTGCTCCTTGGAGGGCCCGGCCGCGCTGCGGTTTGCTCATCCCGACCGGTCCCATACGGAGGACCGGAAGAACCTGGGGGGACCACCGTCATGAACCGTACGATCAAGGTGCTCGCCACGCTCGCCCTGACCGGGGCAGCCGCCCTCGGCGTGACGTCGCAGGCGTCCGCCGACCCCAACCCGAACAACCACGGCTCGGCCCCGCAGTGGATCCGGCTGAACACCAGCTACCACGCGCGTGTCTTCGGCGACGCCACCCAGAACTACCCGACCAGCACGCTCCTTTCGAACGGCGACTTCGCCTGGGCGGACTGCTGGGTGGCTGGTGACTACGTCGGCACCGCCGGCAACGTCTGGTACCACACCACGTACGTGAACCAGGGCGGCCGGACCACCGGCGTCGGGTCGTCCTGGACCTTCGCACCGTTCGTCGACGGCGCCGGAGCGTTCCACGCCGTACCCGGCGTGCCCCACTGCTGACAACCGGCACCCCGCACCGGCCCCGCACCCCGTCGCCGGAGTGCGGGGCCACCTGCACCCCCGGGCGCGCGCCGCGGCCACCTGTACGTAGAGCTCCCGGGTTCGGCTACGGGACGTCGCCCGGCAGCTGGTGGCCTGCGAGCGGGCCTGGGAGGTGACCCGGGGCACCATCCCCGCCGAGTACCGCCGCCGCTTCTGACCCACGCCCTCATCCACAGCGGCTGCCGGGCGCGCCAGCCGATCACAGGCATGCCCGCACGCGGCACCGACCGGCCCACCTCCAAGGTCAAACGGAAATGGGCCGAGAGGAAACACGACCGCTTGACCGGGGAGAACTCGGGAGCCTGCCGCCGGGCCCGGAGGCGCTGCACGACGCGGCGGCCGCGGAGCGGGTGGGCACCGACGGACATCTCGGTGTGGTTGAGCGAGCGTCGGGCGGGTGGGCGACCCTGGCTGAGCTGGCGGCACGAACCGGCCGCAGCGTTCCGTGGGTCACGGTAGGACTGCGCACGTGGCCTGGCCTCGCCGGCTGCCCGCCCGCGGGCAGCGATGGCTGCCGACGGCCCGGACCGGCTGCGGCCCCTCATCCGGGTGGGCCCAGCTGGGCCGGGCCCACCCGGCGGCCACGGTGCAGCACCGGTCGTGGCGGGGTTTCGAGCCGGGCCCGCGGTGGTCGCCGCGGCTCAGACCGGCAGGTCCGCCGTGTCCAGGCCGCGGGCCGCGACCACGTGGGCGCTGCCGTCGACCAGCCGGTAGGACAGGCCGACGACGGCGGTGCGGCCGGCCTCGACGGCGTCGGCGAGCGCGCGGGAGCGGTCGAGCAGCAGGTCGACGGTGTGCCGTATGTGCTCGGCGATGAAGTCGGCGTCCTCGGTGTGTCCGGCGGCGCGGGAGGCCAGCACGCTCGGTGTCACGCGCTCGATCACGTCCCGGACGTACCCGTCGGCGGTGGTGCCGTCCTGGACGGCGGCGCGGGTCGCGGCGACGGCGCCGCAGGAGTCATGGCCCAGCACGATCACCAGGGGGGCGCCGAGCACGCCCACGCCGTACTCGATGCTGCCGAGCACCTCGGATCCCACCACGTGTCCGGCGGTCCGGACCACGAACAGGTCGCCCAGGCCGCGGTCGAAGATGATCTCCGCGGCCAGCCGGGAGTCGGAGCAGCCGAACAGCACCGCGAACGGGCTCTGGCCCGGGGCGGTCTCGGTACGCCGGGCGGCGTCCTGGTTCGGGTGCTCGGGCGTGCCTTCGACGAACCGGCGGTTACCCGCCAGCAGCATCGCGAAGGCATCGTCGGGCTTGGTGATCGGGGCGTTGTCCATGGCGGCAGCCTACGATCCCGCTCACCGCGCAGCCTGCCGGGGTCGGCTTCCGCCACCGCCCTGCCGGGCCGACGGTCGGCGGCCGGGGCCCGGTGGGGCCCCGGCGAAGCCGCCGGCGCGCCTCAGAGCGCGGTGAGGTCGGCCGCTCCGAAGCCCACCGAGAAGCGCTTGCACCAGATGACCGCGCTGTGGACGGCGGCGAGGTCGGTCCCGGGCGGGATGGCGTAGTTCTGGTTCCCGTGGTTGCCCTTGAGGCGGTCGAGCTCGATCGGCCCGTCGCCGAGGCTGCTCAGGTGGGACTGCTCGGCCGGCAGGGTAGAGAGGTAGACCCGGACGTCGGGGCCCTCCGAGGTGTCGAGGTCCTCCAGGCGCAGCACTGCGGTGCCGTCGGGGAGGCGGACGATACGCGCTGTGCCCGTGGTGGTGTGCTCACCGGACCGGAAGCTGCCACGGGCGAGGTCGACGGGCTGCGCGGGGGCCGCCGCGGCAGTGGCGGTGGGTGCGGGGGCCGAGGCGGCGGGAGCAGCGGCCGGTGCGGCGGGAAGCGCCTCGTTCACGGTGGTGTCGGTGAAGGCCTTCCACGGTGCGAAGAGGTACAGGCCGAAGCCGGCACCGAGCAGGACCATGGCGGTCACCGCTGCCAGCGCGGGGCGAAGGACCCGGCCGGGCGGGCGAGGGGCGTCGGACATCGTTGGCTCCTGCGGTCGGTCGGCGTTGCACGTACGGTGCCAGATCTACCGCAGCGCGACGGTGCCGACCAGGAGGGCCGGGCACCGGTCACAGACCCGTAAGACGTCGGACGTCCTCGCCGTGCTGCGGGCGGGGTGGGGTTAGCAGTCCGTAAGACGTCCGGACCCGGTCGTGCGCCGTTCCCGTGCCTAGGGTGTGGCCATGAACGCTCGCCACCTCGGGGCCGTCGCCGTCGTCGCGGCCCTGCTGACGTCGGCCGCGTGTGCCGCACCGTCGAAGTCGGCGCCGCAGGCGCGGCGGCCACCCGGCTCGGGTACGGCGTCCGGCCCGTCGGCCCCTCCGGCCGGGCCGGGCGGAGCGCCGCCCGTGCTGGCTCTCACGCGGGGGCAGGGCTTCGACGCGTCGGGCGCATTCGTCGCGCAGATGACCTGCGACGACCCGCACGACTACTCCCCCGGCCTCGGAATCGCGGATCCCCCGCCCGGGACCGCCGAACTCGCCCTGTCCATGGTCGACTTGACCGATCAGCGGATCCACTGGCTGCAGCTCGGAATTCCGCCGCGCACCACCGCGCTGACTGCGCACCACCTCGTCCCCGGCGCACGGGAGGCGCTCAACGACCTGGGCGAGGCCACCTACGACGGGCCCTGTCCCCCGCACGGGGAGACCCACCGGTACCAACTGACCCTGTACGCGCTCCCCGTGGCCGTTCCCGCGTCGTTCGGGAAGGACACGCCCCCGCTCGCGACCTTGCAGGAGCTCCGGGGGAGGGCGCTCGGATCCGCCCGGTTCGTCGCCTCGTACACGCGGCACTGACCGCACTCCCCCGCGCTCCCCCGTTCACCGTCCCCGCCACGCGATGGCCCGCCACGCGGTGGCCCATCGGGCCGGCTGCCCGCCCGCGCCCGCACCCACACCGCCCCCCGAACGAGAGGCCCACCATGGACACGCTCCTGACGGAGACCCAGGCCGAGGAGTACCTCCGCGGTATCTGCTTCAAGACCGGCCCGCCCGGCCGCGTCGGCATCGAACTGGAGTGGCTGGTGCACGACCGCGCCGACCGCACCCGTCCGGTCCCGACCGCCCGGCTCGACGCCGCTCTCGCGGCCGTGGAGTCCGCCGGCGGACTGCCGTACCGGTCCGGGCTGACCCTGGAGCCGGGCGGTCAGATCGAGCTCAGCACCGGGACCGCCACCGCCCTCGCCGACTGCGTACGGTCCACCGCCGCGGACCTGGAGGCGCTGCGGGACGCGTTCTCCCGCACCGGGCTGGAACTCACCGGCCGCGGGCTCGACCCGCACCGGGACCCGGCGCGGCTGCTGGACCACCCGCGCTACCGGGCGATGGAGCAGCACTTCGACGCACGGGGCCCGTGGGGCCGGATGATGATGCGGGCCACCGCCTCCGTCCAGATCAACCTCGACAGCGGCGACGACACGGACGGCATCACCGGCTACCGCCAGCGGTGGACACTGGCGCACCGGATCGGCCCGGTCCTGGTCGCCGCGTTCGCCAACTCCCCGCTGTGGCACGGCAGTCCCACCGGCTGGCGGTCCACCCGGCAGCAGGTCTGGGCGAACGCGGACCCCGCCCGTACCCGGCCGCCCGGGCCGGGACCGGATCCGCGCGGTTCCTGGGCCCAGTACGCCCTGGACGCCCCGCTGTTGTGCCTGCGCCGTACCGCGCCCGCCACCTGGGCGGCGCCGACCGGCCTCACCTTCCGCTCCTGGCTGCGCGGTGGGGCGGCCGAGCGGCCACCCA
>NZ_JAIZ01000412.1:22641-57582 GCF_000710465.2 Kitasatospora sp. MBT63 | reverse complement strand
CTGGACGACCTGGACTCCCCCCTGACCACGCTGTTCCCGCCGGTCCGCGCGCGCGGCTGGCTGGAGCTGCGGATGATCGACGCCCAGGCCGGCGACGGCTGGATCGTCCCGGCCGTCCTGGCGGCCACGCTGCTCGACGATCCGGCGGCGGCCGAGGCCGCCTGGCAGGCCACCGCGCCGCTCTGCCCGGGCGGCGCCGACCGGCCCGACGACGGGACGTGGCTGCGGGCCGCCCGGCTCGGCCCCGCCGACCCCGAGATCGGCAAGGCCGCCCGGCTCTGCTTCACCGCCGCCGTCGCCGCGCTCGCCGATTCCGGCGCCGACCCCGACGGCCGGCTGCGCGGCGCCCTCACCGCGTACGCCGACCGCTACACCGAGCAGGGCCGATGTCCCGCCGACGACCTCCTGGAAGGACCGGACCAGTGAACGCCCACCCCACCCCCGGCGACGCCACCACCGCCCTGGCCTCCTCCCGGCAGCGGACACTCGCCCTGACGGACTGCCTGGACGAGGACGAACTGCTGCGCCAGCACTCCCCGTTGATGTCACCGCTGGTCTGGGACCTGGCCCACGTCGGGAACCAGGAGGAGATCTGGCTGGTCCGCGAGGCAGGCCGACTCCCCGCGCTGCGCCCCGACCTCGACCGGCTCTACGACGCCTTCCGGCATCCGCGGGCCGCGCGTCCCGCGCTCCCGCTGCTGCCGCCGGACGCTGCCCGCCGGTACCTCCGCCAGGTCCGCGAGCGGGCCCTGGAGGTCCTGGACGCCGCGGTGTTCGATACGGAGGACGGCCGTTCGGCCGACGGGCAGGACCCGCTGCTCGCAAGGGGATTCGTGTTCGGGATGGTCGCCCAGCACGAGCAGCAGCACGCCGAGACCATGCTGGCCACCCACCAGCTGCGCTCCGGGCCCGCCGTCCTGGACGCCCCGCCGCCACCGCCCGCCGGCCCCGACGCGACCGCCCTGCCGCGCGAGGTGCTGGTGCCCGGCGGCCCGTTCACCATGGGCACCGACACCGATCCGTGGGCACTGGACAACGAACGGCCCGCCCACACCGTGGACCTGGCACCGTTCTGGCTGGACACCGTCCCGGTGAGCAACGCCGACTACCAGGAGTTCATCGAGGACGGCGGCTACGCCGACCCGCGCCGGTGGAGCCCGCAGGGCTGGGCGCACCGACAGCGGGCCGGCCTGGAAGCACCGCTCTTCTGGCAGCGGGACGGGCGGGCCTGGCTGCGCCGCCGCTTCGGCCGCACCGAACCGGTGCCACCGTCGGAGCCGGTCCTGCACGTGTGCTGGTACGAGGCCGAGGCCTACGCCCACTGGGCCGGCCGGCGACTGCCGACCGAGGCCGAGTGGGAGAAGGCCGCCCGCCACGACCCGGCCACCGGCCGTTCCCGCCGCCACCCCTGGGGCGACGCCGACCCGGCCCCGGACCACGCCAACCTCGGCCAACGCCACCTGCAGCCCGCCCCGGTCGGCAGCTACCCGGCGGGCGCCGCGCCGTCCGGCGCACGGCAGCTGATCGGCGACGTCTGGGAGTGGACCAGCAGCGACTTCCTGCCCTACCCGGGCTTCACCGCCTTCCCCTACCCGGAGTACTCCGAGGTGTTCTTCGGCCCGGACTACAAGGTGCTGCGCGGCGGTTCGTTCGGCGTGGACCCGGTCGCCTGCCGGGGCACCTTCCGCAACTGGGACCACCCGATCCGCCGGCAGATCTTCAGCGGTTTCCGCACCGCCCGCGACGTCACCCCCGGCGAGGCACGCTGATGTGCCGCCATCTCGCCTACCTCGGACCGGAGACCGGCGCCGCCGCCCTGCTGCTCGGCCCGCCGCACGGCCTGTACGCACAGTCCTGGGCGCCCCGGCGGCAGCGGCACGGCACCGTGAACGCGGACGGGTTCGGCCTCGGCTGGTACCCGCCGGACCCGGACGAGCCACCGGCCCGCTACCGGCGCGCGGTCCCGATCTGGGCCGACCCCAACCTGCCCGACCTCGCCCGCACCGTCCGCACCCGGGCGCTGCTGGCCGCCGTCCGCTCGGCCACCGAGGGAACCGCCCACGACGAAGCGGCCGCCGCCCCCTTCCGCGACGGGCCGTGGCTGTTCAGCCACAACGGGGCCGTCCCCGACTGGACCAGGCTGCCCGCCGCACTGGGAGCGGAGTGCGGGCTCGGCCCCAAGGACCTGCTCGCGCTGGAGGCACGCAGTGACTCCGCCCTGCTGTGGGCGGTCCTCTGCCACCGGCTGCGCCGCGGCGAAGCGGCCGCCGCGGCACTGGCAGCCGTGGTACGGCAGACCGCGGCCGCCCGCCCCGACGCCCGGCTCAACCTCCTGCTCACCGACGGCCGCACGATCACCGCCACCCGCCACGGCGACACGCTCTGGTACCGGACGGCCCCCGACAGCGTGCTCGTCGCCTCCGAACCGGACGGCGAAGGGGCCTGGCGGGAGGTTCCCGACCACTCCCTGCTGGTCGCCGTCCCCGGCCGCGTCCGGGTGACCCCGCTGCGGCCCGCCGCACCACTCCCGTCCCGCACCACCGACAACCGCACCACCGAGAACCGCACCACCGAGGAGCGCAGCACGATGATGACGAACCGCTTCACGCTCGACCACCGGCTCCCCCAGGACCACCTCGCCACCACGCTGCGCGCCGACGTGCTGCACGGCCTGTCCGCCGCACCCAGGACGCTGCCGTCCAAGTGGTTCTACGACGCCCACGGCAGCGAACTCTTCGAGCAGATCACCCGCCTGCCCGAGTACTACCCGACCCGCGCCGAGCAGGAGATCCTCGCCCGGCGCGCACCCGAGATCGCCGCACTCACCCGGGCCCGCACCCTGGTCGAGCTCGGCTCGGGCTCCTCCCGCAAGACCCGCCTGCTCCTGGACGCGCTCACCGCCGCCGGGACCCTGCAGCGCTACGCGCCACTGGACGTCAGCGACTCCGCGCTCGCCGAGGCCGGGGAGGCACTCTGCCGCGACTACCCCGACCTGCAAGTCGTCGCCACCGTCACCGACTTCGAGCACGACCTGGCCCTCGGCGACGAACCGGGTCCCCGCCTGCTGGCCTTCCTCGGCAGCACCATCGGCAACCTGGACCCCGCCCAACGCCGGTCCTTCTACACCACGCTGCGGCACGCACTCAGCGGCGACGACGCCCTGCTGCTCGGAGCCGACCTGGTCAAGGACCCCGGAACGCTGATCCGCGCCTACGACGACGGCCGAGGCGTGACCGCGGCCTTCAACAAGAACGTCCTGAACGTCCTCAACCGCGAACTGGGCGCCGACTTCGACCCCGCCGCGTTCGACCACGTGGCGGTGTGGAACGAGGCCGCGGAGCGGATCGAGATGCACCTGCGCTCGCGTACCGCCCAGACGGTCAAGATCCCGGCCGTGGACCTGGTCCTCGAACTCGCGGCCGAGGAGAGCGTGCGCACCGAGATCTCCGGCAAGTTCCGCCGCGAGGCACTCACCGCGGAGCTCGCCGCCGGCGGCTTCACCGTCAGCCACTGGTGGACCGACCGGTCCGCCCGCTTCGCGCTGCTGCTCGCCGTCCCCACCCGCTGACCGCAGGGTCGCCGCCGGGTCCTGCGGTCCGAACCCGGCGGCCCCGAGGCCCTCCGGGCCTGGCCAGGCGTCACCGACCCACGCCTCGGCGGCGGGTGAGGCCGGACAGCAGAGGAAGCCGCGGCGGGCCGTGCCCGTCCTGCCGTCCGGCCGGAGGCGTCGGTGCCGTTGTTGCCGTTGTTGCCGGAACGGCAACGTTTCTCGCGTCGAGCAGCCGGTCCGACGCATGATCGGCGGGCATCCGCGGCCCCTGCGAAGCAAGGAGAAGTCCATGCATCAGCGCACCCAGTCCGCCGGCCTCCGGCACCGCACCATCGACGCGCCCGCCGGGCGCCTGCACCTGGTCGAGCAGGGAACCGGCCCGCTGGTCCTGTTGGTCCACGGCTTCCCCGAGTCCTGGTACTCCTGGCGCCACCAGCTCCCGGCCCTCGCCGCGGCAGGATTCCGGGCGGTCGCGCTCGACGTGCGCGGCTACGGCCGCTCCTCCCGGCCGGCCGCGGTGGACGCCTACCGGATGCTCGACCTGGTGGAGGACAACCTCGCCCTGGTACGAGCCCTCGGCGAGGAGCAGGCGGTGATCGTCGGACACGACTGGGGCTCCAACATCGCGGCGGCCTCCGCGCTGCTCCACCCGGACGTCTTCCGGGCCATCGCCCTGCTGAGCGTCCCGTACGCGCCGCCGGGCGGCCCCCGCCCCAGCGACGTCTTTGGCCGGATCGGCGGCCCCGAGCAGGAGTTCTACGTCTCGTACTTCCAGGAGCCCGGCCGCGCCGAGGCGGAGATCGAGCCGGACGTCCGGGGCTGGCTCGCCGGCTTCTACGCGGCGCTGTCCGCCGACACCATGCCCGCCGGGGACCGGCCCGACCCGCACTTCGTGACCCGCGGCCACGGCCAGCTGCGCGACCGTTTCCCCGTCGGCGAGCTCCCCGCCTGGCTCACCGAGGACGACCTCGACGTCTACGCCGGGGAGTTCGAGCGCACCGGCCTGACCGGGGCCCTCAACCGCTACCGCTCCATGGACCGCGACTGGGAGGACCTCGCGCCGCACCGCGGGGCCCCGATCAAGCAGCCGTCCCTGTTCATCGGGGGCGCCCAGGACGCCTCCACGACCTGGATGGCCGACGCCATCGACGCCTTCCCCAGCACCCTCCCCGCCCTGGCCTCCTCCCACATCCTGGACGGCTGCGGGCACTGGATCCAGCAGGAGCGCCCCGACGACGTCAACCGGCTGCTGACCGGCTGGCTCGCCTCCCTCCCGGACTGAACCCCCGGGGGGCCGGGCCGCTTCGACCACCGGCGGCCGGAGGCAGCGGGTACGCAGCGGGGGCTGCCGACGCCCGGACGATCACAGTGGTCACAGGCCTCGCGCGACGGCCGACAGGACCGCGGAGAGCGCCACCCGGACCTCGGCGTCGGGCAGGCCCCGCAGCGGCCCCTCCACCAGCAGATCCGACAGACCGTGGACCGCGGACCAGGCCGCGTACTCGGCGCCCGGCCGGCGCCCGGCCGGGACGGCGCCGCACCGGACCAGGTCGTCGAGGTGGGAGGACAGGATCGCGAAGGGGTCGGCGCCCGGTCCGCCGCCGACCGCCTCCTTCCGCGGGGGCGCGACGGCGCCGCAGAACGCGGTTCGGAACCAGCCCGGTTCGGCGATGGCGAAGTCGACGTAGGCCTCGCCGATCGCCGACAGCCGCGCCCAGGCGGCCCGCACCTCGTCGGCCTGCACCTCGTCGGCCTGCACCTCGTCGGCCTGCCCCTGGTCGGCCAGGTCGACGGCGCCGGACCGGCTGATCATCAGCCGCCCCAACTGCTCCATGCAGCGCCCGGCGACCGCCGCCAGCAGGTCCTCGCGGTTGGCGAAGTGCCGGTAGGCGGCGTTGTGCGAGACACCCGCCTGTCGGCTGACGGCCCGCAGGACCACCGCGGCGGGCCCGCCGGTCCGCGCGAGGTCCACCCCGCCGGCGACCAGGGCCTCCCGCAGATTGCCGTGGTGGTAAGCCCGGCTCATGGCCATTTCTC
This sequence comes from Kitasatospora sp. MBT63, assembly GCF_000710465.2. GTDB lineage: Bacteria > Actinomycetota > Actinomycetes > Streptomycetales > Streptomycetaceae > Kitasatospora. Next base: position 51,995 of record NZ_JAIZ01000412.1, on the reverse strand, counting down.
CCTCCCTCCGGTGTTGACAATGTCCACTTTGCGGTGGAATGTTGGCAAATGTCCATATGTTCCCGCTGTCAACATCGGCCCTCACCCGGTCGGAGGCAGTCATGCCCCACCGCCCCGCACCCCGTCGTTCCCTGGCCCTCGCATCCGTCTGCCTCGCGGCCTTCGCGATCAACCTGGACACGACGATCGTCAACGTCGCCCTCCCCGACCTGGGCCGCCAGCTGAACGCGACGACCCGCGACCTCCAGTGGATCGTCGACGGCTACAACCTCGCCTTCGCCGCCCTGGTCCTGACCGCCGGCTCGCTCGGCGACCGGTTCGGCCGACGACCCGCACTCCTCGCCGGACTCGCGGGCTTCGCGGTCACCAGCACGGTGGGGGCCGTCGCCGGGTCCTCGCAGGCGCTGATCGCCGTCCGCTTCGCGATGGGGGCGTGCGCGGCGGTCATCTTCCCGACGACCCTGTCCGTCATCACCAACTGCTACCCGCAGCGCGGCGAACGCGCGAAGGCGGTGGGGCTGTGGGGCGCGGTCACCGGCCTGGGCGTCGCCATCGGCCCGGTGGTCGGCGGGCTCCTGCTCGCCCACTTCACCTGGCCCTCGGTCTTCCTCGCCCTCGTACCGGTGGCGCTGATCGCCCTGGCCGCCTCGTGGCTCTGGGTACCGGAGTCCCGGGACCCGTCGAACGCGCGCCTGGACCCGCCCGGACTGCTCACCGCGTCGGCCGCCGTCGGACTCCTCGTCTACACCATCATCGAGGCCCCGAACCGCGGTTGGAGCGCGCCCGCCACCCTCGCCGGCTTCACGGGCGCCGCCGCCCTGGCGGTCCTGTTCGTCGTGATCGAACGCGGGCGCCGCCACCCGATGGTCGACGTCGCCCTGTTCCGCACCCCGGCCTTCTCCGCCGCCAGCGCCGCCGTCACCGTCGCGTTCTTCGCCCTCTTCGGCTTCATCTTCCTGGTGACGCAGTACTTCCAGTTCATCCGCGGGTACGGCGCCCTCGCCACCGGGGTGCGCATCCTGCCGGTCGCCCTGACCATCGCGCTCGGCTCCCTCGGCGGCGTCGCACTCGCCGCACGAGCCGGAACCCGCGCGGTCGTGACCACGGGCCTCCTGCTCCTCACCGCCTCGTTCGGCTGGATCGCCCTGTCGCCCGCGTTCCAGCCGTACGGCCAGATCGTCGGCCAGATGGTCCTCATGGGGCTGGGGCTCGGCCTGACCACCGCACCCGCCACCGAATCGATCCTCAGCGTCCTCCCGCCGGCCAAGGCCGGTGTCGGATCGGCCGTCAACGACGCCACCCGCGAGACCGGCGGCACCCTCGGCGTCGCCGTCATCGGCAGCATCTTCACCTCCCTCTACGCCGCCCACCTGGCGTCCACGGCCTTCTCCACACTCCCGGCCGAGACCACCACGGCAGCCGAGGGATCCGTCGCGGCAGCCCTGCACACCGCGGACTCCTCCGGAGGGACGGCCCGACAGCTCCTGCGGGCAGCGGTACAGAGCTCCTTCATGGACGGGTTCCACCTCGCCTGCACCGTCGCGGCCGGCATCTGCCTGCTCGGCGCCGCGGTCGCCCTGGCCCTTCCCGGCGCCCGCCCGCGGCCCACCGGCCGCGAGGCACCGCAACCCGCGGCCACGCTCACGCGGTGACCGTGGTCATGCGGGCCGCGCCCGTTGACGGGTGATCACCGGCCGGCGGTCACAGTCCCGACCGGCACCGGCACCCCGGCCGCGGCCCACTCCGGCCCGGCGATCCGCTCCGGGCCGACCACGCTCAATGGGCGGGCAGGTCGTCCGACCAGGCCAGTGTCGCGCCGGCCGCGCGCAGTTCGCCCAGGGCCGCCAGGGTGTACCCGGCGAGTTCCTCGTAGGCGTCGCGGTCACCCTCGGACCACTCGGCGAACCCTCGCTTGAAGGCGAGGACGCCCAGCTCACCGGCCAGCGCCGCGGTCGGGTCGGGGACACCGCGGGCGACCAGAGCCGTCGTCATCGCCGCGGCGAGGCCGACGCTCTTGAGCGTGTCACGCTCCTGGAGTTCGGCACAGGCGGCGACGACGGCCTTCACACGCGGGGCGAGTTCACGGTTCATCGGCCCCATCGCACCCGAGGCACGTTCGAGACCAGCGGCGATCGCCTCGATCGGCCCGGCGCCGGCGGGCGCATCGGCGATCCCCTCGGCCAGCAGCCGGCTCAGCGTGTCCTGCCCGGCCACCAGCAGTTCGCGCTTGTCGGGGAAGTGCCGGAAGAACGTGCTCTTTGTGACCCCCGCGCGCTCGGCGATCTGCGTGACGGTCGTGACGTCGTACCCCTGCTCGGCGAACAGGTCGACAGCGGCCACGACGAGACGTTCGCGCGCCCCTGGTTCCCACCTTCCCATGGGCCAATCCTAGCTGATGGGACTTTTGTCCCATCACCTGTAGAGTGATGAGACAAGAGTCCCATCACTCGAGGGAGTTTCCCATGCGCGTTTTCGTCACCGGTGGCACCGGACTGATCGGGGCCGCCGTCGTCGCGGAGCTGCTCGGCAACGGCCACACCGTCCTCGCCCTGGCCCGTTCGGACGCCTCCGCGGCGGCCGCCGAGGCGGCCGGCGCCGAGCCCCTGCCCGGAGCCCTCGCCGACCTGGACGTCCTGCGGACCGGCGCCGCCCGCGCCGACGGGGTGATCCACCTGGCGTTCGGCCACGACTTCAGCAGCCGCGACGCCGTCGCGAAGTCCGTAGCCGAGGAGAGCGCCGCCCTCGCTGCCCTCGGCGAGGAACTGGTCGGCAGCGGCCGTCCCTTCGTCACCGTCGCGGGTACGCCCCTGGTACCCGGCCGAGCCTCCGTCGAGACCGACCCGCTATTGACCGACGGGCCGGTCGGCGGCCGCGGCCTCGCGGTCAACGCGGTCCTGGGCCTGGCCCCGCGCGGGGTCCGCAGCACGGCCGTCCGCTTGCCGCGCACGGTGCACAACCAGGGCAGCGGCGGGTTCGCCGGTCTGCTGACCGACATCGCGCGCCGCACCGGCGTGTCCGGCTATGCCGGCGACGGCACGCAGCGCTGGCCGGCGGTGCACGCGCTCGACGCGGCCGTCCTGATCCGGCTCGCCCTGGAACAGGCCCGGGCCGGCACCTCCTGGCACGCCGTCGCCGACGAGGGGGACGAGGTGCGCGACATCGCGGCGGTCATCGGCCGGCGCCTGGGCCTGCCGGTCGCGTCGGTCCCGGCGGAGACCTACGGTCCCCTCGCCCAGATCTTCGCGAACGACCAGCCCGCGTCCAGCGCCCACACCCGGCAGGTGCTCGGCTGGGAGCCGAAGCACCCCGGCCTCCTGGCGGACCTGGAGAACCTCCGGCCCTGACGGGAAGCCGGGCCGGTCCCGCGCTGCGGCACCCGCGCAGGCGGCGCGGGACCGGCCCGGTGCCGGTGGCCTGCGGCGCTCCCGCCGGGTGCGTGGGCGCCGCCGTCCGCACGGCTGACCGCGCCGAACTGCGTTGGCAGGGGCCAGTGTTCAGCCGAGCGAGCTGTCGGCTTCCCGCGACTGGAACACGAGGGAGCTCCACCGGACGCCGTCGCGGCCGTGAAGATCGGGACGCTCGCTGCGGTGAACCGTCCGCAGACCACAGGCAGCACCCAGCTCGGCCGTCTCGGCGGCGGACACGTCGAACATGTGGCGGCCCTCGGGCACGGGCCCGTGGCGCAGATTGACGAAGAACCGGCCGCCCGGCACGAGCAGCGCGGCGATCCTGGCCATGGCGCGTCGGCGTTCCGCGGCGTCCAGATGCATCCACACCGCGGTGGCGAAGACAGCGTCGAACCGGCCCGGGTGGCGGCTCAGCGTCAGGTCCGGAAGAACGTCGTCGACCCAGTCGATCCCGCTCCCCGCATGGATGCGCTGCCCGTGCGCCCGCAGCTCCGCCGTCGGCTCGACGGCCACGACGGCATGTCCACGGGCCACCAACGCGGCGGCGTCGCGCCCGGTCCCCGCGCCCACATCGAGGATGCGCCCGGCCTCCGCAGGGACCAGCCGCAGGACATCGCCGTGGACCTCGCCGAAGGTGACCTCCTCGTACTGCACGGCCAGCGCGTCCGCCGCCTCGGCATAGCCAGCAGTCCCCCTGACCGGGCCCGTGCCACCCCCGACCGGTGCCAGTTGATCACTCATGACCGAAGGCTACTGAACCGGAAGCCCGACTCGACGGGCCCTCCTGTGCCCCGTCGTCGATCGCACGGACCCGCGCGCATCTCACCCGGCCGGCGCCGACCGGCCGGGCGGTCGCGGATGCCCAGCACCTGCTGGACGTCACGCTCCCCGGTTCCCTGCTCGACCTACTGCGCCACCGGAACGGCGCACCGACCCGCGGACGCCGTCCTGGCCGACGCCCGCGCCGGAGCGGGCCACCGCCGCCCGTCGCGCCCTCCCGCCGGGTCCCGCCGACCCTCGCCGGGTCCGGCCGCCGTCGGGTCCGCCTTGACAGTGGCGTCCGCCGGACGTAGAGCGGGAAGCATGAACCGGCACGAACCGGTGGGGCCAGCGGGACCGCAGGCCGGGAGCAGCACGGCCACCCGGCCGGACTCGGGCACCGCGCCGGGCGGCGCCCGTCCCGGCGGGCCGGCCGGGACCGCGGACGCCGACGGTGTGACGGCGGAGTGCGAGGACGCGCTGGTGGCGGCCGTCGTCAAGGCCATCAGGGAGACCGGCGGCCACGCCGGGAGCGTCTTCCTCCGCTCCCGGGACAACCGTTCGATCGTGCTGGCCGCCACCTGCGGGGCCTCGCCGTCCCTGCTCGGCGGCTGGCGGCTGATCCCGGTCAACAGCCCCATTCCGGTGGCCGCGGCCTACCGGTCCGGGCGGACGGTCCACCTGGCCGACGCGGACGAGACGGCGCGGCGCTATCCGCAGCTCGCGGTGGCCCTGCCGTACGCGTTCGGCTCGGCGTCGGTACCGGTCGGGGCCGGGCAGGAGCGCCTCGGGGCCATGGCGGTGGTCTGGTCGGCGCCACCCGGCCACGCGGGACTGTCCAGGGCCCAGCTGCGCCACCTGCGGGCCATCGCCAACCGGCTCGGCACCGCCCTCGCCACCCTCCGGGAGCGCGGCGCCGCCTTCGACTACGACGGCTCGACGGTGCCCATCGAGGTCCCGGCCCCGACCGCACCGGCCGTGCGCGTCGGACTGTTCGACTGGCGGCTCGACACCGGGACCGTGTCCGCCGACGACGAGCTGTGCGCGATCTTCGGCCTGGCACCCGGTGCCTTCGACGGGCGCGCCGACTCGCTCGCCGCCCGGCTGCACCCCGGCGACCGGGTCTCGCTCCGGGCCACGGCCCGCGCGGCCGTCGCGGACGGCCGGGTGCTCGCCCGGCGGCTGCGGATCCGCGCCGACGACGGGTACCGCACCGTCGAGCTGTGGGGCCGGGTGCCCGAGGCGCCCGGCGAGGAGGCGCGCAGCCACCTGGTCGGTTGCGTGCTCGACGCCGCGGCCGGTGCCGCGGCCGTCACCGCGGTGGAGCGGCTGCGGGACGGACTCTTCTCGCTCGCCCCGGACGGGCGGGTGACCTACGCCAATCGCAGCCTGGAGGAGCTGCTCGGGGTCCGGGTCGGGGAGCTGCTCGGCCGCCGCCCGTGGGAGGTCCTGCCCTGGCTGTCCGATCCCATCTACGAGGACCGGCACCGGGCCGCCATGGTCTCGCAGCAGCCCACCACCTTCCTGGTCCGCCGCCCGCCCGACCGGTGGCTCGCCTTCTCCCTGCACCCGGACGAGAACGGCGTGACCGGCCGGGTGGTGCCGTCCGGGCCGCCGCAGTCACCGCCGGAGGTGGCAGACCCGCCGGTCGGCTCCGGCAGGACCTCGGTCTCCCCCGGGCCCGGGAGCCCCGCGCCCGACCCGCCGCCGACCGCGGCCGCGCCCGCACGCCTGGGCGCCATCTACCGGGTCCTGCAACTGGGCAGCGCCCTGACCGAGGCCGTCACCACGGGTCAGGTGTGCGAGGTCGTCGGCGACCAGCTGCTGCCGGCCTTCGGCGGACAGCACCTGGCCATCTACGTGATCGCCGAACACCGGCTGCACCTGCTGTTCAACACCGGCCACCACGACCGCTTCCTGCACTGGCTGGAGGGCAAACCCCTCGACACCCCGCTCCCCGGGACGGAGACACTGGCCCCCGGCGTACCCCTGTTCGTCGAGTCCCGGCAGGACCTCACCGGCGCCGCTCCGGCCCGCGCCATGGAGGGCGTCGGGGCCTGGGCCTACCTGCCGCTGATCGCCTCCAACCGTCCGGTCGGCACCTGCATCATCGGCTTCGACGAGATCCACCACTTCACCACCAAGGACCGCGGCATCCTCACCGCGTTGAGCGGTCTGATCGCCCAGGCCCTCGAACGCGCCCGGCTCTACGACACCAAGTCCGCCCTCGCCCACGGCCTGCAGACCGCGCTGCTGCCCCACCGCCTGCCGGTCCTGCCGGGTATCCGCACCACCGGCCGCTACCTGCCCGGCACCAGCGAGATGGACATCGGCGGCGACTGGTACGACGTGATCCCCACCGCGGACGGCGTGGCCCTGGTCATCGGGGACGTCGAGGGCCACAGCGTCGCCGCGGCCGGCACCATGGGCCAACTGCGCAGCGCCGTAAGGGCTTTCGCGACGGCCGGCCACTCCCCCGGCGACGTGCTGGCCGGGACCAACCGGCTGCTGGCCGACCTCGGCCCCGGGCTGCTCGCCAGCTGCTGCTACATCCGCATCGAACCGGGCACCGACCATGCGTACGCCGTCCGCGCCGGGCACTGCCCGCCGCTGCTGCGCCTTGCCGACGGCAGCACCGAGGCGCTGGAGCTGGCGGGCGGCCCGCTCCTGGGCGTCGACAGCGCCAGCACCTATCCGCAGACCCGGCTGGACCTTCCCCCGGGCTCGGTCCTCGCCCTCTACACCGACGGCCTGGTCGAGGAGCGCGGCACCGACATCGACCTGGGCATCGACCAGCTGCGGGCCGCCCTGGCCCACGCCCGCGCCGCGGACCTCGAGGAGCTCGCCGACCAGCTGCTGCGCAAGGCCCTGCGCTCCCCGCACCGTACGGACGACATCGCCCTGCTGCTCACCGCGTTCCGGCCCGGGTGACCCGCCGGCTCGGGTCAGCGGCACCGACGACTCCTGCGGGGAGCGCGGTGGCGCGTCAGCCGGAGTGCACCCGCCCCTGGGCGTGCTCCGCCCAGTCGACGATCCGGATGGCCGCTCCGGCGGCCTCCTCGCCCAGGCACCGGGCGTGGTGGCGGCGGGCGATGGCGTCCAGGTCGAGGTGGCGGCCGAAGGCGGGGTGTCCGGCCAGCCGGCGGGCGTGGGCCCAGAGCCGGGGATGGTCGGCGATGAGCTGGACGGCGGCGGCGTCCAGGTGCCAGCGGTGCACGGTGTCCAGCCGTACCAGGGTCACCCAGAGTTCCACGTCCGCGAGGGTCAACTCCTCGCCGAGCAGGTGGCTGCGGGTGCCGAGCCGCCGCTCGAGCTCGCCGAGGCCGTCGAGCAGGGTCCGCAGTGCCGTCGCGCGCTCGGCGGGGGTGGCGTCGGAGCGGCCCGCGCGCTGCGCCGGGGCGTTGATGCTGAGCTCGCACAGCTGCCGGACGGCATCGATCGCCGTCTCCAGGCCGTGCGGGTACAGGTCCGGGTGGACGTCGGGGCCCGGGCCGGGGAAGCGCCGGGCCAGGTCGGTGAGGATCTCGACGGGGTCGGTGCTGACGATCCGTCCGCTCCAGCTGTCGCTGAGCACCGGCGCCCCGGCCGGCCCGGGGTACTGGTGCGCGCTCGCGTCGTACAGCGGTCGCAGCGCCAGGTATCCGCCGTCACCGTCGTCCGGCAGTGCGGGCAGCACGGTCACCGGGAGGGTGTCCTCGAGGCCGAGCAGGCTGTGGGTGACGGCGATCTGCAGACAGTGCGGACAGGACGGTGTGAGGTGGAGCCGGTAGCGGTGCGGTACGGGGTAGTACCCGCTGCGGGCGTCGTGGCCGATCCTCCCGCGGAGGGCGGGCACGGCGGACGGGGACGTGGCGGACATGGGTCTCCCAGGGTCGGGGGTACGCGGACACGCGCGTACGACGCATCGGGTGAGGGGAGGCGCGGGCCTCGGGGCGTGCGAGGGCGGCCGCCCGGGGGGATCAGAAGAGAGTGGCCGCCGGGCCGTGGGGAGCAGGCGCTCGACCCATGCTGCTGCAGACCCGTTGCAGGTCGATGTGGCGACGGCTCGTCAGCGTCGGGAGCAGCCGGACAGCGTGGGCCGAGCCATCGGTGACCGGCTCCGCACGCCTCACGGCTCTCCCACCCAGGTTCGACGAGTCCTGTGTCGGAGTGTCATCCCGCGCCCGCGCCGCGTCAAGGGCCCCGACGGCGGCGGGCGGTCCGTCCCGCATGGTGGGACGGATAAGCTCACCCCGCGGGAGAGGCACGGCCGGCCGACCGACTGCGGCTCCGCATCCGGCCGGGTGTCACCTCCGCCACCTTGGCCGCCGGTGACATCCTGGTCCGGCCACTCACCCGACCCCGCCCCCGTTCGCCCCACCGCCTCCGAGGAGCCGCATGCGCGCCGAACCCGCCGACCTCCACCGCCTCGACCTCGGCGAGGGCCCCACCTGGGACGCCGCGACCGGCCGCCTCTACTGGATCGGCATCCCCGACCGCCGGCTGCGCTGGCTGGACCACCGCACCGGCGCCACCGCCGGCCTCGAACTCCCGGTGATGCCAGGTGCTTTGGCGCCCGCCCGGGACGGCCGGGTCCTGCTCGCCACCGAGCGCGGCTTCGAACTCCTCGACACCGCCGACGGCACGAGCCGCCTGCTCGCCCCGGTCGAGGCCGACCGCCCGGACCGGCGGATGAACGACGGCGCCTGCGACCCGTACGGGCGGATGGTCGCCGGCACCATGCGGACCACCGAACCACTGGCCGACGGCCGCCTCCACCGCCTCGAGCCCGACGGCACGGTCACCACCGTCCTCGGCGGCCTCGCCGTCCCCAACGGCCTCGCCTGGCCCGAACCCGACCGGCTCTGGTACATCGACAGCCCGACCCGCCGGATCGACCTCTACGAGTACCCCGAACACGGCCCGGTCGGCCCCCTCATCCGCTCCCTCGACGTCTCCCACCTCCCGGGGGTGCCCGACGGCATGACCCTGGACGCCGACCGCAACCTCTGGGTCGCGTTCTGGGACGGCGCCGCCGTCCACTGCCTCACCCCGACCGGCCGCCTGCTCGCCACCGTCGAGTTCCCGGTCCCCCGCCCCACCAGCTGCACCTTCGCCGGCCCCGACCTCACCACCCTCTACATCACCACCGCCCGCACCACCCGTACCACCCCCGACACCCCTGACGACCCGTCCGGCCGCCTCTTCCGCCTCGACCACACAACCCCCGGCCGCCCCGACCACCCCTGGAACGAATAGCCCGGGCTGGGCGCGGAACCGGCTCTCGTTCATCGGACGCCCGGCGCGGACCTGAACGCGGAACGCCGTCCCTGCGGTGCCGTTGGAGCGGCTGGTCCTGAGCTGAGTACCCTGGAGATCCGCGCCCGGCAAGCGGGTGCCGAGCGGGAACGCCATCGCCCAGCAGTACACGGTGGCAGCCGAGACCGCGCGCAAGGCGCTGGGAGTCCTGGCGGCAGAAGGCCTCACCGAGGTCCCGGCGCGAGGCAGGGCCCTGGTACGGATGTTCCGTCCGATCCTGCGGCGCGGCACGAAGCGCCTCGCACAGTCCGACTGGAGCGAGGGCCGGTCGATCCAGGATGACGACCTCGACGGCCGGCCGTTACTGGCGGACCGGGTCTCGGTCGACGAGCAGCCGTGCCCGGCGCACATCGCCCCGGCGTTGAGACACGAAGCCGGCGCCCCGGTCTGGGTTCGGACCGACGGTACCTCGTCGAAGGCGGGCCGGTGATGGTGGCCACGGCCTACCTGCCGGCAGCGATTGTTACCGGGTCGCCGATCACCGAGGTGCACACCGGTCCGGGTGGCACGTATGCACGGCTGGCGGATCTGGGAGCCGCGCCGGTGCACTTCCGTGAGGTGGTCCGCTGTCGGAGGGGCCGAGGCGCTGTGCCCGGGAAAGGGGACTCCGGTGGCGTTGATCATGCGATACGCATTCGCGGCCGCGGAAGACGGAAGGAGTTTGACGAAGTGTCGGGAGGGCGTTGACTTCCCTGGGGCCAGGACCCTCGGCCTCGGCCGGCATGCGTTCGTCCTCCACACCCGCAACTACGCGACCTTCGGGCGGCAGCTCGCCGGGTTCTGCCGAACACCCGCGTCCCGACAGCCGACCGGGGCATCCTGGTGCCTCACTCAGCTCAGGTTCCTCGGCAGCACCTCGGACGGCGGGAATTGCCCCACGCTGTACGAGACCGAGACCGGCGACATCGTGGTCCAGGGCGACCGGCTGACCGACCCCGAGGCACTCGCACACCTTCGCGACGTGCTGCCGGGCGAGACCTTCGTCGTCGTCCCCCGCGAACTGCTCGCCCGCTTCGCGCCCAAGGAGTAGCCGGTGCCCGACATCCAGCCCTTCGAGTGCCTCGCCCCGTACTTCGAGGACTTCGAGCACACCGCGTTCCGACTGGAGACCCGCCGCGGCTACGCGGTGGACATCGGCACGGAGCGGTACGAGCGGTTCCTCCGGGGGGAGGCGCTGCCGTTCGAGGCCGACAATCCGTGGCACGCCAACGTCCGCCGGCAGACCGCCCTCGGCAAGCGATTCGAGCGGGTACGTGTGGTCGACGACCCGCTCACCCTCGGCCAGCGGTTCCTCCTGACCAGCGGTCTCGGGAACGTCGACGCCGGAGAAGACATCCGCAACCTGCCCCGGGCCGAGGCCGACCGCCTCGGGCTCCCGACCTTCGACTACTGGCTGTTCGACTCCCGCACCCTGGCCCGCTTCCACTTCGACGGCGACGACAACACCCTCGGCGTCGAACTGATCACCGCCACCGCCCAGGTCCTCGCTGCCTGCCAGGCCCGGGACGCCGCCTGGCACCATGCCGTGCCCACCCGCGAGTTCACCCGGGTAACGTCCGGCGTGTGAGCACCGACTTCCAGCAGGCCCGCGTAGGCCTCGGCGCGCGGCTGCGTGAGCTCCGCGCCGAGGCCGGCCTCAGCAGGCGTGACTTCGCCGCCCGGATCGGCTGGCCACCGTCGAAGGTCTCCAAACTCGAACACGGCAAGCAGACACCGACCCGCGGGGACCTCGAAGAATGGGCCCGTGCAGCCGGCAGGCCGGAAGCCGCAGGGGAGCTCAAAGGCCGCCTACAAGGCCTCGAGAGCCGCTTCCGCACGTGGCGCCGTCTCCTCGTCGGCGGGCACCGGGCCCGGCAGGAGGCAGGCATCGCGCACACCCGGGCGACCACGGTGACCTTCGGGTACGAGCCCGGCATCGTGCCCGGCATCTTCCAGATCGCCGAGTACGCCCGCCACGTCCTGACCCACTTCACCGACCTGCACGACACCCCCCGGGACATCGAGGAGGGCGTCCGGGCGAGGCTGCGCAGGCAGGAAGCGCTCTACCAGCCCGGAAAGCGGTTCCGCTTCATCATGGCCGAGGCATCCCTGTACGTGCGGATCTGCCTCGGCGACATCCTCGCCGCCCAACTGGACCGCCTGACCGGGCTCCTGGGATTGGACACGGTGGAACTGGGCATCGTGCCGCTCGGTGCGCCCGTCACGGTGGTACCCAAGCACGGCTTCTGGCTGCACGACGACCGACTCGTGATCGTCGAGACGTGGAACACCGAGATGTGGCTCGAGGACCCGGAGAACATCGCCCTGTACGAGCGCATCTGGTCGAAGCTCCAGGCCGCGGCGGTCTACGGCCCCTCTGCCCACCGTCTGATCGTGAGGGCGCGGCAGGCCGCTACGACCGTGTGAGCAACCTCGGGAAGGATGATCGCGCCTGGGAGAAATCCCGAGAAACCTCCGGGCGGGCGACCAATCCATAGGCCTAGCGTCCTGCTCATGGCTGGAATCGAGAGCACAGAGCAACCGCTGTCCGTGACCGGGCCGCCGGCTGCAGAGGATCTGACCGAGGAGCAGCGACAGGGCCGCGCCTGCTGGGCCTGCGGTACAGCTGACGGCCCGCTGCACCCGGACGGGCACGCCTACTTGCGGACCGTCACGCCGGACGTCGCCGCACTCGGCTACGCGGTCGCCGTCTGCACTCGCTGCTCGGACGTGACCCGGTGACCCCGCGGGCTCCTCTGTCGCAGGTGCCGATGAACATCTGGCCGAGAGGCGAGGAACGTCGGGATCTGGTCCTCCCTCTCAACCTCCGGCCCGGCGGCCCGTACATCACCCTGGAGTGCCAGCTGGGTGCCCACCACGCTTGCCCTGGCGGTCTGCGCACCGAGACCCAGACGCCGATGTCGGAGTACTGGTGCCGCTGTGGCGAGGACGGCTGCTCCTGCCCGCTGCGGCAGCAGGCCGCCTGGTGACCCACGACCACCAGCCGGTCCCTGATCGACAGGTCCCCGGCGTATTCGGGAGGCGCTACGGGCGTGGATCCGGAACACTTCGCCGAGTGATAGTGCTGCATCCCGTCCTGGAGATCTACCCCGCCGACGACTTCGACCTCTGGCCCATCGCCGAGATCGAGCAGTTCGGCTTCCTGCCGCTCAGCGGTGAGCTCTCACCCGCAGAGGTCGGGACGGCGGTGATGCGCATCGCGGGTTGCAATGACATCGACCCCGACGGCGACCGCCCGCCTCGTCCGGCGGACGCACTCGGCTCGTTCCTCCACGGACTGCTGACCTTCGACGACCTCTTCGCGGCCGGCGGCCTGCGGGTCACCGACGAGTCCACAGGCGTCGTCTTCCTGCCCGGATGCTGCGACGGACTGGAGGACTGGCGCGACTGGCACACGTTCGTCGACGAGGGCGGCCTCCTCGGCTTCGGTCACGACCCCGTGTCACCGGTGGCGGAGCGCTTCGGCCACGCCGTCCGGCTCACCGTCAACGCCGAGCAGAACGACAGTCCGGTGATCGAACTGTCCGTCACCGAACTCCGTCGCCTGCTCGCCGGCGCGGAGCGCGACCTGGCCGAGTTCCTCGCGCTGGCGGCCGACTGGGCCCGCCGGTACCTGCCCGACCACTACGGTCCCGTCACAGCCGCCCTCGCCCGCGTTCTCGACCTTCCCACGCCGGCCACTCCGTCGTAGCCGTAGAACGGCGGACCTGGTTTCGATGGCGATGAAGGCGGCCTCCGGCTGGCCATCGCGTGCGACGCCGTGACCAGGTCGCGGTGGACCTGCCTGGGCATTTCGGCGGGCCCTGGCGAGATTTTCGCGACCGAAGATCGTCATTGCCCCGTCACCGACCACACCGAAGGAGCGTGTCAGCCGTGGCAGACGCCGGAGTCACCTATGACGAGATCGGATGATGAGGTCGTGATCTCCGAGGAACGCGCTGTCGAGCTCGTCGAGTCCTTCCTGGCCGTCGAGTTGCAGACGTGGCCGTGGAGCGGGCCCGCCCCTACACCGGGCGTCTACCACGTGGAGGAGCGCGTGGTCGGCTGGCTCGTCTTCTGGCGCTCGGCGGAACAGGCCCGCGCCCGCACCCGTGAGATGAGTGGCAGCTTCGTCGGCGGTCACGTTCTGGTGGACCGCCACGATGGGAGCATCCATTACGTGCCCGCCGCCGGTTGGGAGGACGAGGGCTGGGAGGAGCAGTACCTCCTGCGGATCAAGGGCATCGGGCAGCCTGATCAACTGGCCTGCGCCGTCCGCGATCTCGCCCGTTCCGCCGGCGCCGCAGCCGCGATGAAGCACCTCCGCAAGCAGGCCCCGCGGCTGAGCCTGCAGGACGCGAAGGCCTACGTCACGACAGTTCGCGATGGTGCCGAGCCACCGGAGGAGCTGGCGCGCCTCACCCGGCAGGAGCCGCAGTGGCCTCTTCCGCCCATCGAGACGCTGGCCGGTCCGCTCCGGCCGGGATCCGGCTGAGGGGCCGGACGTGGCAGGGCCCCTGCCACCTCCCCGTCCGGCTGGTCGACCAAATCGCACGGTTGTGCCATCGGGCGGCGGGTGGAACCTAGCTGCAGATCGGGAACACGGGGAGAGGGGCGGCCGATCACGGCCGAAATGGATCTACCGGTGGCGAACTGTCACCGGTCGGAGCAGCTCGGCGGCGGCCCCGGTGGCCGCCGGATCCGTCCAGTGCGCGGCGGTCGCGTCGTCGTGCGGTTTGAGGCGGGGCCAGCGACGGCCACGCGGGTCGGAGTGCTCGGCCGCCCGTACGGCGGCCAGGAGCGTGGCGGGGCCGTCGAGGGAGAGGAGGGCGACGGTCTCGGGCCAGGTTGCGAGGTGGTAGGTGTCGACGTGGTCGGCGGCGCCGTCACTGAGCAGGGACACCGAGCGCAGGGCTGCGGCGGGGGTGGTGCCGGTGAGGGCGTGCGTGGCGGCGCGCGGGTCGCTGCCGGCCACCCAGTAGCCCCCGGCCGCGTTTCGGTGGCCCAACTCCGCTGCGATGTATGCCTTTCGGGCAGCGGCGTGCCGGTCGGTGCCTAGGGCGCAGCGGTGGGCGGCGGAGCGCAGCGGGTGGAGCTCGGGGATGTGGTGCAGGCGGCGGTCGCTGACCGTCTCCGTCCCGGACCCGTCGGCGCGGGTGAGGAGGAGGGTGGAGTCGTGCAGGACGAGGTGGTCGACGTCCTCCCCGCGCTGGCGGACGATCGCGACGGTGGAGGAGGGGGTTCCGGGATGGCGCAGGTCGCAGGTGGAGCGGTGGCTGTGGGCGACGGCATCGATGGCGTCGGCCAGCAGGTCGGCGACCGGCCGATCCGCGGTGAGCAGGCCGGTGAGCAGCCGGCTACCCAACTGCCGTACGTACCAGTGGACTCCGTGACGGCAGCCGCCGCCGTCCTCGCTTGGCCCGCCGGCGCCGTCGAGCAGGACGAGGACGCCGGGGGCGGTGAGCAGGAGGTCCTGGTTGGGGATGTCGGGGCGGCCGGGCAGACTGGCCGAGGTGATGCTCATGGTCTCCTTCAGAGCAGTGCCACGTCCGCGGACATGCCGGGCATGAGGGTTTCCTGCTGGTCGTCCAGGCCGATCGTGACGTTGTAGTAGGTCGCGCCCGGCACCCGGGCGGGCTGCAACAGGATGTGGTCGACCCGTCCTGTGACGGTACGGCCGGTGGCGGGGACGGTGACGGTGGCGGCCCGGCCCTCGCGTACGTCGGCGATCCGGGATTCGGGCAGCTGGGCGGTCACGCTGAGCGGTCCGGAGTGGAGTGTGACCAGCGCGGTGTAGCCGGAGCCGGCGACCTGGTTGGTGCCCGGGGCGGGGGTGGGGACGAAGAGCTGGATGCCGGGCAGCTGGTCGACCAGGGTGCCGGACTGCGCGGCCGGGCCGGCGTAGGTGTGCACGCCTTGGGGGCCGACGGTGTCACCGGCGGCACCCGCGGTCCCGGCGACCGTACCGTCGGCCGGGGCGGTGATCGTGGTCTGTCTCAGGGCGAGCTGGTCGGCGGCGAGTTGGGCCTGTGCGGAGGCCAGCCGGGACCGGGCCTGGGCGATGGCGGCCGGGGTGAGCGGAGCGCCCTGGGAGGCCACCGTGGTCCGGGCCGCCTGGAGGACGGACTGGTTCTGTGTCAGGCGCGCCTGGAGCTGCTGCGCGTGGGCCTGCCCGGTGGACTGCAGGGTGCCGAGTTGGGCCCTGGCCTGGGCGAGTCTGGCCGTGTCCTTGTCGATCTGGCTCTGCAGGCTCTGGCAGGACTGCTGCTGGGCGGGCGCGGTTGTGGTGGTGGGTGAGGTGGCGGCGGGTGAGGCGGCGGCGGGTGGAGCGGATGCCGTGACGTTCGGTTCACCGGAGGCGGCGACCGGGGAGGCGGCGGCCGCGGTGGCCGGGCAGGACCGGGTGAGGCGTGCGGTCTCGTCGTCCAGCGCGGCCTGGTCGGCGGAGATCACGCTGTTCTGTGCGGCGATGGCGTTCTCCGTGCTGACCTGGGCCAGCGCGAGGGCGCTGCGGGTGCTGTCGGCGGCTGCCTCGGCCTTGGCGATGTCCAGTTGGCCCCGGGCCTGCCGGTCGGCGGTGGTGGCCGGGTTGCTGTCCTCGGCGAGCAGCGCGGTTTCGGCGTCGACGGCGGCCTGGGCCGCGGCGAGGTTGGCGGCCGCCACGCTGCTCACCTGGGTGGCGAGCACCTGACCTGCCGTGACGTGGTCGCCGGGCTTCACGGTGAGGGTCTCGACGGTGCCGGTGTTCGGGAAGTTGAGGTAGTACGCGTGGGCCGGGGTGACCTGACCGCTGAAGGTCACCGGCCGGGACGCGACCGCCTGGTAGGTCCGGATGCCGGCGAAGGTGGCGGCGACCGCGAGGACCAGGGCCAGGGCCACTCTCCACAGGCCCATCGGGGAGCGGGCGGGCCTGATCTCTCCGACGCCTGCCTCGCCGCCGGCGAGCGCGGCGTTCATCCCGCGCACGGGGCGCGAGGGACGGGCCATCATTCCCTGCCTCCTTCATGGGTTCGTCCCGGTCGTCGTGCTTCCGGGGGTGCTCCGCCGTCGGCGCGGCGGGTGCGGCGCGGGCCGGCGCTATGACGGGATGCGGGAGGGCGGGGCGTCCGGCAGGCCGGTGAGCAGGTCGTCGGCGGTCTCCATGCCGGGACGCCAGACCGAGCGGGCGATGATCCTGCGAGGGTCGATCCGGGAGCGGTAGCGGCCCGCGATGTTGGTGCACTCGTCCAGCAGTCCCTCGCTGAGGCTGGTCGGCTGCAGTCCGAGCGCGAGGAACTGGTCGTTGCTCACCCGGAGTTCGTTCTCGACCGCCTCCTTCCTCGGGTTGGGCAGGTTGGCCGTCTCCACCCCGGTCAGGTTGCTGACGAGCTTGGCCAGGTCGCGTACCCGGTGGACCTCGGTGACCTGGTTGAAGACCTTGGGCCGGTCGCCGGCGGCGGGCGGGTTGGCGAGGGCGATCTCGATACATCGCACGGTGTCCTGGAGGTGGATGAACGCGCGGGTCTGGCCGCCGGTGCCGTGCACGGTGAGCGGGTGGCCGATCGCGGCCTGGGCGAGGAAGCGGTTGAGCACGGTGCCGTAGTCGCCGTCGTAGTCGAAGCGGTTGACCAGCCGTTCGTCGCGGGCGGTCTGGGCGGTCTGGGTGCCCCAGACGATGCCCTGGTGCAGGTCGGTGATCCGCAGCCCGTCGTTGGCCGCGTAGAAGGAGAACATCAGCTGGTCGAGGGTCTTGGTCAGGTGGTACACGGAGCCGGGGTTCGCCGGATGGAGGATCCGGCGTTCCAGGTCGCCTTCCGGGGTGGGGACCTTGACGGTCAGGTAGCCCTCCGGGATGGGGGCGGATCCGGACCAGCCGTACCCGTAGACGCCCATGGTGCCGAGGTGCACCAAGGCCGCGTCGGTGCCGGTGGCGACCAGTGCGACCAGCAGGTTGTGGGTGGCGCGGACGTTGTTGTCGACGGTGTAGCGCTTGGCGGGGACCGAGCGCATGGAGTACGGCGCGGCGCGCTGTTCGGCGAAGTGCACGACGGCGTCGGGGCGCACTCCGGCGAGCAGCGCGGCCAGCCGCTCGTACTCGGTGGCGAGGTCCAGCCGGACGAAGCCGATCTCCCGGCCCGACACCTCGCGCCAGGCCCGCAGGCGCTCGCCGATGGGCCGGATGGGTGTGACCGACTCGGCCTCCAGCTCGAGGTCGATGGCCCGGCGGCTGAGGTTGTCGACGATGGTCACCTGGTGGCCGCGGTCGGAGAGGTGGAGGGCGGTCGGCCAGCCGCAGAATCCGTCGCCGCCCAGAATCAGGACATGCATGTGCCTACTCCCTTACGGAAATCGGAGAACAGGGCAGTGCCATGCGGAAATGTCTCACGTGAATGCGGAGCAAGAAGGTGCCCGAAGTACTTGCAGGCCGGTCCGGCGCGTGGGGCATCGGGGGCGCCGGAAAGGACCGAAAACCTACCGGAAGTGTGACGCGGCGCAGGTGAGTGCGGCCGTGAGGCGGCAGGCCATGGGGAGGTGGCCGCCGGATGCTGCACGACCTTGCCACAGCGGATGTGACATGTCCAGTACACGTCAGCCGCGGACCGGGCCCGCCCGGGCCCGCCAGGAGGCACATCACCCCAGGTCAGGGCAGTTATGTGAGGCGGGCTCAAAAACCTGAACCGCTGGCTCGACAGGGCCGGCCACCGGCAAGTCGCCCACCCCGGACCCCCTGTTGCGAATTCAACATCCCCGCCCGCCGCGCTTCGTCATGGATCCACAAAATCTCCTGCGCGACCCTGACGCCACGTGAAGAGATCGTGTATACCTGATCCGGTTCGCGCCGCGAAAGGACCGGGTCGTGGAATTGGGAATTCCGTGTACGTTCGTCGGCGAGGCCACCGCCGGACCACAGGCGTGTTTCGTCGGGATCGTGGACGAACACCCAGCTCGTCCGGCCCGTCCGCCTCGGACCGGCCGTCACGGGACGGAGGGCTGAGCGATGCTGCACCCGGACGTCGTCGCACTGCTCGTCGCCGACACCCTCCTGCTGCTCCTGGCGGTCCGCTGGCCGCTGGCCCGGCGCTTCGACGACTCCGACCGCGGCTCCGGCCGGGTGGTGCGGCTGCCGCCGTTCCGCCGCCCGTCCCTGCCGCGCGCGCTGGCCTTCCTGTCGGTCGCCGCCGCCGTCAGCACGGCGATCGTCGCCGTCCGCCACCCCCGGCTCGACCAGGCGTACCACTCACTGGTCGCCGACGTCCTGTCCGCCGCGGACGGCGATCCCCACCTGGCCGCCGCGTACGCGCACAGCCTCCCGCCACTCGTACCGGCCGCCGTGGTCGGCTACCTGATCACCGTCGCGGTGGTCCTTCCGGCCACCCCCGGCCGCCGGCTGATGATCCTGGCGCACGCCCCGGTGTTCCTCGGGATGTCCGTCCTCGCCGAGTGCTGCGCCGCGCTGCTCGCGACGGCGACCGGGCTGCCGCTCGGCCCCGTCCCGCTGGTCGCCCTCGTCCTCCAGTCCACCCTCGGCTACCTGCTGGTCTACCGGCTCGCCTTCACCACCTTCCGGCTGCCGCGCCCGACCCCGCTGCCAGCGCGGCGGCGCCGAGACTGGCCAGACAGTGCGGTCCTGACGCTCTGCCTGCTCGCCGCGCTGGCACTGGTCGGCGCTGCGGCACTGGTTCTGCTGCGACAGGTCGCCGGCCATCCGCTGGCGGGGTTCCTCGTCCTGGCCGGCCTCCGCTTCTCCGTCTTCGACGTGATGCTGATCCTGCTCGCACTCGTCGGCCTGCTCGGCCCGCGCCGATCGCACCGGCCCGCCAACGACCGCCCCGCCGTCGAGGTGATCGTGCCCGCCTACAACGAGGCCTCGGTGATCGAACGGCTGCTGCGCTCGATCGACCGCGCCGCGGCGGCGTACGGCGGGCCGGTGCGGGTCGTCCTGTGCGACGACGGCTCCACCGACGGCACCCGGGCGCTGGCCGAGGCGGCCGTCGCGGCCTTCACCAGCGCCACCGGCGAGGTGATCCAGGGCCCCCACGCGGGCAAGGCCAGGGCACTGAACCTGGCGCTGGAACGCTGCACGGCGGAGTTCGTCTACCGCGTCGACGCCGACTGCGCACTCGACCCCGACGCCTTCGCCCGGTCGGTCCCGCGCTTCCTCGCCGACCCGCGGGTCGGCGTGGTCGGGGCGCTCACCCTGCCCAAGGAGCCGTACACCACCTGGATCGACCGGATGCGGGCGATGGAGCAGCTGTTCACGTACGGCTTCAGCCTGGCCGCACTGAGCACCGTGGACGCCGTGCCGTGCGTCCCCGGCACCTTCTGCGGCTTCCGCCGCGAGGCGGCCGTGGAGCTCGGCGGCTTCGTCGACGGCATGTTCGGCGAGGACGCCGAATTCACCTGCGCGCTCGCGAGGTCGGGCTGGCGGGTGGTGATGGACCCGCACACGGTCTCCTACGAGGACGTACCCGTGAAACTCGGCCAGCTGCGGGTCCAGCGATTCCGCTGGGGGCTGGGCAACCTGATGAACTTCGCCCGCTTCACCCCGTTCGGCCGGGGCGCGCCCGGCCCCCGGTTCTGGTTCCAGCTGCCGAGGGCCGCCGGCGGCAGGCTGCTCTCACCGATCCACTTCTTCGTCCTGGTGCTGACCGTGCTGCACTGCACCCTGCAGCCGCTGCCCCGGCACAACCTGGCCCGTTTCGCCGTCGTCTTCCTGCTCGCGCAGCTGCCGGCGCTGGTACCGCGGATCTGCCTCGTCCTCTACTACCGCCGGGCACGGCTGCTGCTCTGGGCGCCGCTGTGGCCGGCGTTCGCCTTCCTGAAACGGTTCTTCCAGCTGGAGTCGCTGCTGGCCTGCGGGGTCCGTCCGGTCCGGCCACCGGCCGGGCTGCGCGCACCCGCGCGCGCCGACGTGCTCCACGCCCAGCCCGCCGGGCCGGCCCGGTGAAGCGCCCGTACGCGTCGGCGGCAGCCCTGCTCGCCGCGGCCGCGGTGCTGCTGGCCGGGTACCTCGTGGTCGCCGACCGGACGAGCACGCCGGCCCGGCCGCGGCCGAAGCCCTCCCCCGCACCGGGCGCCACCGCGGCGGCCGGTTCCTGGATCATCAGCGGCCGGACCCTGGGAAGGCTGCTGGCCGCCGACCCCACCGGCCGGACCACCGCCCGGTCCTTCGACACACCGGACGCCTACGTGCTCACCGGGGACGGCAACTGGGCCGTCCCCGACGGCTGGCGCTCCACACCGACCGCCAGTTTCGACAGCTACACCGCCCTCGAGTCGGCCCTGACCGGCAACCGGCTGGACCCGCGGATCCGAGCGGTGCTCTACGACAACGAACACTGGCCGCAGACCCCGGCCGCGGAGCAGGCCGACCCGGTCCGCTACGACCGGATGGCCGCGGACCTGGTCCACCGTCACCACCTGCTGTTCATCGCCGCACCTGCCACCGATCTCGTCGAGGCACTGCGCCCGGGCACCGCCGGCGGCGCCTTCGACACCTTCCTGAAGCTCGGGCTGGCCGGCGAGATCGCACGCGACGCCGATGTGCTGGACCTCCAGGCCCAGGGCGCGGAGGACAACCCGACGCTGTTCGCCTCCTTCGTGGCGGCCGCCACCGCCCAGGCCCGCCGCGCCAATCCCCGGATCAAGGTGCTCGCCGGCCTGAGCACCAACCCTTCGGGCCGGGCCGTCGGCGCCGCACAGATCGACCGGGCCGCCCGTGCCGTACGCTCCACGGTCGACGGGTACTGGCTCAACGACCCGGCCGCCTCCGCCGCCTGCCCCGGCTGCACGGGCCCCTACCCGCGCACCGCCCTGGACACCCTGCGCGGACTCGGCGAGGAACCACGGGAACCGGCGCCGGCGCCGGCCCCCACCGGCACCGGCACCGGCACCGGCACCGGGTAAGGCCGGGACGCGTCGCATCCGCCGGGGCGCGGTCGTACCGGCGTGGGCCGGGTCAGTGTCCGAGGGCCGCCTTCGCCGCCACCAGGACCAGTCCGAGGACCAGGTTGGCCAGGCCCTCGACGGCGACCTCGGTGCGGGAGGCTCCGGCGTGGACGGCGCCCAGGCAGGCCCACGCGACCAGCTGCGCCACCGCCACGCTCAGCGCGAACCACGCGGCACCGCTCAGCCCCAGCCCCAGCACGGGGCTCACCGCCACGGCCACCGCGGGCAGCACCGCCGCCTCGACGATCGGCCACTCGTGCCGGCCCACCCGGCGGATCTCGGCCCAGCCGGGCCGCCGGCCGACCCTGCGCTCCCCGGCCAGGTTCGCGTAGGCGTGGGCGGCCCAGAACACCAGGCCGGTCACCAGGAGCAGCACCACGGTCTGCAGTCGGGGAAAGTCACCGACCGCGCTGGCCGTGGCGATCACGGACGCCGCGAGGAGCGACCCGTACAGGGCCCCGGCGTAGTCGCTCCGCGATGGTGCCCGGCCCGTCGGGTCTGGCCTGCGCGGCCAGGGGATGATGCGGTGCACCACCTCAATCTACGCACGCCCGGCGACGCAGGCCGGGTGCCGCGCGCGGCACGGCGAGGCGGCGATGGCGCCGCCGCGCCGCCGTCGCACCCGAGCGGCCGCGCCCCCGCGCGTCCTCCGTCCTCCGCCGCGCACCTGGTGGGAAAGTACGAGCACGGGCGGGGCCAGGCCGTTCACCCGGGGCAGGCGCCGCGTTCGGCTCTCCCGAAGCGGTGGACGTGCGAGTGCGAGGGAGACTTCCATGAGCGCCTACCCGGCAATCGCCAGCCACGCCAGCCACGCCGACCCTTCTGCCGAGGCGATCGGCCTCTCGGCCGAACGGCTCGACCGGGCGGGCGCCGGGGGCACCGATGAGTGACACCGCCCCGGGCACGCCCAACGCCCTGCGGCGGATCATCGCGCCGCTCGCCCTCGCCCAGTTCATCTGCAGCTTCGCCGGCTCGAACATGAACGTGATGATCAACGACATCAGCGAGGACCTCGACACCACCGTGCAGGGCGTGCAGGTCGCCATCACCGTCTTCCTGCTGGTGATGGCCGCGCTGATGATCCCGGGCGGCAAACTCACCGACCGCTACGGCCGCAAGCGGTGCCTGCTGGTCGGCCTGGTCGTGTACGGGGTCGGCGCCCTGCTGAGCGCCGCCGCGCCGGGCCTGGGCGTCCTCATCCTCGGCAACTCGATCCTCGAAGGCGTCGGCACGGCCCTGCTCATCCCACCCGTCTACATCCTCACCACCCTGCTCTTCACCGACCTGACCTCACGCGCCAAGGCGTTCGGGACGATCATGGCGCTCGGCGGAATCGGCGCGGCGGCCGGCCCGCTGATCGGCGGACTGATCACCTCGGCGATCAGCTGGCGGGCCGCCTTCGTGTTCCAGGCCCTGGTCATCGCCGTGATCATCCTGCTCAGCCGCCGGATCGAGGACCCGCTCCCACCGGACCCGACCCGCCCGTTCGACACCGTCGGCACCGTGCTCTCCGCCGTCGGACTGGTCCTCGTCGTCACCGGCATCGTGGCCGCCGACGACAACATCTGGCTGATGCTCACCCTGCTCGTCCTCGGCGCGCTCTTCCTGGCGGGCTTCTTCTACTGGGTCCGCGCGAGGGAGCGGGCGGGCAAGGAAGCGCTGCTGTCCACCAGCCTGTTCCGCAGCCGTACCTCCGATCTCGGGCTGGTCACCCAGAACACCCAGTGGCTGCTCCTGATGGGCGTGTCCTTCACCGTGGCGTCCTACCTCCAGGTCGTCCGCGGATACGACGCCATCCAGACCGGCGTGATCTTCACCGCCGCCACCCTCGGCATCCTCGCCACCTCCCTGGCCGCCGAACGGCTCGCCCGGCGCTACGCCCAACGCACCCTCATCCTGGCCGGATTCGCCGGCACCATCGCCGGGATCCTCGTACTGATCCTGATCGTCGGCGGCTCCCCCAGCCCCTGGGCCTTCGCCCCCGGGCTGCTCCTGATCGGCCTCGGTCTCGGCCTGATGCTCACCCCCTCGGTCAACATCGTCCAGTCCAGCTTCCCCGAGGAGCAGCAGGGCGAGATCTCGGGCCTGTCCCGCAGCATCTCGAACCTCGGGTCCTCCCTCGGCACCGCCGTCGCCGGCACCATCCTGGTCGCCGGCCTCACCAGCCACGCGTACGCCGCCGCGATGATCACCCTGGCAGCCGTCGGCATCGTCGGACTGGCCGCCGCCGCTCTCCTGCCGCCCGTCCCCACCACCGCCCCCGACCAGTACGCCGGGCCCACCCGCACCCCGGGCCACTGACGGAGGGTGCGCACCAGGGCGCCCCCGCCCGACGTTCCGGGCGGATGCCGCGCGCCCGGCGGGAGTTGCCGGCTGAGGCCTACGGTTGCGGATCGGTGCGCACGGCGTACGGGACGAAGGTGCTGGTGTGCTCGTCGACGGCCAGGGCCCGGCCGATGGCGGGGGCGGAGCGCTGGGGGCAGGCGGGGCGTTCGCAGACCTTGCAGCCGAGGCCGATCGGGGTGGCGGCGGCTTCGTCGCCGAGGTCCAGGCCGGCCGCGTACACCAGTCGGCCGGCGTGCCGGAGCTCGCAGCCCAGGCCGACGGCGAAGGTCTTGCCGGGCCGGCCCCAGCCGCCGGGTGAGCGGGTGACGGCGCGGGCGGTCCACAGGTAGCGGCGGCCGTCCGGCATGGCGGCGACCTGGACGTGGACCCGGCCCGGCGCGGCGAAGGCGTCGTAGACGTTCCACAGCGGGCAGGTGCCGCCGGTGCGGGAGAAGTGGAAGGCCGTGGCGGACTGCCGCTTCGAGACGTTCCCGGCGCGGTCGACCCGGACGAAGGAGAACGGCACCCCGCGCCGGCCGGGGCGCTGGAGGGTGGAGAGCCGGTGGCAGACCGTCTCATAGCCGACGCCGAAGTGGTCGGCGAGGTGCTCGATGTCGTACCGGGCGGCCTCCGCCGCGTCGTGGAAGACCCGGTAGGGCAGGACGAGGGCGGCGGCGAAGTAGTTCGCGAGGCCGATCCGGGTGAGCGAGCGGGCGGTGGAGCCCTCGGGGCTGTCCTGGGCGGCGAGTTCGGACAGCAGGGAGTCGTGTTCCAGGTAGGCCAGCTGGGTGGCCATCCGGAAGGCCTGCTGGCCGGGTCGCAGCCGGTCGGACAGGTGCAGGGTCCGGGTCCGCCCGTCGTACCGGTGCAGGTCCCCGCTCCCGGTGGCGATCCGGACCCGGTGCCCGTCGGCCAGCCGTTCGGCCAGGGCCTCCCGCACCCCGCCGCGTCTCAGCTCGATCGTCTCGGCCAACTCCTCTGCCGCGGTGTCGAGTTCGTGGAGGTAGTTCTGGCGGCGGTAGAAGAACTCGCGGACCTGTTCGTGCGGGGTGCGGGCGTCGGCCTCGGCGCCGCGGTCCCCGGCGAGGACGGCCAGTTGCTCGGCGGTGTCCCGGCGTCCGCGGGCCAGGTCGGTGAGCAGCCGGGCGACGGCGGGCAGGCGGGCGGCGACCTCGTCGAGGTCGCCCGGGGTGATCCGGCCCGCCGCCAGTTCCTCGCCGAGGGAGTCGCGCAGTTCGGCGGTGAGCCGCGCACTGTCGGGCGGGGCGAAGTAGCCGGCCTCGACGCCGAACGCCTCGGTGAGCCGCAGCAGGACCGGCACGGTGAGCGGGCGGGCGTCGTGTTCCAGCTGGTTGAGGTAGCTGGGTGAGAGTTCGAGCAGCCGTGCCAGGGCGGCCTGGCTGAGGCCGCGGTCCTCGCGGAGGCGGCGCAGCCGGGCGCCCGCGAAAGCCTTCGCCATGGTGTCACTCCCCGGTCCGGTCGAGCCCGTCTGGTGCGGCAGCCTAACGGGGGAACGCCCCGCCGGGCCTTCGCAGCCTTCGCAGAATCGGCCGCAGCGATTCGCAGAAGTTGGCACCGGTCCATCGGTGACGGCCCGCACCGCCGGGTGGCACAGTCGGTGGTGCGGCCGGAAGGCGCCCTCGGAAACGGATAACTGCCAGGTCAGTGAAGCTGGTTCGGTTTCCTGGGCGACCACGTCCCGCGGTCCCGTACCGCCGCCCGGCGCCGTCCGGCCGCCCGCGCACCCCCTCGGTGAGGTGCATCACACCCTTGGCAACAGCACTCTCGGGAGCAGACCCATGACGCAGTCGGTTCGGCAGCAGCAGGAGCAGCAGGCGGCGCGGCTGGCCGCCCGGTGGGCGTCCGACCCCCGCTGGGCGGGCATCGAGCGGACCTTCACCGCGGCGGACGTGGTGCGCCTGTCGGGCACCGTCCGCGAGGAGCACACCCTGGCCCGGCGCGGCGCCGAGCGGCTGTGGTCGCAGCTGCACGAGCGGGACTACGTCCACGCGCTGGGTGCGCTGACCGGAGGTCAGGCCGTACAGATGGTGAAGGCCGGCCTGCAGGCGATCTACCTTTCCGGCTGGCAGGTCGCCGCGGACGCCAACCAGGCCGGGCAGACCTACCCGGACCAGAGCCTGTACCCGGCCAACTCCGTTCCGCAGGTGGTGCGCCGGATCAACAACGCGCTGCTGCGGGCCGACGGGATCGACGCCGCCGAGGGCAACGACGGGCCCGACTGGCTGGTGCCGATCGTCGCGGACGCGGAGGCCGGGTTCGGCGGCCCGCTGAACGCCTTCGAGCTGACCAAGGGCATGATCGCGGCCGGTGCGGCGGGCATCCACTACGAGGACCAGCTGGCCTCCGAGAAGAAGTGCGGCCACCTGGGCGGCAAGGTGCTGGTGCCCACCGCCCAGCACATCCGGACCCTGAACGCGGCCCGGCTGGCGGCGGACATCGCCGACGTGCCGACCGTCGTCGTGGCGCGCACCGACGCGCTCGCCGCCAACCTGCTGACCACCGACGTCGACGAGCGCGACGCCCGGTTCTGCACCGGCGAGCGGACCGCCGAGGGCTTCTACCGGGTCGAGCCGGGCATGGCGCCGGTGATCTCCCGCGGCCTGGCGTTCGCGCCGTACGCCGACCTGATCTGGGTCGAGACCGGTACCCCGGACCTCGCGCAGGCCCGGGAGTTCGCCGAGGCCGTCAAGGCCGAGTACCCGGACAAGATGCTGGCCTACAACTGCTCGCCGTCGTTCAACTGGAAGGCGGCTCTGGACGACGACCAGATCGCCAAGTTCCAGCGGGAGTTGGGCGCGATGGGGTACCGGTTCCAGTTCATCACGCTGGCGGGCTTCCACGCGCTCAACCACTCGATGTTCCAGCTCGCCAAGGGCTACGCGGAGAGCGGCATGACCGCCTACGTAGACCTCCAGGAGGCCGAGTTCGCGGCCGTCCCGGACGGCTACACCGCCGTCAAGCACCAGCGCGAGGTCGGCACCGGCTACTTCGACCAGGTGAGCACCGCGCTCAACCCGAACGCCGAGACGCTCGCCCTGACCGGCTCCACCGAGGCCGAGCAGTTCCACTGACCGAACCCGGCCGGCCGGCGCCCCCACCGCCGCCCGGCCGCCCCGGACCTTCGCCCGGGGTCCCGTTGAGGGACGGGGCCCGCAGGCCACCACCGCCCGGGGCCGCGTAGGGAGACGCGGCCCCGGGCCCCACCTTCCTGGAGAGCCGGATGACCCTGACCAGCCGTACCGAGATCCTCGGCGCCCCCGAGGACCGGTTCGAGGAGATCCTCACCCCCGAGGCACTGCGCTTCCTGACCCGGCTGCACGACGCCTTCGCCGGGCGGCGCGACGGCCTGCTCGTCGAACGCGTCCACCGCGCCGCCGAACTGGCCGCGACCGGCACCCTGGACTTCCTCCCGGAGACCCGCGCCGTCCGGGAGGACCCCACCTGGCGGGTGGCCGGCGCCGGTCCCGGGCTGGCCGACCGCCGGGTGGAGATCACCGGCCCGCCGGAGCGCCGGATGACCGTCAACGCCCTCAACTCCGGTGCCAGGGTCTGGCTCGCCGACTTCGAGGACGCCACCTCCCCCACCTGGCACAACCTGGTCTCCGGCCAGCTCAACCTGCTCGACGCGGTCGAGCGCCGGATCGACGACACCACCCCTGAGGGCAGGCGCTACCGGATCGGCGACACCCCCGCCACCATCGTGGTCCGCCCGCGCGGCTGGCACCTGGACGAGGCCCACCTGCTGGTCGACGGCCGCCCGGCGATCGGCGCCCTGGTCGACTTCGGCCTGTACCTGTTCCACTGCGGGCAGCGGCAGATCGACCGCGGCCACGGCCCGTACTTCTACCTCCCCAAGCTGGAGAACCACCTCGAAGCCCGGCTGTGGAACGACGTCTTCACCTTCGCCCAGGCCGAACTCGGCCTCCCGCACGGCACCATCCGCGCCACCGTGCTGATCGAGACCATCACCGCCGCGTTCGAGATGGACGAGATCCTCTACGAGCTGCGCGAGCACGCCGCCGGGATGAACGCCGGCCGCTGGGACTACCTGTTCAGCCTGATCAAGAACTTCGCCGGCCGGGGCCCCCGCTTCGTGCTGCCCGACCGCTCCTCGCTGACGATGACGCAGCCGTTCCTGCGGGCCTACACCGACCTGCTGGTGCGCACCTGCCACCGGCGCGGCGCGCACGCCATCGGCGGGATGGCCGCCGCCATCCCCAGCCGCGACCCGGACGCCAACGAGGCCGCCCTCGCCAAGGTCCGCCTCGACAAGGAGCGTGAGGCCGGGGACGGATTCGACGGCTCCTGGGTCGCCCACCCCGGTCTCGTCGCCACCTGCCGCACCGCCTTCGACGCCGTCCTCGGCGACCGGCCGAACCAGCTCGACCAGACCCGCGAGGACGTCGAGGTGACCGCGGCCGACCTGCTCGCCGTGCACCGGCTCACCGTCGGCCTGCCGAGCGAGCAGGGCCTGCGCTCCAACGTCGCCGTCGCCCTGCGCTACCTGACCGCCTGGCTCGGCGGCTCCGGCGCGGTCGCCGTCTTCGGCCTGATGGAGGACGTCGCCACCGCCGAGATCTCCCGCTGCCAGATCTGGCAGTGGCAGCACCACTGCACCCGCCTGACCGGCGGCTCGCTGGTCACCCCGGACCTGGTGCGCCGTCTGGTCGACCGGGAGCGGTCCGCCCTGCTCGCCGAGGGCGCCGACCCGGCCCTGGTGGACGACGCGGTGCGGATCCTGGAGGAGACCGCGCTCGGCGCGGACCTGCCGGCCTTCCTCACCACCGAGGCGTACGCCCGCCACCTGGTGCGCACCGCCGCCCCGGCCCTCTGACGCCCACCGTCCCCGAGCCGCAGCGACCCGCCCCGCACCGACCCGCACCGACCCGAAGAGGCAACCGCATGAACGACCTTCGCCGTGTCGCCGTCGTCGGCGCCGGACAGATGGGCTCCGGCATCGCCGAGGTCTTCGCCCGCGCCGGCCTGGACACCATCGTCTGCGAGAAGGACCCGGCCGCCCTGCGCGCCGCCCGCGCCCGGATCGACCGATCCCTGCACCACGCGGCCGACCGCGGCCGGATCAGCGATCAGCAGCGCACCGAGGCCTGGGGCCACCTGATCTTCGCCGACGACCTGGAGGCACTCGCCGACCGCCAACTCGTCGTCGAGGCCGTCGTCGAGGACGAGAGCGTCAAGACCGAGATCCTCACCGCCCTCGACAAGGTCCTGGCCGACGAGCAGGCCGTCCTCGCCACCAACACCTCCGCCATCCCGGTCACCCGGCTCGGCATCGCCACCGGCCGCCCCTCGCACGTGCTGGGCCTGCACTTCTTCAACCCGGCCCCGGTGATGCCGCTGGTCGAACTGGTCGCCTCGCTGCACACCGACCCGACCGTCCTGCACCGCGTCGGGGCGTTCGCCGAGGAGGTGCTCGGCAAGCACGTCATCCACTCGCGCGACCGGGCCGGCTTCGTCGTCAACGCCCTGCTGGTCCCGTACCTGCTGGCCGCGATCCGGATGGCCGAGGCCGGCCACGCCACCGCCGCCGACATCGACGCCGGCATGGTCCACGGCTGCGCCCACCCCATGGGCCCGCTCCAACTCGCCGACCTGATCGGCCTGGACACCGTGCAGGCC
>NZ_JAIZ01000412.1:0-22631 GCF_000710465.2 Kitasatospora sp. MBT63 | reverse complement strand
CGAGTCGATGTACGAGGAGTACAAGGAGCCGCTGTACGCCCCGCCGCCGCTGCTCGCCCGAATGGTCGAGGCCGGGCTGCTCGGCCGCAAGAGCGGAAGGGGGTTCCACCGCCACCGGCCGATGTGACCGTACGTGACCCGCCGGTGCCCGGCCTCTGTCGCGGAGGGCCGGGCACCGGCGGAGCACGGTGGAGCACGGCGGTTCCGCCGGGTCCGGATCGGTCGTCGGCGACCGATCCGGACCCGGCGAGATGTGACGTACGCGCCATTGACCGGGCCTTTCGCCCGTCGCCATGATGGGCCGTCATGTTGTGACTCCGCCGCTGGGGGAAGTCCGGTCCGAATCCGGCGCTGACCCGCAACGGTAGGCCGCCGACGGCTGTCGGCGGCGAGCCCGAGTACCCGGCGGCGGACGTGTGTTCCCTCCTCCCGTCGTGGTCTGCGGGCCGGAGCTCCGAGGGCTGCCCGGACTCGTTCCGGCCCCCTGCGGCCGCCCCTGCGCCCAGGCCCGGAAAGGCCTTCCATGCCAGCGCTCCGCCGTTCCCTCGGCCTGCTCGCGGTACCCGCCCTTGCCGTCGCCACCGTCCTTCCGGCGGCCGCCGCCGCCCAGGCCTCCCCCGCCGCCGCCCCCGCATCCGCATCGGCGTCCGCGTCCACGACCGCCACCGTCCGCCCGGACGCCGCCGCGGCCGGCTGGCTCGCCCGCCAACTGGTCGACGGCGACCACTTCGAGGCCGTGTTCGACGGCGTCCACTATCCCGACCAGGGCCTGACCGCCGACGCCGTGCTGGCCTTCGCCGCCTCCCACAGCTCCGACCAGGCCGCGGCCCGCGCCACCGCGTGGCTCGCCAAGCCCGAGATCATCACCGGCTACCTCGGCGACGGCACCACCGAGGCCTACGCCGGCGCCACCGCCAAGCTGCTGCTGGCCGCCGAGGTCCGCGGCGAGAACCCGGCCGCCTTCGGTGGCGTCGACCTCCCCGCCCGGCTCCGCTCGCTCCAGACCCCGAGCGGCCGCTTCTCCGACCGCTCCCAGTGGGGCGACTACAGCAACGCCTTCGGCCAGTCCCTCGCCCTGATAGCGCTCCAGCGCACCCACGCGGGCGCCCCGGCCGCCGCCGTCGACTTCCTCGCCGCCGCCCAGTGCGCGGACGGCGGCTTCCCGATCTCCTTCGGCCAGCCCACCTGCACCGCCGACCCGGACGCCACCGCACTCGCCGTCCAGGCCCTCACCGCCACCGGCCGCCCCGCCAAGGCCGCCGCAGGTCTCGGCTGGCTGACGGCCCACCAGAAAGCCGACGGCGGGTTCGCCGCCGCGGGCGCCACCGCATCCAACGCCAACAGCACCGGCCTGGCGACCGAGGCCCTGCTCTCCTCCGGCCGCCTCGGCGCCGGCCTCAAGGGCTGGAGCAGCCTGGTCAAGCTCCAGCAGGGCTGCGCCGCCGACCCGGCCGTCCGCGGCGCGGTCGCCTACGACGCCACCGGCTTCAACACCGGCAACGGCGTCCGCGCCACCGCGCAGGCCGTCCTCGGCCTCGCCGGTACCCCGTTGGCCGCTCTCTCCGCCCACGGCGCCCGCCCCGCCGCGCCGGTCCTCGCCTGCCCGGCGACCACCCGCTGAACGCCCTGAACCCGCAAGGAGCTTCCGCATGAGCGACACCCTCACCCAGGGCCGCCCCGCACGCCGCACCGCCCGCCGCACCCTCGGCCCGCTCGCCGCCGCGGCGGCGCTGACCGCCGGTCTGCTCGGCGTCTCCGCCGCCCAGGCCCCGCAGGCGCAGGCCGCCGCCTGCACCGGCACCACCGGCGTCACCGTGGTGGTCGACTTCACCGCCGTGGGCGGCGGCATCCAGACCGGCTGCGCCCCGGGCGACCCGGCCACCGGCCTGGCCGCACTCACCGGCGCCGGGTTCTCCTGGGCCTTCCACCCGCGCTTCCCCGGCTTCGTCTGCAAGATCAACTCACTGCCGGCCACCTGCACCAACCCCACCGGCAGCGCCTACTGGTCGTACTGGCACGCGCAGCACGGCGGCGCCTGGTCGTACAGCAGCCTCGGCGCGGGCAGCTACAACCCCGCCCCCGGCGACGTCGAAGGCTGGGCCTTCGGCGCGGGCACCCAGCCGGGCATCACCGCCCCCTGACACCCCGTACACCCGCCGGCGCCCCGCTCCCCGCACACGGGCCGGGGCATCGGCGGCAGGGCGCGGTCACCCGACCGCACCGAGAGCGAACTCCAGCTGCCCACCGGACTCCCGGGCTGGGCGGATCTTCCGGCCGTACGGGACGGCCGGGTCCGGATCCTCGACGGACCGGCCTGCTTCAACCGCCCCGGCCCCCGAGTGGTCCGCGGCGCCGGGGTCCCGGCCCATGTCCTGCACTCCGTCCGGGCGGGTGAACCGGTCACCGAGCAGGAAGCCCGGCGGATGCGGCGGACCGGCGCAGACGCGACCTTCTGACGGGCCGGTCGGTCGAGCGGACGCGCCCGCCCGACCCGCCGTCAGCGGGGCGGTGCGAGGCCGAATCGGGACCACGGGTGTGACTTCGGCCACATCCATTCCGCCGGCATTCGGCTGACTGGCCATCAGAACACCGAAACCCCCAGGTCAGAGGCGCAATGAACAGCCTCGGGCGACCCTGGGGGCGAACAAACGATCTGGCTACGCACAGGGAATTGAGCCTAACCTGCCCGCCATGTCCCAGAACACGAACACCCCCGGTCTCCCCGGGCAGCCGGCCGCTCCGGCCGGCGACTCCGCCAAGGTGCAGCGCCAGGTGCAGCAGCAGGCGGGCGTCGGACCGGTCTCCGGTGGCGGCGGCACCCTCTTCTCCGAGCCGGTCCTGGTGGTGAACCAGAAGGCCAAGCTGATCGAGCTGACCAACGAGTACTCGGTCTTCGACCAGCAGGGCGCCACGCTGGGCTCGGTGGTCCAGGTCGGCCAGAGCGGTCTGCGCAAGCTGATCCGGCTGCTCTTCTCCATCGACCAGTACCTGACCCACAAGCTGGAGATCCGGGACGCGCACGGCACCCCGGTACTGCTGCTGACCCGCCCGGCGAAGTTCATCAAGTCGCGGGTGATCGTGCAGCGTCCGGACGGCCAGGAGGTCGGCCAGATCGTCCAGCAGAACGCCATCGGGAAGATCAACTTCGCGATGGAGGTCGGCGGACAGAAGGTCGGCGCCGTCAAGGCGGAGAACTGGCGCGCCTGGAACTTCTCCATCGTCGACGCGACGGACACCGAGATCGCCCGGATCACCAAGACCTGGGAGGGCCTGGCGAAGACCATGTTCACCACGGCCGACAACTACGTGCTCCAGATCCACCGGCCACTGACCGACCCGCTGCTCAGCCTGGTCGTGGCGACCGCGCTGACCGTGGACACGGCCCTGAAGCAGGACGCCCGCGGCCTCGGCTGACCGGAGCCCCCACGCTCCTCCCCGCCCCGCCCCCCGAGCGCGCCGCCCCGAGCGTCGGCCCCGGGGGCGGGGCTCCTCACGTCGAGGACCCGGTCGGCCGCGTTCACCACTCGACGATGCGGCTCGCCACAGGCGCGGTCGAGGTGCGCGCGGTCGAGGTGCGCGCGGTCGAGGTGCACGGGGAATGCCCCACGTCCTCAGGTCACCAGGTCGCCCCGGGGTCGCTGGTCAGGGTGCACTCTGGCCCGTCCCCGTGTGCCCGACCGGCCCGGGGGCCGGACGCGCCCTACGTTGGGTCCGACACGATCCGGGCGGGACGGCCGCCGGGATCCCGGCCCTACGGAGGAACGCCCATGACCGTCAGCATCCCCGAGCTCACCGGGGACTACGTCCTCGACCCCACCCACACCCGGATCGGGTTCGTCGCCCGCCACGCCATGGTGACCAAGGTCCGCGGTGCCTTCCACACCTTCGAAGGCACCGCCCACCTCGACGGCAGCGACCCGTCCCGTTCCACCGGCGAGATGGTGATCAAGGCCGAGAGCATCGACACCGGCGTCGAACAGCGCGACCAGCACCTGCGCACCAACGACTTCCTGGACGCTCCCAACTTCCCCGACATCATCTTCCGCACCACCTCGGTCGAGCCCCGCTCCGACGCCGAATACCGCGTCGCGGGTGACCTGACCATCAAGGACACCACCCGCCCGGTCACCATCGACTTCGAGTACACCGGCAACGCCGTCGACCCCTACGGCAACCTGCGGGTGGGCCTGGAGGGAACGGTCACCATCTCCCGCAAGGAGTTCGGCGTGACCTGGAACGCGGCCCTGGAGGGCGGCGGCGTCCTGGTCGGCGACAAGGTCGTCCTCGAGTTCGACATCTCGGCGATCAAGCAGAAGAACTGACAGACCGCCGACTGCGACCGTGACCGACCGGGCGGGGTACGGCCCGTCCGGCGGGCCACGCCACCCGACGGGTGCCCGACTCTCAAGGGTCTATTGCCATAACTGGTTTGTGATGCAAATCTGATGGCATGACAGATGCATCGCTGCCCGCCTCGGGCACTCCCCGCGAACTCCTCGCCGGCCTCGGCGAGCTGACCCGCCGGGTCCGCGCCGCGCAGCGCGGCGCCTGGTTCCCCCTCCTCCTGCTGGGCGTACTCACGCTGGGCGGGATCCTGGTCACCCGCCTCACCTTCACGCTCGAGCCGGTGCCCTGCCCGCCGACCGACCCCACGGCGGGCACCGGCTGCACCCTGGCCAGACAGGGTTCGCCGGTCTACTGGCCCGTCGGCCTCGCCCTCGCCTACGCCGCGACGGCGTTCTTCTACATCCGCCGCTCCCGCGCCCGCGGCGTCGGCACCCCGGTCCGGCCGTACATCCTCACCGGGGTGGCGCTGGTCGGCCTGGTGACCGCCACGGCGGTCTGGAGCCTGCGCAACGGCATGCCGCAGCCCGGCGAACCGCTCGACCTCTGGGGCTTGCACCTCGATCCCGCCTCCGGGATGACGAGGTTCCTCGCACGGCTCGCCGGGAACGCCACGGCCGTCGGACTGCCGCTGCTGGTCCTGGCCCGGGTGGAACGCAGCCCCGGCCTGCTGCTGCTCGCCGCCGCGTACCTGGCCATCGAGCTGGTACCGCTGACCACCGGCTGGTCGGGGATCCCGTTCACCTCGCCCTGGTCCGGCGTGCCCCGGTACGGCGTACCGGGTGTCCTGCTCCTGCTCGGCGCACTCGGCTTCGGCCTGGCCGAGCGGTCCCACCGGCGCAACTCCGTATGACCGCCCAACCCTCCCGGCCCGTCGAGCCGGACCAGCTCGACCCGCACCCTGCCACCGGTCTCGACGACGTGGTCCACCAGCGCGTCCGCCTCGGCATCCTCACCATCGCCCACCAGGCGCGCCGGGTCGAGTTCGGCTTCCTGCGCACGGCCCTCGGCCTGACCGCCGGAAACCTCAGCCAGCACCTCACCGTGCTGGAGAAGGCCGGCCTGGTCGGGATCGAGAAGGGCTACGAGGGCAGACGCGCCCGCACCTGGCTCTCCCTCACCCCCGCCGGTCACCAGGCCCTCCAGGACGAGGTCACCCAGCTCAAACGGCTCATCCACCAGATCGAACAGGGCGGCGGCCCGGCCCGGGAGTCCTGATCCGCGCCCGGCACCCCAGCCGCCGAGGGCCCGACCACCATCCACCGCCCACGAACCCCGGGGAGGACCCGCGGATGCTGGTCGTCGGCGTCCACCTCGTCCTGGCCGACAACGGCACGGTGCTGCTCGGGCGACGTCGCAACACCGGCTTCGCCGAAGGCCTCTGGCACCTCCCGGCCGTTCACCGGGCAAGGCACGTGCCGGGATTGAAGCTGTCGGCCTTCCAGCCTCCAGTCTGTCCGGCTCCGATTCGAGAAGGTGGTCGGCACCATCGGAGCGGGCGATGCGCTCACGGCTGCCCTGCTCATCGGCCTCGCCGGACGCCCGGACCAGCCGTCTCCGGGAACGGTACGGGAACTGCTGGTGGGCGCGGACGGCGTCCTCGACGGCCTGCTTTCCTCTACCGGTCGCCGACGAAGCCGACGTGCCGCGGCCCCGCAGCCAGCCGGGGCGCACGGGCGCACGGGCGGGAAGGACCGTGCTTCCAGGGGCTGATGGCCCTGCCCACAAGACGTGGCGAGCGTCACATCCCCCCGTGCTAGCCTTTTGCCGCCACCGCAGAGTGTGTGGGGAGCAGCAAGTGCGCTGCGGCTCGAAGGGTGTGGAGCATGGGCGGATTACGTGTACCCGAGCGACGTCTCCACGATGCCGTGGTCGTCGTCCCGGGCATCATGGGCAGCGGGCTCAGGGACGTCGAGAGCGGTAACCAACTGTGGGGAGTCGGGCGGCTCTTCGAGTACACGGCCCGCATGCACACAGGCCGTCTCCGCGCGCTCGGTCTGACCGCCGGGGAACTCACCGGGCGTACCGGGAGAATCGAGCCGACCGGCCTGCTGAACGTCGCCGAGTGCCTGCCGGGATTCGGCCGCGCGCAGCCCTACAACGAGCTCGTCAGCGAGTTGCGCCACGCGGCCGTGCATCGCAGCGCGGTCCTCCCGTTCCCCTACGACTGGCGGCTCCCGGTCGAGCACAATGGAGGGCTGCTGGCCGGCGCAGCCCGCCGCCACCTCGACGCCTGGCGTCAGCACCCCGCCCACCGTCACTATCTGGACGGGCACCCCGAAGCCGGACCGGCCCGGCTGGTTTTCGTCGCCCACTCCATGGGCGGGCTCCTCGTTCGTGAGCTCATGCGCCACGACGGCCTCCGTACCGACATCCGGGCCGTGATGACCGTCGGCACCCCCTTCTCCGGATCGGTGAAGGCGGCCGTCATGCTCAACTCGGGCAAGGGAGCGCCGCTCCCGCTGCCCCGGACCGTCCTGCGGGACGCAGCACGGAGCATGCCGGGCGTATACGACCTGCTCCCCTCCTACCGGGCGCTCGACCTCGGCCTCGATTCACGGGTGCCGACCGCCGAGGACCTGGTGGCGCTGGGCGGCCGGCGCGACCTGGTCGAGGACGCCCTTCGGAGACGGGAGGGCAGGCAGAGCATCACCCTGCCCGACCACTCGATGGTGGTCGGGCTCGGCGAACGCACCCTGCAGAGCTATCACATGGCGGGGGACGCTGCCGTGGGCATGGAGGAGATCCTCGAACGGGATCCCCGCGACCACCGTGTGCTGTTCCACCCCGACGGCCGGCCCCGCAGGGAGAACCGCAAGGGCGACGGCACGGTGTACCAGTTCGCGGCGCATCTGCCGGGCTCCGGTGAGCGGCCGGTCCACGTCCATCAGGAGCACGGGGCCCTGGCCCGCAGCCGTACCGTCCTCGATCTCGCGCGCGGCATGCTGCGCGGCCTGCGCCACGCCGACGAACTCGGTGCCATGCTCGGCGACGGGACGTTCGATCTCGACGCCCCGGAGTGGGCCGAGCCCGGCGCCCCCTTCACCATCGAGGTGTCGGGCTGGGCCGGGGACTCCGATCTGACCTGCAGCGCCAAGGAGGTCAGCGGGCTCGGCGAGGTCCTGTACCCGGAGCTCAAGCCGGTACCCGGAGCGGACGGACGGTTGGTGGCGACCTGTGTGGCCGGCCGACCGGGGTTGTACGAGTTCGAGGTCACCGGCGGCAAGGAGCCGGTGACACGGCTTGTCCTCGTCCTGGCAGCGGAGCGGCAAGTCTGACGCATGGCCTCTGATTTCGACGACATGGAGGCCGAGGTCGCGGACTCGTTCGCGGTGCACGCGCTCGCGGTGGGACCGGTGACCGGCTTTCCGGACGCGGACACGGTCGGCGAGGCCGCACTGACCTCGGCCGTACTCCGGCGGATGGGCGGGGAGGCCGTTGCTCTCCCTCTGGCCGGTGACGCGGTGCAGTCGCTCACCGAGGCCGACGAGGCGCTGGCGCACTGGGCCGGCGAGCAAGGCGGCGACGACTCCTCCCGCCCTTCCGCACTGTTGTGGTTCGGCCACGGCCGCGCGGTGATGATGGGGCCGGTACTGGTCGTACCGGGCTCGAAGGACCGCGGCAACGCCCGGGTGACCCCCGAGATGCTCGCCCACCACGTCCACGCCGAACAGCTCAGGCGTGAGTGGGACGAAAGCCTGTGGACGTTGGTAGTGCTGGAGGCGTGCAACTCGTGGAACTTCGCCCACGACATGGCAGGCCGGTTCAACGGAACCGGGAAGGCGCGGACCCGCTCCCTCCTGCTGATCGCCACGGGCAAGCCGGCGGCGCAGAGCTATCTGGGCACCTTCCGCAGTCTGTTGGAGCGGTTCCTGGAGACGAAGACCTCCGTCGACGAATTCACCCTCCGGGAACTCCAGGGTCACTTCAAGAGTCACCGCTGCTACGCCGAGCTCGTGGGCGAGGAGACGGGCGCCGAACTCCGGCTCCGCGTCCATGACCGCGTGCCGCTCACCGGGGCGACCACGGTGGCCGAACTACGCCGGCAGCAGAGCCGCTACGACGAAGCACCCGAGGCATGGCCGCGCCGGCCCGTACCGGACAAGGTGGGGTTCCTCGAAGTGGTCACCGACTTCACCGGTCGAGCAGCGCATCTGCGGACCATCGCGGGCTGGTACGCCGACGACACCGGGGCGGCAGTGCTCGTCGTCACCGGCGCGCCCGGCGCGGGCAAGTCCGCGCTCCTGGGAGAGACCCTGCGGCGGTGGTCCGGTCCGGACGGACCGGAACCGGCCCCACCGGTGGTCGCGGTGCTGCCGCTGACCGGGAACACGCCCTCCGACGTCGTCCGGCAGCTGCGCGAGCAGCTCGACCTGTCCCCCGATACGCCCGGCGAGGACGACCAGGACCGCCAGGACGGCCTCGACCGGGAGGGTGCGGCACTGGACACCGTACGCCGACATCTGGCCTGGCTCACCCGGAACCCCGACGCCGGGCACATATCGGCCGGCAACGGCCCGGCGGAGACATCCGGCGACGACGCCCCGGCCGCGGGGACGCCGCTGCGGGCCCTGATCGTCGCCGATGCGCTCGACGAGGCCAGGGATCCCTTCCACATCGCCGCCCTGTTACGCGAGCTTACGACGGTTCCCGGGGTGCGGTTGCTCATCGGTACCCGGCCGACCCGGTTCGCCACCCCTGCGGGCGAGCAGCGGTCGGCTGACGCCGGTGGGTACCCCGCCCTGCCGGAGCTGCTCGGCTCGGCCTCCGGACACGCCCAGATCCTGACCCTCGAATCGGATCCGTCGGCGGCCCGCCATTACGTGGAGGGCAGGGTACGCGGCATCCTGCGCGAGCACCCCACGGGTGACCCCGCCTCGCAGGAGACGGTCACCGGCACCGTGGCGGACGCCGTGGAAGCCCATGTGCGGGACGGGTCCTG
Organism: Kitasatospora sp. MBT63; assembly: GCF_000710465.2. Taxonomy (GTDB): domain Bacteria; phylum Actinomycetota; class Actinomycetes; order Streptomycetales; family Streptomycetaceae; genus Kitasatospora. Next base: position 13,345 of record NZ_JAIZ01000412.1, on the reverse strand, counting down.
GCAATTCCTCCAGGCAGCTCTGGTGGTCCAGGAGATCGAGCAGCGGCCGGCCGTGCTCTCCCCCGGCCCCGCAGACCGGGCCGCCCTCACCGAGCTGCTGGACCGCGACCAGAGCGGGCTCTTCGGGGCCGCCGTGCAGCGGATCACGGCAGGGCTCCCCGCGGCCGAGCCTCTGCTGCGGGCCCTGGCCTTCGCACACGGACGCGGGCTGCCGCTGGCGGAGGGCATCTGGGCGCACGCCGCCGCGGGGATCGCGGAGGCCGAAGGCCCCATCGAGGACGAGCAACTGGAGCTGTTCCTGAGCCGGGCCGCCGCCTACATCCTGGTGGACGGCGAGGACCGGCGCAGCGTGTACCGGCTGGCCCACCGCAGCTATACCGAGCAGCTGCTCCGGGACGGCTCGCCGGACCACAGGTACGCCATGCTCACCGCGTTGCTGGAACTCGCGGCGGTGCAGGCGGGCGCCGGACAGCCGCTCAGTCCTCATCTGACCCACCGGCTCGCGGAGTACGCGGCGGACTGCGGCACGGACGGCTGGACGGCACTGGCCGCGCGGCCTGCCGTCGTCGACCGGCTGCCGCCGGCCTCACTGAGCTCTCTGGCGCTGACGCCGGGGCGGGGTACGGCCACCGCTCCCACCGACCTGCCCATCGAGGTGCTGGGCACGGTCACGTCGGCGCACCTGATCAAGGAGTCGGAGCCGGGCGACCGGCCGGGGCTGCGCCAGCTCGGCGGGGTCCGGGCGGCCGGCCTGCCGCATGCCGCCGGTCCCGGCGCGGACTGGGAGGTCGTCTGGGGACGGTTGCGCCAGGCGCCCCTGCACCTGCAGCTCGGTGGCTCCGCCGCCGCGATCACCGCACTCGTCGCGCACGCCGATGCCCCCTGGCTGGTGACCGGCTCTCTGGACGGGTCGGTGATGGTGTGGGAACCCTGGCGCGATCACCACCCCACCATGCTGCTGAGCGGGGGCGGAAGCGCGGTGACCGCGCTCGCCGCACTCGGTTCGGTAGGCCGGGAGGACGGTGAGGGGAGTGCCGGACCCGGCCTGCTGGCCGTGGCCCACGACGACCGGACGGTTCGCCTCTGGGACACCGACACCGACACCGACACGGATGCCGGCGTCGGCCGGACCGAGTCGCGGCACGCGGCCTGCACGGAGATGGTGCGCGTCATGGCGGCACTGCCCGACGGGTCCCGGCGGTTCGTCCTCGGTGGCGAGGCCGGCCATCTCGCTCTTCTCGGCCCGGACGGAACGCTGTCGCCGGCCTCCGACGCGGTGTCCCACCGCGACGTGGTGGGGCTGGTGCCCGTGTGCGGTCCGGAGGGCGCACCGCTGGTCGTGGCGGCGTATCAGTCCGGGGAACTGGCGCTGTGGGAGGTCGGCGGGCCGGTGCCCGTACTCGTCCACCGGTCGAGCGCGCACACGGAGCTGGCCGGGCTCGTGGGCGTCCCGGGGCCGTCGGGCCCCGATCGGCTGATCACCGTCTCGGAGGACGGCCGTCTCGCGCGCTGGCGTGTGCACAACGGAAACGGCCACCCTGTGATCCTCGCCGACACGCAGGAACGGCCTTCCGAGGTGCGCACCGGTGCCGGTCCCGTCCTGGCCGCGCTGCCGACGCCCGGCCGGGGCGGAGTCCCAGTGGTCGGTGACCGTCGGGGCATCGTGCGGATCGCCGGTCAGGTCGCCCCGCCCGGCGGCCCGGAGTTCCTCCAGACCTCGACCGGGAACCGGCCCATCCGGGCGATCGGTGTCCTGCGCGGGCCCCAGGCCGGCCGGATCCTGGTGACGGTGGCGGAACGCGATTCCCGGGTCCATTTCTGGGACCCGGCGGCCGCGGCCCGTACGGGCGCGGCCCCGGTGGAACCCGAGTCCTGGGTCTGCGCCGTACGGAGGCACGTCCTGGCGGACGGCACGGAGACGCTGGCGGTGACCGAGCAGTGCGCCGGGCGCCGGACCGTGCAGGTCCTGCGAGCGTCGGACGGTGCCCGGCTGGAGGTTCCGGCCTCCGCCGAGGGGCCCTCCGGCCACGACCCGGCAGGGCCGGACATACCGAACAGGGCCGACGACCAGCACGCGGGCTCCCTCGTCGACTGCGCGGAGATCGACCCGCCGGTCTCCCTGCCCCGGCCGGCCCGGGCGCGGGTGACCGCCGGTCGGGAGGGCACCGTCGTGGTGTGGCGGGAGGACCCGGATTCGGGCTGGCATCCGGTGCGTCGCATCCCGCTGGGGTCACCGTGCATCCAGCTCGCACCACTGACGTCGGGACGGCTCGGCATAGCCACCGATGACGGCGTGATGGTGCTCAGGCTCGATTCCGTCGCGTGGGGCGTCGACGGTGGAGGAACCGAGGAGACACATGGATGACGAACTGCCACCCCGGCGCATCAAGGACCTGCTGGACGATCTGTTCACCGGGAAGGAGGCCCGGCACGGCCGCTACAAGCAGGTGGGCGACTACCAGGAGCTGATCAGGGGACGGCTGATCCATCTCGTCCTGCGCAACCGCGACCACTTCACCGACGTACGCGAAGTGGCGCTGTTCCTCGACGTCGACCGGGTGGGCGGAGACCTCTGGGACCACGAGGTGCGCAATCTGTTACGCCTGAAGATGCTCGGCCATCCGGCACTGCCGGAGATCGTGGAGGGCAGATTCGACCGCAGCTTCCGGGCCGCCTTCATCATGACCCGACTCGAAGGCAAGCCGCTCGCCGAGCAGTGGCGGTCCGTGGTGGACGAATGGGCCGTGCAGCATCCCGTGGTCGCATTCGAGCAGTTCAGCCTCCTCGTGGACGCGTTGAGCCAGCTGCACGGCACACGGATCGTGCACCGGAACCTGACCCTGGGCGCCGTCCGGGTCAATCCGGAACGGGACAACCCGGCCCGGACGACCCTGTCCCTGGCGCGGTTCGAGCTCAGTGCGCTGCTCAACAACCTGCTCCAGTCGGTCCACGGCCCCAGCGGCAAGGCGACTTACGACGAAGCCGTGAAGGCGTTGTTCCTCACCCCGCCGGCCGGTGTCGGAAAGGCCCATCACCTGGCCTATCTGGCCCCGGAGAACCACCCCGCCGTCTTCTGCGACGAGCGGATGCGCCACCTGGACCACGGCAGCACCGACGTCTTCGGCCTCGGCGTGCTGGCGTGGGAGCTGTTCGTCGGCTCCCTGACGGACCGGCTGCCCGGCGAATGCGCCGCTGTCGAGGGCGCGGAGGGTGACGAACTGCTCCCGGCTCTTCACCGCCTGCACGCCGCGATGCGCCGCGAACTCGGCCTCTCCCTCAAACTGCCCCGCCCGCTGCGCAAGGCACTGCTCGGCATGCTCGACCCCTCACCCACCCAGCGCAGCACGTCCTTCGAGGCGTCCGCGGCCCTGCAACGGGACTGGTCGAGCATCTGCCTGGCCCTGGAACCGGTGCCGAACGGTGCCAAGGCCCGCCTGCTCGCCTTCATGCCCGACCAGTCGGTCGGCACCATCCACACCACCCGGGGCTGGACGGACCACAGCCCGGACACCCCCCAAGGCTGCCAGGAACTGCAGGCCTTCCTGGAGGAGGAACTGCGCGAGGCCGAGCTCGTCCACTGGCACGGCGGAGCGGTCGGCTTCGTCGACGGTGATCCCCGCTCGCTCGGTGACGCCCACTGGGTGCTGATCGGTCAGCAGGCCGCGTGGTTCTGCGCGTTCCTCTTCGACCTGGATGCAATGGGGCGTCGTACGGTAACGCACACCGACACCCTGGTCATCAAGTATCTCGTGGACAAACGCTTCGCGTCGGAGATCCTGTCGGTCAAGCCGAAACGACGTGTCGGCAAGGTGGATCTGGTGCCGTTCCGGCTGGGACAGCCGCTGGACGACGAGCAGGAGGGCCGCCCGTCCTGGAAGGAGCTGACCGACGCCGTCCGGAGCACCAAGCAGAGCACGCAGAGCGCCGAGGTCCAGGAGATGCTGCGGGCCGTCTCCTTCATGCTGGACTACCAGGGCGTGGTGCTCCGCTCCCACCAGTACCCGTACACCCTCACCGAAGCGGAGGACGGCCGTCTCGTCCTCACCCAGGACATGGGCAGGGAACGCAGGTGGCTGCACGAGGACGAGCTGCTCACCGCCTACTGTGCCGATCCCCGGCACCGGCCGCCGCTGGGGGACTTCGCCAGGGGGCTGCTGGCCGAGAGCAACCAGGCGATGGTCTCGGTGGTGTACGACCGGCCCACCCCGTACTTCGGCGGGGACTCGTTCGACGTCCGGGTGAAGGAGCGGCTGGACGCGCGGTCGATCGTCGTCGAGGTCGCGCCGGGCAAGGAACCTCCCACCCAGGGCTGGCTCAGGCCGCAGGAGGATCGCGGCACGGAGGTCCAGTTGCGGCGGGAGGCCCGGGGACTGGGGTCGCTGCGCCAGAAGGCGGGGCTGGCGCGCATCCTGCACACGCCCGAGTCCATCGAGCTGCACGCCCAGCGGGACACGACGCTGCAGATTCCGGCGCGGCCCGGCGAGAAACCGCTGCGGGGAAAGGCCGGCCGGATCATCCGGGACATGCTGCGGCTGCACCCGTTCTACGCCCTCCAGGGACCGCCCGGTACGGGAAAGAGCACGGTGGTGTCCCACGCGCTGCGCGATTTCCTCAGGACCGAGCACGGGGCACGGGTGCTGGTGAGCGCGCAGTCGAACGACGCGCTGGACCAACTGGCCGGCAAGTGCCTGGAGTTGCTCAAGCCGGCGATCGACAGGCAGTCGGTGCTGATGCTCAGGGAACTGTCCCGCCACAAGGACGCCTACGATCTTCCGGACGAGCTGCGCCCCTTCACCGCCGAAGCGATCGCCGAGGATCTGGTCAAGCGGATCCGCGGGCGGGTCGCGGACGGCCACATCGGGGCCCACAACCCGTCGGAGCGGGCCCTGATGCTGCGGTGGGCCGAGGTGGCCCAGGCGAACATGGTGGAGTTGACCGAGCGGATCCGGGCGAGTGCCGATATCGTGCTGGCCACCTGCTCGATCGCGGGCACGCTGACCGACGAAGTCCGCGATCCGTCCGACGTGTTCGACTGGGTGATCATCGAGGAGGCGGCCAAGGCCTGGCCGACAGAGATCATCATGCCGCTGGTCCTCGGCGTGCGGTGGACCCTCGTGGGTGACCATCTGCAACTGGGGCCGCACCGGGCCGAGGACATCAAGACCTTCCTCAACGGCCTGGGACAGCACCCGGACGAGCGCATCAAGCTGCACTACGCGGCACGTGACAGCTATCTGAGGTTCGTCCAGATGTTCGGCCGGTTCTTCGACGGCCGGGACGCGACCCAGCGCGCCGTGCCCGCCTGCCCGGTGGACACCCTCGACACCCAGTTCCGGATGCATCCGGACATCGCCCAGCCCTTCGCGCGGGCCTTCTACCCGGACGGCAACGGCGGCACCTTCCTCGACCCCGATCCGGAGATCAGGGAATTCCATTCGGCCACCGAGCCCGGCTACCTGGCGGGATCACCCCTGGTCTGGCTGGACACCTCCGAGCACACGGAATGCGGGGACCTGGGGTACTGGTGGAACCCCGGAGAGGTCGACCTCGTCGAGGATCTGGTCCGGAAGCTGGGGCTCACCACGCACGACCCGCGGAAGCTGGCCGTGCTGACGCCTTACCGCAAGCAACGCGGGAAACTGGAACGCGACTTCCTCAAGGGGCGCGTACACACCGTTCATTCCTTCCAGGGCGGCCAGGCGAAGACGGTGATCGTCTCACTGGTCCGCAGTTCGGAACGGGGCACGGAATCACGGCAGAACGTAGGGCACACCGCTCAGGACGACGTGATCAACGTGATGCTGTCCCGGGCCCAGCAACTTCTCGTGGTGGTCGGGAACCTGCCGCACTTCGAGCGCCACGGCGGTGCCGCCTGGCAGTCGGTGATCAAGACCTTCCGCGAGGTCGGAAGGATCGTCGACGCCGCGACGGGAGAAATCCTCGTCGACGCCACGGCAGGAACGGGAGAGAGCCGATGACCGAGACCGTCCTCGTCGCGATCCCCTGCCGCGTGATCACCCTGCGCATGGAACTCGGTGCGGAGGAGGGGGCCTCCACGCTCGAGGACCTGGTGCTCCGGGCCGTGGCGGCGGGCCGCAACACCGTACGGGACCTGGGCGAGCTGTTCTCCCTGCCGAACCGTCTGATGCTGGACGTGGTGCACGGCCTGTGGAGCAGGGGGTTCCTGGCCGTCGACTTCAGCACGAACACGTTGGAGAACACCCGGGCGGCCCAGCCGGGGCTCGGCGAACAGCAGGCCGACCGGCCCGTCGCGGCCAAGGTACAGATGCGCAAGTTCCTGTTCGACCCGGTGACGGCCGCCGTCCTGCTGCACCGCAAGGGCATGGACCGGATCCCCAACGGGGCCATCGCCATGCCGCTCGCGCGTGGCATCTCCGAGACCGACATCCCGCAGACCGAACTGCTGCGCGCGGTCCGTGAAGCGGTGCGCACCGACCGCAGGGAGCACGGGGTGCGCCAGCGTGTGCTGGATGTGTCCTTCGCCAACCCGATGCTGAACCCTTCCGAGGCCGTCCACTGGAACACGGTCGAGGTCGTGGTGAACCGGGACCCGGTGACCGACGTGGTCACCGCCACCCCTGTCCAGATGCCGCAGGGCTGGGGCAGACGGGCCCTTCAGCTCTTCCAGGCCAGGGTGAGCGAGCTGGTTCGCAACCGGCCGGACAGCAGGTTCGTCCAGCGGCTGCTGTCCCGCGAGGTGCTGACGGTGGTTCCGCCCGACAGCCTGCGCTCGCTGCTGGTGGACCTGGACCGGCTGGCCGAGGGCCTGGACAGGGTCCCACCGCATGTCCTGCCGGAACGGCACGAGGAACTGCGCGGCAAGGCGGCCAAGGTACTGGATCAACTTGCCGAGGTACGCCGGGCACGGTGTTCGGTGGAGCCGGTGGTTCCCGGGGCCGGCGTGGAATGGGTGCTGAAGGAGCTGATCGAGCAGGCCACCCACCAACTCGTCCTGGCCCTCCCGCGGATCACGTACGACGCCCTGCACGAGGTGCTGCCCTCGCTGGAACTCGCTGCGAAGCGGGGTGTCACGATCGTGTTCCTCTGGGGCGACACGCCCTCCGCCACGTTGGAGGGCAAGGTCGCCACCGCACTGTTCGACCTCCAGTCCCGCTTCTCCGAGAACATCCTGCTCGAACAGCGCAGCAGCAGCTGCGCGGCGTCCGCCGTCGTCTGCGACGACCTGTGCGCGTACGTGGGGTCCAGCAGCCCGCTCTCGGCCAACACCGGGGCCGGGGTGCTGGTGAAGCCGGTCGAGGGCATGGAGGACCCGCCGAGTTGTGTGGCGGATCTGCTGAGCTGGGCGAGGCGGACCTATCCGTACTGGGAGGTGGGGCAGAACATCGCCCTGCTGCCGGCCGATTTCGGCAGGCGCCGCCCCGCCGACCCCTCGGTGGACGCCGGCCCGGCACTGGGCGGCATCCCGCTGCCGGAGCTGGACGAGGCCTGGAACCAGGACGAGGTCGCCGGCACCACCCGGTGGGCAGCGGACTGGGGCCGGGTACTCCACCGGCTGATGGAGGCGGTGGAGGAGGTGTACCAGGGACGGCCGGTGGTGCGGGCGGTCTGGGACGGGATGTACGCCGATCTGGTCCAGCATGCCGTCGATGGAGCCACCGGGCGGCTGGCGGTCACCGACGACTCCGCGGAGGCCGAGACCTGTACGGACGCGTTCGGTCAGAGGTTGTCGCGCCTGCGCGACAAGGGCGTCGTGATCCATCTCCAGCATCCGCCGCTCAGGGACGGGCGCCGGACCCCGCGCAGTTACGCGGAGATCCACCGTCGCCTCGGCGCGGAGGGAACACTGCGGAGCACCCGGGCCCGGGCCCGGGCGGTGCTGTCCGACCATGAGATGGTCGTCGGCAGCTACCGGCCGCTGGGCAACCGGCCGGTCAATCCTGCCCGGGGGCCCGCCCCCACCGAGCTCGGCCTGCACATCATGAACACCGCCTTCACCGCGGAGTTCGCCGGAACCCTGGGCATTCGCGACTGGTTCGGGGACCCGGGTGACGGCGGTGAGGCCGCGGTCCGCCCCGGCTATCTGCCCCCGCTGCCATCGCTGTCGTCCACGCCCGTCGAGGCCGACGACTGGGCGGTGCTGGAGAACCGCCTGGCGTCCGGCGTGGCACCCGAACGGCTGCGCGCCGACTCCGCAGGACTGCTGCACGGTGCCACGGGCTCCGCCGAGCAACGACAGCGTTGGGGACGCTGGCTCCTGCACGACGCATGGCGGCGCCATGCCTTCGTGGAGGCCTACCTGCTGGCCCCACGGCTCGGTGGAGCGGAGACCCTGCCGCTGCCTCTGGCCGCCGTGGCGGTACCGGTCGAGCATGGTCCGCTCGGCGAGCAGCTGTACTACAGCGCGGTGGAGCTGGCCGACGCGCCGGCCGAGCACCGCACGGTGGCCCTGGTCGGCGCGGTGGCCGAGATGCTCCTGCACGGCGGCGACACCGGTCTGCTGGTCTGCGAGGCGCTGGCCGATTCCGGCGGCGGGGCCGCCGAGGGTCTGCCGCCCGGCTGGCTGGAGCTGGCCCGGCAGGCTGCGGCCTGCTTCGCCGCCACCAGGGCCCCGGTGCCGCTCCAGGACATCAACGCCTGGGCCGAGCAGCGGAACCGGTCGGCGGACGTCCGGAACGGCTGGGCCCGCCTCGTCGCCGATGTGAACGACTTCAAACGGGCCGACCAGCACTTCAAGTTCCTCGACGGAAAGCGGATGCACCGGGCGATGTTCGTGCCGCCCGACGGACTGCTCGCCCGGGTCCTGGCCATGGCGGACGGCGACGCCTCCGACGGCTTCCGGCTGGAAGGTGCCGCCGGACTGCCGGACACGGAGCTCGACGCACGTCTCCACCTGGACCAGCTCGCCATGGACCAGGGCCTGAAAAAGGTCGAGTGGAGCAATCACCTTGCCTACGCGCGGCGGGTCGCGGACATGCTCGCCGAGGCCCGGCGTCTCGCGGAGCTGTCCGCGGCCGAGGCCGAGAGGAACACGTCAGGGTCGGTGGCCGCGCTGCTCCCGGCGCTCGCCCCGGAGCACCGCGCGTTCGCACGGCTCCTGGACCGTATGTGGCACACCCTCCGGGAGGAGGCCGACGAGCTGGAAGAGCCGGCCCGCCATCCGGCGACGGCTCTGCTCGGTGCTCTCGCCTCACTGCCGGTGATCGGAAGGGAAGACAGTTGACCGGGATTCCACGGGCGCTGCTGGACAACTGGCCCGGCCGAATCCGGTTCCCCGGCGTCCTGATCGCGCTGGCGGAGCACGGCCGGTCCGGTGGCGGGAGCCGGGGCGATGGTGCCGTGCCCCACGACGAGCCGGCCGAGCTGGACGGCGATCTGCTCGCCGGGGCGGTACTCGGCCACGTGGGCGGTGTGTCATCGCGTGCGGCCTTCGACGCCCTGCTGGAGCAGGGGGAACATGATGCGGCGGAGCAGGTGCTCGCCGGCGAGCCGCAGCCGGACGGGCACCAGGCCGAGCTGCTGACCCGCAAACTGGAGGAGGCGCGCGCGGCCGAGGCGGTTTCGGTGCGCCAGCGGGTGGACGAGCTGGAGCGCCGTGCGAAAACCGCGGGCATCGCCTTCGAACGGCCGGACGTGACCTCGTTGATCGAGCGCTCGCGGTCGCGGAGGGCGGCGGCGGGAGCGGTGCTGACCGCGCTCGAACGGGAGGTCGAGGACCGGATCAGGTCCTTCGCCGAGCAGTTGGACCGTATCGTCACCGAACAGGAGCGGGCGGTCGCCGGCAGCCCGGCTCCGGCGGATCAGCACGCAGGTGAGGACGCCTCCGCGGCCCGGGTCCGGGCGCTCCTGCGGTCGGGTGAACTCGTGGCCGCGCAGGCGCTGCTGAACCGGGAGCCGCTGGGAGCCCCCGTTCCCGAGGCCCTCGCCCCGCTCCCGGAGTGGGACGAGGCGTGGACCACGGAGAATTTGATGGAGTACCACCTGAACCCGACGGCGCGCAGGCCGCCGGAGGTCGCCGTGTGGAAGGCCGCCGACGAGTCCGCCGAACGGCTGCTCCTCGCTTTCGACCGGCTGAACCGGGAGTCCTCGCCCGAGGCCGCAGTGGGCCTGGCCAACGCTCTCGGCCGCTTCCTGGGGGGACCCGGGGAGGGTGCCGTGGCGAACCGGATCGAGGGCGGCTACTTCACCTTCTTCGACGGGCTGTTCAGCGAGGAACCCCTGTCCGGACTGCATCCCACGGGCCGCATCGACCTCTATGTCGCCGACCCGGAAACCTTCACACCCCCGCAGGAGCTGGCAGCGCACGGCCGCCCGCATGTGGCGGTCGGCCGGAACCTGCTGACCACGGGGTACAGCGACCGTGCGGCCACCGCCGTGCTCAGCCTGTGCGATCTGCTCCGGCTCGCGGTCCTGAAGACCGACCGAGGGGCCCGTACCCTGGGCCTCCTCGCCCGGCAGTGGTCGGTGGACGCCCTGGTCGGAGACAGTCCCGCGGCGCTGGGACGGATTCTCGGCGCCTCACCCGAAGGGGCCTGGCGGACCCTGCGGTGGATCACCCACCTGTCCCTGGGCGGCGGCACCCCCACCGTGCAAGCGATGGAGCACTGCACCGGGATGGACCCCGGGCTGCTGCGGACCATGCTCCGCTACGCCGAGACCGCCATCGACCGCTCCGCCCACACCGAGCTGTGGGCCGCGGAGAGCGGCGGCTGGCGCAAGGACCCCGCGCTCCTGCACGCGCTGCGGTCCGAACTGCTGGCCCTGTGCGGTGGTCCGGCGGCCCGCGCCGCATGGTGGGCGGCCCTGTCGATCTGCGACGAGGAGGACGGGCTGCTCACGGCCGCGGACCTCGGTGAGTGGGCCGAGATCTGCTCGGGCTGGGCGGGCGCCGGGCCCGAGGTGCTCAGGGGAACGGCCGCGCTGCTGGAACGGGGTCTGCTGGCAGCATCGGGCGAGGACCTGCGCGTCCCGCTGTCCGGAGCCGTGCGTGCCCTGCGTCCGTCGGCGGAGACGGAACTGGGCGCCCTGCTGGAGGAGATGGAGCGTACCGGCTCCGTCGGCGGCACGGACGAGGCCGGCACGGCAGCCGCGCCTTCCGTCCCCGTGGCCGACCGTGCCTGGACGGTCTGGCACCGCAACCGCTTCGCGCCGGTACCCGCCTGTGCCGGGCGTCTGGAGGCGGAGCAGCGGGGCGCGGGCCCCGGGGAACTGGCCGCTCTCGCGGAGCTCGCGGCCGAGCAACTCCGCGCCTCCTCCGCCGAGGAACTGATCGAGCGGGCGGCACCGGCGGTCGCGGACCTGGGGGCGGTCCTGCCGGAGCTGACGGCCCAGTGCCGCCTGCAGTACCCGGGCCTCCACGTCGACCTGCGCTGTCCGCCGTCGTTGCTGGTGGACGTCCCGGCGCCGGTGATGCGTGCTGTCCTCTACGAGGTGCTGGACAACGCCGCGGAAGCCCTGGATGGCCGTGACACCGGTCTGGTGCAGGTCTCCGTGTCCCAGGAGGGACCCGAGGCGATCGTCGAGGTGGAGGACAACGGTCCGGGGCTGCCCGCCGAGGCGCGGGGGCGGCGGGTGTTCCAGGCCGGGTGGACCACCCGGGGCGCCGATCGTGGGTGGGGCCTGCACCGAGTACGCAAGCTCCTCCAGGCGTTGCCGGCATCGGCGGTGGAGGCGGAGGTGGAGGTATTCAGTTCCTTCCATCCGGCACTGACGGGTGCCGCGCTGCGGCTAGTCCTTCCGGTCACGCCGGCAGCGGCGGACGGGCCGGAGCACGGAGCCACGCCGTGAACAGGCCGTCCAGGGAGCCGGGCGCGTGGCACCCCGTGGCGGCACCGGTTCAGAGCGCCGGCTTCCAGCCGAGGGCGGGGCCGAGGCCGGTGGCGATGTCGGTGAGGATCTGCACGTAGTCCTCGTGCTCGAAGGTGAACGGCAGCGCGAAGACCGCCTCGTCGACCTCCCGGAACGCCGCGTGGGCGTACAGCTGTTCGGCGATCTCGGCGGAGGTCCCGATCAGGTCCCGCGCGAACAGCACCCGCGAGGGGCCCTGCGGGGCGGCGGTACGCGGGGTCCGGTTCCGCACGTACTCCTGGTACTTGGCGCGCTGCGCCGCCGACGCGCTGTCGGTGGGGATGACGACCAGGCCCTGGGAGACCCGGGCGCGCGGGCCCTCGGGGTGGCGGGCGCGGAAGGCGGCGATCTGCGAGCGCTGGATCTCGGCGAAGTCCTCCGACTCCTCCGCCCGCACCACGTTGCTGGTCATCAGGCTCAGTCGCTGCTCACCCGCCCAGCGGGCCGAGCGCAGGCTCCCGCCGCCGTACCACAGGCGCTCCGCCAGGCCGGGCGCGACCGGCTGGACCCGGTCGGAGTACACCTCGATGCCCTCGGAGCCGCTGAAGTCGGTGGCCCGCTCACCGCGGACGAAGTCCAGCAGCCGCCGCGCCCGCCCGTAGCCGAAGTCCTCGGCCTCCGCGGTGTCGGGGTAGAGCGCGGGGGCGACCCGGTCGTAGTGCCCGGGGCGGCCGACGCTGATGCCGGGGTTGAGCCTTCCACCGGACAGCAGGTCGACGGTGGCCAGGTCCTCGGCCAGCCGCAGCGGGTTCTCCCAGCCCAGCGGGATGACCGCGGTGCCCAGCTGGATGCGGCTGGTCCGCTGGGTGGCCGCGGCCAGCACGGCGACGGGCGAGGATATCCCGTACTGCAGGTGGCGGTGGCGTACCCAGGCGCTGTCGAATCCCAGCTGCTCGCCGAGTTCGATGATCCGGAGCGTCGACTCGTGTCCGTGGCCGGGGTCGGCCGGGTCGAACAGCCCGATGGTCAGGAATCCCAGCCTCCGAAGGGGCTGCGAGGGCGACGGCACCGGATTCTCCTCCGTCCTCCGCGACCGGCCCGGCAGGAGCGGCGCGGTTCGGCTTCCACGGCCCGGATTCCGCTCACCGGACGCCCGCCCCACACTCACACACCGGCCGACAGCGCTCAAGACCGCCTCGGGAACCGCAATCCGGGGCAACACGCACGTGATCTCCCCGCCACGGAAGGGGTCATGTCGGGACGGGAGGATCCGGCCCCGGCCCCGTTGCCGGGAGCCTTGAAACGGCCGGACGGCTCCTAGAGGCTGAGCAGGCCGATGGCGCGGCCGTCGTGGTCCACCACCGGCCACGTGTCCAGGCCGCGGGCGCGCATGGCCGCGGCCGCCGTGGTGGCGGGCATGTCGGCGGTGGCGAACGGGGCGCGGTCGAGGACGATGTCGCGTACCGGGGTGCGTTCGGTGTACCAGGACCGGGCCTGGAACGGTGCCAGGTGCAGCCGGGTCAGCAACCCCGCGCAGCGGCCGTCGTCGTCGCGGACCAGGAGGTGGTCGGCGCCGGAG
>NZ_JAIZ01000411.1 GCF_000710465.2 Kitasatospora sp. MBT63 | reverse complement strand
CACCAGGAGCGTTGAGTTGAGTCAGATGAGCCAGGCCGCACAGAACCTGAACTGGCTGATCACCAATTTCGTGGACAACACCCCCGGGGTGTCGCACACGGTGGTGGTCTCCGCCGACGGTCTCCTGCTGTGCATGTCCGAGGGCTTCCCGCGGGACCGCGCCGACCAGCTCGCCGCGGTCGCCTCCGGGCTGACCTCGCTGACCTCCGGCGCCAGCCGGATCTTCGAGGGCGGCGAGGTCAACCAGACCGTCGTCGAGATGGAGCGGGGCTTCCTGTTCCTGATGGCGGTCAGCGACGGATCGGCCCTGGCCGTCCTCGCCTCCCCCGACTCCGACATCGGTCTGGTGGGCTACGAGATGGCCCTCCTCGTCGACCGCGCCGGAGCCGTCCTCACCCCCGCGCTGCGCGCGGAACTCCAGGGCAGTCTCCTGCA
>NZ_JAIZ01000410.1 GCF_000710465.2 Kitasatospora sp. MBT63 | reverse complement strand
CCGCCGCAGGGCGGGGCCCCGTCCAGCACCGTCACCGACAGCCGCGGCCGTACCACCCAGCTGTGGCAGTACCGCACCGCCACGGCGACCGGCAACCCGTCCGACGCGGACGTCACCACGTACACGTACACGGCAGCCGGGCAGCCGGACAGGCGCACGGACGCCATGGGCAACACCTGGTCGTACGGGTACGACCTGCGCGGGCGTCAGATCTCGTCCACGGACCCGGACACGGGCACGTCGACGACGACGTACGACGTCAACTCCTCGGTCGCCTCGACCCGGGACGCCAAGGGCAACGTGCTGGCGTACTCCTACGACATCCTCGGCCGCAAGACCGGCATGTACAAGGACAGCGTCGCCCCGGCCAACCAGCTCGCGGGCTGGACCTACGACGCGCTGGCCAAGGGCCAGCCCTCCTCCTCCACCCGCTACAAGGGCGGAGCCGGCGGCGACGCCTACACCACCGCCGTCACCGCGATCGACGGCTCGTACCGGCCCGTCGACACCAAGGTGACCATCCCCGCCTCCG
>NZ_JAIZ01000409.1 GCF_000710465.2 Kitasatospora sp. MBT63 | reverse complement strand
GCCAACACCGCGCCGACCTGACCAAGCCCTACTAGGGTGGCGCCATGACCCCGGAGATCTCCCGAGTGTCGGAGGCGACCGACGAGCTCGTCACCGCGCTGCGGCAGCTCGTGCCGCAACTGTCCTCCTCCGCGGCACCGGTGAGCCGCGAGTCGGTCGCCGAGGTGATCGGCTGCCCGGCCAACACCGTGCTGACCGCCCGGCTGGACGGGCGGATCGTGGGCACCCTGACGCTGGTGGTGTTCCCGCTGCCGAGCGGTCTGCGGGCCTGGATCGAGGACGTGGTGGTGGACGCCTCCGCGCGGGGCCACGGGGTCGGCCGGGCGCTGACCCGTGACGCACTGCGGCGGGCGGCCGAGCTGGGCGTCCGGACGGTCGACCTCACCTCCCGCCCGTCCCGGGTGGCGGCCAACCGGCTGTACCGCACGCTCGGTTTCGAGGTGCGCGATTCGAACGTCCTCAGGTACGCGGTGGACCCGGCCGGGGAGCCGCCCACCCCCGTGGGGCAGGTCCCCGGCCGGTGATCGAGGTGCCTCCGGGGCCTCCGCGAGTAGGTGGCCCGGTACAGCGCGGGGCGGGGAGCCCCTGTCATTCCGGCAGCAGCAGATTCACGTCGCCGAACTCGTGCCAGAGGTAGCGGCCTGCCACCGCCTCGGCGTAGCAGCGCTCCAGCAGCGGCCGGCCGGCCACCGCCTCCAGCATCTGCAGGTGCGACGCCTGCGGCTCGTGCCAGCCGGTGAGCAGGCCGTCCACCGCGCGGACCCCGCGCTCGGGTGTGATCACCAGTTCGGTCCAGCCCTCGGCCGGGTGCAGCCGCCCGTCCGGGTCCGCCACCGTTTCGAGCGCCCGGACCACGGTGGTGCCGACCGCGACCACCCGCCCGCCGCCGGAGCGGACGTGCTCCACCAGGCCGGCGGTGCTCGGCGGGACCCGGAACCGTTCGGCGTACGGCGCTTCGTGGGCCTCCGGCGAGGCGACCCCGGTGTGCAGCGTGACCGGCGCGACCAGGACCCCGCGGGCGGCCAGCCGGGCCACCGTGGTGGCGGTGAACGGCCTTGCCGCGCTGGGCATTTCGCTGCTGCCCGGCTCGGTCGCGAAGACCGTCTGGTAGGCCTCGATCGGCCAGTCGCGGTCGACGTAGCCGTAGCGGATCGCCCGGCCGTACCGGCCGAGGTACTCGATCGGCGGGCCCGGCAGGACCAGCCTGGCGTGCCAGAGCCGGTGGGTGTGCGGGGCGGTGAGTTCCGCCGACGCGCCGCCCGGCAGGTCGATCCGCAGCCCGGCCCGGGCGGGTGAGCTGCCCGGCGGGTAGTACACGGCGGCGCCGGCGGTGGGACGGCGCAGCTCGACCAGGTGGTGGCCGAGCGGGTCGGGCCGGGCGGTGGACAGGTGCAGGGCGATCTCCGTGCCGTCCGGGAGGCGGCCGGGCAGGGCGGCGGGCAGGGTGGCCGAGTTGTTGACCACCAGCAGGTCGCCCGGGCGCAGCAGTTCGGGCAGTTCGTGGAAGTGCCGGTGTTCGGTGGTGAGGGTGTCGCGCCGGCCGACCAGCATCCGGATGCCGTCGCGGGTGAGGCCCCGGGCCTCGGCCGGGGCGCGGGCGGACAGCTCGGGCGGGACGGTGACGGCGAGCCGGCCGTCCGGTACGTGACTCACCGTCATCTCACTCACCGTCCGCGAGCAGGGCCGCGGCGCTGTAGCGGCCGGAGGCGGGACGGTCGCGCAGCAGGGCACGGAAGGCGGGGACGACGGTGACGGGCAGCGGCCGGTCGGAGATGTCCTCACCGGGGAAGGCCTCCTGGTGCATCCGGGTCCGCAGGTCGCCGGGGTCCACGGCCCAGACCCGCAGCTCCGGCTCCTCGCGGGCGAGTACGGCGGAGATCTGGTCGAGCGCCGCCTTGCTGGCGCCGTACGCGCCCCAGCCCGGGTACGGCTCGACGGCCGCGTCGGAGCTGATGTTGAGGACGGCGCCGCTCCGGACGCGCAGTTGGTGCAGCAGCAACTGGGTGAGGACGGTCGGGCCGAGCACGTTGACCTCGAAGGTCTCCAGCAGGCCGGGCCGGGGGTGCTCGGCGAGGGTGGGCAGCGGGGCGCCGTCCAGGTCGTAACCGGTGAGCGTGGAGGCGTTGTTGACCAGGAGGTCGGCACCGCCGAGCGCGGCCGCGGCCTCGGCGAGGCGTACCCGGTGATCGTCGTCGACGACGGAGCCGGGCAGGGCCACCACCTCGGTGACGGCGGCGAGTTCGGTCTCGGCCTCGGCGAGGGCGGCGGGGTCGCGGGCGGTGATCACCAGGTGCCAGCCGTCGGCGGCCAGCGCGCGGGCCAGTTCGCGGCCGAGGCCGCGGGAGGCGCCGGTGAGGACGGCGACGGGCGCCCGGCCGGGCCGGCGGCCCTGCGGGTCGTGGTGGTGGAGGTGGTGCGGCTCGCGCTGCGTTTCGGTCATGCCCCGAGCCTGCCTCCCGGACCGCCCCCGGCAGATCGGGCGGCGGCCGGGAGCCCGGCGGGCCCTTCGGCGTAGGCCGCCCGGACCAGGCCGCCCGGACCAGGACCGAGGCCGGGACCGGCTCTGGGTGGGGCCGGACGCGCCGGCGCCCCGCGCACCCTGGTGGCGGAT
>NZ_JAIZ01000408.1 GCF_000710465.2 Kitasatospora sp. MBT63 | reverse complement strand
GCGAATACACCAACCCCGACCACACCCAATACACCCCCGCTCGCACCTACAACACCGACGGATACTTCACAAGCCGCGACACCTACCAGCTCCACAATCGCTATGCCGGATTCGGCGCCGACCCCGTCAATCACACCGACCCCAGTGGCCACATGCACAAAAGGGTAATAAAGGCAAAAAAGGCAAATAATTCGACAGTCGAGAACCCTCCCACAAACACCTTCAGGGCCCCTGAGGTCGTTGAAAACTTTGAAATGGGAAACCACCTGGACATGAACGCCGGAAGCGCCAAGGTCGCAAATGAAGGCCGGGATGGATTCAATCAAAAATATTCGAATCGCGTTTGGTATCACGGCACATCCGATGCCGAGTCCATCCTCAACGAGGGATTCCGTCCAGGGATAAGCAAGACGTTTGGCGAGGGTGCATATTTCGCCAAGGAGCCCGGCTATTCAGCGACATACGGCACGGATATCGTGATGAGCACAATCGATTTCAACAATGGCGGCATCCTGAAAGCTGACGAGCGGCTACTCTGGGCGGGCGACTACGATAATGTGATCCGAGACCCCGAAAAATACGGCAGGGGCGGGAATCAGTTTTCCAAAATGCCGAAAAACCTAAAGAAGACCATGCAAAAGCTTGAGAAGCACGACCGCACACAGGCCCTCGTATCGTGGGCCCGAAGCGAAGGCTACAAGGCGATATACGTAAAGATGAACGTTGATGACTGGGATGCCTCCCGGGCGATAAATAACAGGCAGCCACGTGAACTGGTAGTATTCGACCTGAATATCGTAACCCCACTCGGGTCCAGGCCCGTGAAGGGTGGAGAGCCGCAAGAATACTACAAGTGGCTATTCCGGGAGAATTAGCATGCAGAGTCTAGAATCTTAGACTCGCACAATTTCACTGTGGGGAGAATATGGAAACGAGTGAGGGCCATCTGGCAAGTTCAGGTTGTGATGCCTGCGCAGCCGGAAAGGCCCTCACGCCGCTTGATCCTGTGCTTTACTGCCAAGGTGAGCTTGCCGCCGAGGCCCGCGGCGGCCTCGGCTCCTACCCTGTTGCCGATGCCATGGCGAGCATGTGGCCGCGCAAGGACAGCCACAAGCCCGTCCGTGGAATCACCGGGACTGCCCCGGACCGCCAGTCCAGGTATTCCCAGAGATCGCGCCGGATCGCCCTGCAACACAAAGGCGCCTCGAGCGCTGACAGGACTGCCAGCCACGGGCGGATGTCCTCACGATATTCCACTCTGCCTCCCGTTCCAGGTTACGGAACTGCGTAACGCAACGGTGGCCAGGATCACCAGGCCACCTCCTCGGCCGGTATCGGTACTGAATTTGAAGCGGTGTTGTCGCCTGCAGTCCATGATCAGGTCGATGCCGGCGAGGCGACCGCCGACGAGGTAGGGCGGTACTGGATCTGCTTGAGCTTGACGGCGCGGGTAAGCCGGCCGAGGTTGGACGCGGCGAGGTTGCCGACATCGCGTTCGACCAGCGATCAGATGCCCTTCCGCGGGTTGGGGTCCAGCGCGCGTAGGTGAGCAGCTGGCAGACGGTCAGCAAGTGCGTGCTGACCTCGAAGAACGCCTTAAGCGACGGCGCAAGGTATTGTCCAGGACCAGAACGATCAACCCGCCGAGGTGGATGCGTGCCGGACCTCAGGTCCCGGAAGTCGCGCCGGCGGAAGCCCTTCGGCGCCATTGCGGCCCCGGTACACGCAGATCGTGTAGACCAGACAGGACCGCTCACCTGCTGCAGCAGATCGTGCCAGCCATGGGGACCCGTCCGCGCACGCGGACGGACCACCGGTGTGTGCCCGATGTGGTTCTCAGACCCTGACACGCGGCGGTGTCATCGACTGCCCGGCCTCGGCCTCGAAGACCACCCGGGCCCGCGACCCGCCGCA
This sequence comes from Kitasatospora sp. MBT63, assembly GCF_000710465.2. Taxonomy (GTDB): domain Bacteria; phylum Actinomycetota; class Actinomycetes; order Streptomycetales; family Streptomycetaceae; genus Kitasatospora. Next base: position 4,110 of record NZ_JAIZ01000408.1, on the reverse strand, counting down.
GTGCTCTCCTACCAGGTGAGGGCGTACCCCCCTCTCCCAACCGGGAGCCGTTAGAAGCGATTCCCAAACCGACGGCCACCCGGTCCGGTGGGCCGCTGCACAGTGAATTCCGGTCCCGGTCCCGGCGCCAGTGCCGGCCCCGGTGCCGCCCCGGCACCGACCAGCCGGCCAGCGGTGCCACGCGTCGCGTTCCGGCCGCGGTGGTGACGGTCGGGATCCGATGGACACCTTCACGCCGTCCCCGTTGCCATCGGTTACGTGGCGGAGCTGTCCATCTGTGCCCGAGGTGCCCTCTCCGGCACCAGTCAGCAGGGCTGTCACCGGCATGGTGCCGAGGCGGGCCATCATCCCGTGCACCATGGACCCCATCGCGGCGAGGAAGACCAGCGTCATGAGCAGGGTCAGGGCGACGGGGAACAGACCGGCCACCATTTCGCCGGTCCAGAAGGCGAGCGCGTTGACCGCAGCGGCCACGACCAGTCCGGTGGTCCGCTGCCTGCGCGGTCCGCCCTTGTTGGTGAACGCCGCCACGTACGCGCCCAGGCATGCCAGTGCGCCCGCCGAGGTGTCACCGGTTACCACGCCCATCAGGAGGGGAAGGCCGACAGCCATCCCGTTGATCAGTCCGGTGAGGGCCGCAGGCCGGCCCCCGGGTACCGGTTCGAAGAGAACGGACAGGCCGCCCCGGCCCAGGCGGCCGGTCAACCTCGCTGGTACCGGCCCATCAGCACGGCTCTTTCGAGGACATGGCCCTCCACTGCGTGCTCCAGCTCCGCACGCCCCGCGGAGGGCTGCAGGTTCAGGGCGGTGTCGAGCGCGTAGAGGGTGAAGAAGTAGCGGTGCGGACCGTCACCGGGGTGCGGGGCGGGACCGATCCAGGTGTTGGTTCCCCGAGTGGTGGCTCCCACTACCCCTACCTGCCCGTCTTCCTGGAACATCTGGCGCTGATCCGCCGGGATGCGCCACACCACCCAGTGGTCGAAATTTCCGTCCGGCCGCCGGTCGCGCGGTACATCGGGGTCGTGCACCACCAGTGCCAGACTGACCGCCCCTGCGGGCACCGCTTCGAACTCCAGCGGCACCGGGTACTCGCCGCCGTCGACGGAATGCTCGGCAGGAATCCAGTCTCCTTCGGAGAAGGCCGGGCTCGCGATCCTCATGTCGCCACGCTCTCCCACGCCAGGCCGAAGCCTGCTGTGGCGCGCCAGACGACCTGCGCTCTGATCGCCCGTTCCGCTGCAGGTCGAGGCATCTGGGCGGGGCACCACGGGGCCGGTCGTCGGTGTGATCGGTGGATGGGCGCGAGCGGGGGGTGGGTGATGCTGATGCCGGCACCGGGATGGCCGCCGCCGTCCTGCCTACCACCGGCCGAGAAGGAACCCTTACATGAGCACCACCCACCTCGCGGGCTCCGCTGCCCGCCGCGGCGGCAGCATGCCCTTGATCCTCGCCCTGGGTCTGGCAGCGATGGTCGTCTCGATGGCCCAGACCCAGGTCGTCCCCATCCTCTCCCTGCTCGCACACGACCTGCACAGCACCAGTGCCGGCGTCAGCTGGGTGACCACCGCCACGCTGCTCTCCGCCGCGGTCTTCACTCCCCTGCTGGCCCGCATCGGCGACCTGTACGGCAAGAAACTCACGCTGATCGCGGTCTTCGTGGTGATGATCGCAGGGTCCCTGCTCGCGGCGACGACCTCCTCCCTCGCGTTGCTGATCGTCGGCCGGGCACTTCAGGGCTCTGCCACCGCAATCTTCCCGCTGGCTCTGTCGATCATCCGTGACCAGGTTCCGCAGCAGAGGCTTCCCGGGGCGATGGCCCTGGTCAGCAGCACTCTCGCGTTCGGCTCCGGGCTCTCCCTGGTGACCACCGGCCTGCTCACCCAGGGCGCCTCCCCCGATTACCACTCGGTCTTCTGGGCCTCCACCGGCCTGTCCGTACTTGCCCTCGCCGCCCTCGTGTTCCTGGTGCCCGGCCGCGGCGCCGCGGCCGGAGGCCGGATCGACCTGCCGGGCGCCCTCACCCTGGCCGGCTTCCTGGTTCTCCTGCTGCTCGGCATATCCCAGGGACACCAGTGGGGCTGGACCTCGAACCGGACACTCGGCTGCCTCGCGGGCTCTGTCGTGGTCGCCGCGCTGTGGGTCCTGGTCGAACGCAGGGTCACGGCGCCGCTGGTGGACCTGAAGATGTTCACCAACCGGCAGGTCGCCTTCACCAACCTGATCGGGCTGCTCGTCGGCTTCGCCATGTTCGCGCAGTTCATCGGCATCTCCTATCTGGTACAGATCCCACATGCACTGACCGGCTACGGCTTCAGCGCCTCCGTACTGCGGGCCTCCGTCGAGTACCTGCTGCCGGGCTCCCTCATCGGCCTGGTCGCGGCTCCCGTCGGCGGCATCCTGGTCCGCAGGATCAGTGCCCGCCTCACGCTCGTCCTCGGCGCGCTGATCGGCGCCGCGGGCTTCGCCTGGCTGGCGTTCGCCCACCATTCCAGCGCCGGGATCATCGTGGCGGGCCTGCTCACGGGCTCCTCGATCGCCCTCGGCTACGCCGCGATGCCCGCGCTGATCGCAGCCAGTGTGCCGCTGAACCAGACCGGCATCGCCAACGGCATCAACTCCATCTCCCGGTCGGTCGGCAGCTCGATCGCTTCGGCAGTCGTCACCTCCTTGCTGGCCTCCAAGCTGATCCAGGGCCTGCCAGCCGGTGTGCCGCCGCTGCCGCAACAGGGCCAGTTCACCCTCACCTTCGTGATCGGCATGATCGTGATGCTGCTGACCGTGCCGGCCGCCGCCATCGGTCTCACCCGTTCCAAGGCGCCCGGCTCATCGGCCGCTGACGTCGGGGTCGGTCAGCCGGTTCCCGTCCGCCGGTAGGTGTGAAACCGCTCCCGGCCGCATCCCGGCCCGAATCGGATCGAACGGTCCACCGGCACGGTCGGCAACGGTTCTGTTCCGCCACGCCGTCCGGCGCCGGACCGGGACCCGGCGGTACGCGGTCCCCGCCGACCGCCCGGCCGGACGTTACCGGCCACCATCGGCGGATCACCACGTTCGGATGGAAAGCCGTCACACGCCCACCAGCCTCGGCTCGGCCCCACCGGGTACATCGCCGCGGCAGCGAGCAGCAGGAGCCCCCTTCCATGACCCACCAGGCCACTGCCGGCACCCTCGCGGACCCCGGGGTCCAGCGGTGACGGCCCGACGGACCAGCACTGCGCGCCGTCACCGCTGGACGCGTGAACTCCTCCTCGTCGCGGTGCTCTACCTCGTCTACGACAGCAGCAGGTTCCTGGTGCGGGGGGACCTTCAAGCGGCCCGGCACAACGCCGCACGGCTGCTGGACGCGGAACGGTGGCTGCACCTGAGTCCCGAACTCTGGCTGAACACCAAGTTCTCCCGCCACCCGTCACTCGGTGTGTTCGGCGATTTCAGCTACGCCTCGCTGCACTATCTGGTCACGCCGGCCGTGCTGATCTGGCTCTGGCGCGCCCGTCCCGCCGTCTACCGTCGGGCCCGCACCTGGCTGGCCCTCACCACCGTGTTCGCCCTGGCCGGATTCATCCTCTATCCCGTCGCACCGCCCAGGTTGATGCCTAGCGTCTACGGATTCACCGACACCATGGCCGCGCACGCAGGCATCGGCTGGTGGAGTGGTGATGCCAGCGCCCCGAAGGGAGTGGGCTCGCTGACCAACCAGTTCGCCGCTATGCCGAGCCTGCATGTCGGCTGGGCCCTCTGGTGCGGGCTGATCCTGGTACGCCACGCGCAGGATCCGTCCGTCCGCACGCTGCGCGTGCTCTACCCTCCCATGATCGCCGTCGTGGTGATGGGTACCGGCAACCATTACTTCGCGGACGTTCTCGCCGGCGCCGCGGTGACCGTCCTGTGTGCAGTCCTCACCGGGCCGCTGCTGCGCGCCCGGGACCGGCTGTTCCCCGGCAACGGCGCCGCATCCGCCCTCCCACCCCAGCCCCGACGCCACCCCGCGGCCGACAGCGCCGAGCTGCCGAAGGCCGCTATACGCGGTACGCCGGATCGCCGGTGAACCGCCCGACCACGGCGGACGAGCAGGCAGCGGACGGACACACGGCGGCCCCTCTCCCACCCGCC
>NZ_JAIZ01000407.1 GCF_000710465.2 Kitasatospora sp. MBT63 | reverse complement strand
GACGGTCGCGATCACCCGCTGGTAGTCGCTCTCCAGCTGGTTGGCCGCGGACGAGGACGGGGAGGGCAGCGCCCCCGAGGAGGACGCGGCGGCGGACGAGGACGAGGAGCCGCCGGAGCAGCCGGTCAGCACCAGGGCAGCCAGGGTCAGCAGGACGGCGGGCAGCAGCCGGGCCTTGGGGCCGGTCGGGCGGGGTCCGGCCGGGATCGGCCGGGTCGGGACCTTCTTGGGGCGCACCTGGACGTCCTCCGGTTCGTGCGTACACGGTCGGCAGCGGGCTCCCGGCCCCTCAAGGGCCGCGAACGGACCGACCTTTGTCAGCATTTCACCTTTATGTCCGGTTCATCGGGGCGGCGCGCCGCCATAGGATTCGGTGCATGACTTGGTTGATCACAGGCGGGGCCGGCTACATCGGCGGGCATGTCACACAGCAGCTGGCCGCGGCCGGCGAGCAGGTCGTCGTCCTGGACGATCTCAGCAGCGGTGCCGCCGGGCGGCTGCCCGCCGGGGTGCCGCTGGTGGTCGGCTCGACCCTCGACCGGGCCGCCGTCGACCGCGCGATCCGCGAGCACGGCGTCACCGGCGTGCTGCACATCGCGGCCAAGAAGCAGGTCGGCGAATCGGTCGCCGAGCCGCTGCGCTACTACCAGGAGAACGTCGAGGGCCTGCGGGTGGTGCTGGACGCGGCCGTCGCAGCCGGCGTCGGGCGGGTGCTGTTCTCCTCCTCGGCCGCCGTCTACGGGATGCCGGACGTCGACCTGGTCACCGAGGACACCCCCTGCGCGCCGATCAACCCGTACGGCGAGACCAAGCTGGTCGGCGAGTGGCTGATCAACGCCGCCGCCAAGGCGCACGGCCTGTCCACCGTGTCGCTGCGCTACTTCAACGTGGCCGGCGCGGCCTCCCCCGAGCTGTCCGACGAGGGCGTCACCAACCTGGTCCCGATGGTCTTCGAGCGGCTGACCGCCGGCCGCGCCCCGCTCGTCTTCGGCGACGACTACCCCACCCCGGACGGCAGCTGCGTCCGCGACTTCATCCACGTCGAGGACATCGCCTCGGCCCACGTGGCCGCCGTCAAGCGGCTCGACGCCGCCGCCGGACAGGTCAACCTGACCCTCAACATCGGCCGCGGCGAGGGCGTGTCGGTCCAGGAGATGCTCGCCGTGATCGGCCGGGTCACCGGCTACGACACCACCCCCGAGATCACCCCGCGCAGGGCGGGCGACCCGGCCCGGGTGGTGGCCGCCGCCGACCTGATCCACCAGGAGCTCGGCTGGTCGGCCCGGCACGAGGTCGAGTCGATGGTCGCCTCCGCCTGGGACGGCTGGTGCGCCCGCCACCCGCAGGCCCGCCGGGCCTGACCACCCGCCCCCGCCCGTCCGGCCGGGCCGCCGCCCGACACCACCGCCGGGCCTACGGCACCGCCGTCCCGTAGTACGAGTCGAGCGCGTACACGCAGCGGTCCTTGCTGCCGACGAAGACCCGGCCGCCGACCGCCACCGGGGAACCGGTCAGCTCGCCCTTGGTGCCCAGCTCCCAGCGCAGCCGGCCGGTCGCCAGGTCCACGGTGTGCAGCGAGTGGTCCTTGCTGCCGAGGTGCACCAGCCCGTCGGCGACCGCCGGCAGGCCGACGATCTCGCCGCGCGCCGCGTAGCGCCAGCGCTCCCGCCCCGAGGCGGTGTCGAAGGCGAACAGCGTGTCGCCCGAGCCGAGCAGGGCGGTGTCGTCGGCCAGCACCACCGGCTCGGCCCCCTGCCGGGGCGCGGTCCGGCCGCGCCAGCGCTCCCGGCCGGTGGCGGCGTCCAGCGCGTACAGCGTCCCCAGGTAGTCGGCGACGTAGACCGCCCCGTCGTCCACCGCGGGCGGGGTGAACAGCACCACCGGCGCGTCGAAACGCCAGCGCTCCGCACCGGTCGCCGCGTCCAGCGCGTGCACCCGGGTGCCCGCCGTCGCGTACACCACCCCGGCGCGCCCGACCGGGCGGGAGGGCACCTCCTCGCCCAGCTGGAAGGACCAGCGCAGCCCGCCGCCGCGCGGGTCCACGCAGCGCAGCCGGCCGGCGCCGTGGTAGTACGCGGCGCCGCCGACCAGGGCCGGCCCGGACTGCGGGTTCTCGTAGTCCTGCTGGGCGTCGTCGGCCCGCCACAGCTCGGCGCCGCTGGCCGCCGAACGCAGCTGCACCCCGCCGCCCCTGATCCCGCAGCAGAGCACCCCGTCGGCGGCGTCCAGCGAGAAGATCCAGCCGTCCAGCGAACTGCGCCAGCGCTCGGTGCCGTCCGCGACGTCGACGGTGTACAGGTGCGGGCCGTCGGCCGCGTGCACCCGCCCCGAGTCCACGGCCAGCGCCCAGGCCACGTCCCGGGTCTTGTAGCGGCGCTCGCCGGAGGCGATGTCGAGCGCGTGCACCTCGAAGCTGGAGACGAACAGCGTGCCGTCCGCGACCACCGGGGTGCCCCAGACGTCGTTGGACATCCGGAACCGCCAGGGCCGCCAGCGCGCGGCGGGCGCCCCCCGGGACGGCTGCCCGGGACGCGGTACGGGCGCGGCCCCGGTCCGGCGGACCCAGTCCGTGCCGGTCGCCGGGACGGCGGGGGCGACGCTGCCGGTCTGGTCGGCGCGCGGCCCGGGCCCTATCCGCACCGAGGCGCCCGGCAGCCGCACCTCGGGCTCCCCGCCGCCCGGCT
>NZ_JAIZ01000406.1 GCF_000710465.2 Kitasatospora sp. MBT63 | reverse complement strand
CTACGAGTACGACGCCGACGGCAACACCACCGCGGTCACCTACCCCGACGGCCCCCGCCTCACCCAGGCCTTCGACCAGGCCGGCCGCCTCACCCACACCACCGACGCCGCCGGCGCCACCACCCTCTACACCTACGCCAAGAACACCGGCCAACTCGAATCCGCCGTCCAGACCAGCGCCGACGGCACCACCGAACTCGCCTCCGCCCACTACACCTACGACAACCTCGGCCG
>NZ_JAIZ01000405.1 GCF_000710465.2 Kitasatospora sp. MBT63 | reverse complement strand
AGGTGATCGACTACCGGGCGGTGCGGTTCGAGGACGTCGTCTCCGATGTCGACGTCGTGCTGGACGGAATCGGCGCAGAGGCGGCCGAGCGTTCGCTGAAGGTGCTGCGGGAAGGCTGCCGGCTGGTCACCCTGCCCGGGCCCGACGACGTTCCGGCTGCCGGGGACGGGGTGCGGGCGGTGTGGGTCCTGGTGGAGCCGGACCAGCTCGGCCTGCGGGAGATCGCCGCGCTGGTGGAACGGGGCGAACTGAAGCCGGTGGCCGGGGCCGTCGTGCCGCTGGCCGACGCCGCCAAGGCGCACGAGCTGGGTGAGCAGGACCGTAGCACCGGCAAGATCGTCCTCGCTGTGGCCTGACGGCCTCGGCCCTTCAGCGGCGGGGCGGGACGGCCGGGTTCGGGTCCCCGCGCGAGGTGTCCTGCCGGTCCGCCCTGGCTTGTCACCGGCGGCCGGTGTGAGTCCCGGACGGGTCGGCGTCTCTGCTGCCCCGGGCATCCGGGCCGACTGCGAGCCGTCGCCTCCGTGCGCGTTCCCCTCGGCCCCGCCACGTTGAGCGGGGCCGAGGGGAACACCTGTGTCAGACTGCCGCAGGAGTGAGCCGGTGCGTTTCGTCGACGATTTCGACGAACCGGTCCTCGAGGGCCGTCTGGTGCTGCCGGCCGTGGTGGGCGCAGAACAGCAGGGTGCCCTGGCCGAGCCGGGCGAGGAAGTAGGCCTGAGCGCCGCAGCGGTCGCATCGGTCCTGCGCGGTGAGTATGGGGTCTGTCATATCGGGCTGCTCCGTATCGGTTGTATGGGGTTGGCTCCGTGGCCCGGTCAGCGACAGGGCGGGTGT